>JACJZV010000001.1:367637-735275 GCA_020635395.1 Flavobacteriales bacterium
AGGCAGACTAAAACTTAAAAGTCTCCATAAACTTAGTGGTAAAATTGCCTGCTTTGAAATCTTCGTCCTCCATAATCTTCATTTGAAGTGGTATGGTGGTCTTGATGCCTTCAATCACAAATTCGCTCAATGCACGGTGCATTTTTGTAATAGCCTCCTCGCGGGTATTGGCTTTTACAATTAGTTTTGCAATCATCGAATCATAGTTTGACGGAATTTTATAGCCAGCATAAATGTGGCTGTCCACCCGCACACCATGACCACCCGGTTTGTGTAAAATAGATATTAAACCAGGGCTTGGCATAAAATTATTGAAAGGGTCTTCGGCGTTGATTCTGCACTCAATGCTATGTCCTTGAGGCAAATAATTTTTACCTGAAATAGGTATTCCGGCAGCAATTTTAATTTGCTCCATAATCAAATCATGGTTTATAACCTCTTCTGTAACAGGGTGTTCTACCTGAATACGGGTATTCATTTCCATGAAATAGAAATTTCTGTCTTTATCAACCAAAAATTCGATAGTTCCAACGCCTTCGTAGCTGATGGCACTTGCAGCTTTTATGGCTGCATCGCCCATTTTTTGCCGAAGTTCTTCGGTAACAAAGGGTGAGGGTGCTTCTTCTATTAATTTTTGATGCCGACGTTGTATTGAGCAATCACGTTCGCTCAAATGACAAACCTTTCCATATTGGTCGCCGGCAATCTGAATTTCGATGTGGCGGGGTTCTTGAACAAATTTTTCAAGATACATTCCGTCATTTCCAAATGCGGCAGCCGCTTCTTTACGGGCACTGTGCCAAGCATTTTCAAATTCTTCATCGTTCCAAACAATCCGCATTCCACGACCACCACCGCCGGCAGTGGCTTTCATTATTACCGGATAGCCTATTTCTTCGTTGGCCAATTTAATTCCTTCTTCCAAGCTGCTCAACAATCCGTCAGAACCCGGCACGCACGGAACTCCGGCTTTTTTCATGGTGGCCTTGGCATTTGCCTTGTCGCCCATGGCATTAATCATTTCGGGCGATGCACCAATAAACTTAATGCCGCTCTCACGACAAAGCTCAGAGAATTTTGCATTTTCCGACAAAAAACCGTAGCCAGGATGGATGGCATCAGCATTGGTAATTTCGGCAGCAGCCATAATGTTGGGCATGCTCAAATAGGATTCTGAACTTGGGGCTGGGCCAATACATACTGCCTCATCCGCAAATTTTAAATGAATACTGTCTTTATCGGCTGTTGAGTAAACGGCAACGGTTTTTATACCCATTTCCTTACAGGTACGGATAATTCTCAACGCTATCTCACCTCGATTGGCGATTAATATTTTCTTAAACATTTTAAACCTCTTTTGTTAAAAAAAGTCGGGGAAACCCCATATTTAACTTGGCTCTACAATGAACAAAGGTTGGTCGTATTCCACCGGTGAGGCATCGTCAACCAAAATTTTAACAATTTTGCCCGAAATTTCAGACTCAATTTCATTGAACAATTTCATGGCCTCAACAATGCAAAGTGTTTGACCAACTCTTATTTCGTCACCTACCTGCACAAAAGGTGGTTTGTCGGGCGATGAACTTCGGTAAAACGTGCCAATCATGGGTGATTTTATTTCTACACCTACCACTGCTTCTTCTGCTTTTGGAGCTGATGGGGCAGGGGCGGCAGCCACAGCAGGTGCCGCAGGTGCTGTAGCAACCTGTGGTATCTGAATTTGAGGAGCAGCGGCAACAGAAACAAACTGGCCTTTACCTGTATTTTTTTTGATTTTTATGCTGAAATCTTTGTTGTTAATCTCTAATTGATCAACCTCTGATGCTGAAATCAGTCTTACGAGTTGTTGAATTTCTTTTAAATCCATAATTCAAATTAAGTAAAAAATATTGTAAACCGGAATTATCTTTTTAGGAGCCGTTATAGGCCCACTTAATATATATTGCACCCCACGTAAAACCACCGCCAAATGCGGCAAGAATTATGTTGTCGCCCTTTCTAAGTTGTTTTTCATAATCCCACAAGCATAATGGTAGCGTGCCAGAAGTAGTGTTTCCATACTTTTGAATATTTACCATTACTCTCTCGGCCGGCAAGCCCATTCTGTCGGCTGTAGCGTCAATAATCCGTTTGTTTGCTTGGTGCGGAACAAGCCAATTTACGTCATCGCTGCTCAAATTATTTCTTTGCATGATATCGTAGCTAACTTGAGCCATATTGGTAACGGCAAATTTAAAAACCGTTTTACCTTCTTGGTGCACGTAGTGCAAACGTTCATCGACAGTTTTGTGGGAGGGTGGCATGGCAGAGCCTCCAGCTTTTTGATGCAAAAACTCAACGCCCGATCCATCAACTTTCAAAATGCTGTCCATAATGCCAAACTCTTCTTGGGTTGGTTCTAACAGAACTGCTCCGCAACCGTCGCCAAAAATAATGCAGGTATTTCGGTCTTCATAGTCAATAATTGACGACATTTTGTCGGCACCAATTATGACTACTTTTTTATATTGTCCGCTTTCTACAAACCGACGACCAGTCTCCAGTGCAAACATAAATCCGGAGCAGGCAGCGGCTAAATCGTACCCCCATGCATTGGTTGCTCCTAATTTGTCACAAATAATGTTGGCTGTGGCCGGAAATATTAAATCAGGAGTAACGGACGCACAGATAAGTAAATCTATTTCTTTGGCAGATATACCCCTTTTTTTCAAAAGGCCTTCTACTGCAGGAATGGCCATTGCCGAAATTCCTTTACCCTCTCCTTTAAGGATGTGCCTAGTTTCTATTCCTGTTCTGGCACGAATCCATTCATCGGTGGTGTCAACAATTTTCTCTAAATCGAAGTTGGTTACAACGTCTTCCGGAACATATCCGTTAACTGCCGTAATTGCCGCTCGTAGTTTACTCATTGCAAATTTTTAAGTCGGTAAAAATAGTAGAAATTAAAGAGATGCCTTTATTTTTTGAATTAAGTTGGATAAAACAACTTGTTTTGTTAACCGAATCATGTTCACAAATGTATTGGCTTTGCTGATGCCGTGTCCGATAATAACAGGCTTGTTTACGCCCAATATTGCTGTTCCGCCATACATCTCAAAGTTGAAACGGTCGAGAAACTCATCGTTTATACCTCTCTTTTTTAATTGATAGAAAAATCCCTCACAGGTTTTTAGCACAATATTTCCAGTAAAGCCATCGCAAACAATTACATCGGCAATGTCAGAAAATAAATCTCTACCTTCTACATTGCCAATAAAGTGGATGTTTTTTGTGTCTTCAAGCATGGGGTATGCAGCCTGATTCACAAGATTTCCTTTTTCTTTTTCTTCGCCAATGCTTAAAAGGCCAACCTTGGGTTGCTCTATACCCAAAACATGTTTTGCATATAGTGAACCTAAAACGGCAAATTGTGCCAAAACATCTGGTTTCACATCTGCATTTGCACCAACGTCGAGCATCAACCCACTGGTGCCATCGGTTTTGGGAACCAATGTGGTTAATGAGGGTCTTAAAATACCTTCAATTGCCTTAACCGTGTAAAGAGCCCCAACCATCATGGCTCCTGTGTTTCCAGCTCCTGCAAAACCGTCAATCTGACCTTCGGCCAGCATTTTTAGGCCGATATTTATGCTTGAATTTCGTTTTTGCGAAATGGCACGTGTAGGATGCTCCCCCATACCGATAACCTCGGTGCTGGGTATAATCGACCACCGACCATTGTTTTCAACACCAGAAAGGCGTTTTTCCAACTCTGGTTGGTCGCCAATTAAAACAAAATGTACCTCACTTAGGTCGTCCTGCTGCATAGCAGAAATAACCCCACGAATTACTTGCTCGGGGGCAAAGTCTCCCCCCATTGCGTCAAGTCCTATTCTCATTTAGGCCGTATGACTGCTAATAGATTAAGCTTCGCTGCTAACTTCTAAAACCTGTTTTCCTCGGTACATTCCGGTTTCCAAATTCAATCGATGATATTGAGAAACCTCCCCGGTTTTTGGGTCTTTAATTAATTGCTTGGCAACTAATTTGTCGTGAGTTCTTCGCTTGTCGCGACGGGTTTTCGAAATCTTACGCTTGGGATGTGCCATATTTTTTCAATTTTTAAATATATCTTTTAACTTTTGCCATTCTGGATGATTTTCGTTTCCGGCTGAATCTTCCTTGAATGACATTTTTTTAATTATTTCTTTATCACATTCTTTTCTATTGAGCGAATCTTTGCAAACCACTTTTATTGGAATTGAAAGTACAACAAAATCATACAGATGAGTTGTTAAATCAATTTCGTGGGCATCTAAAGGAAGCCAAACAATTTCGGCCTCGTCTTCTTCTGGCGAAGAACTCATTTTAACCAACAAGGTTTGACTTGATTTTATCGGATATTGGATTGTTGAAAGACAAACATCACATTCTTTTTCAACCCATCCTTTCAAATCAAATTTGAGTTGTAGGTGGTTAACAAAACGCTCAAACTCTAAAAGAACAACCACGTTTGCATTGGTAATAAGGCTGCCATCAATAAATTTAAAGAAAGAATCTGTGAGATGATACTCAAATTGATGCTTCCCTTCTTTTATGGAGCCAAATTGCAAAACAAAATCTCTTTGCTTCATATCCCTCTTGCAAAAATGGTCGGCAAAGGTAAAATTATTTGCCAATAAAATATAGTTTATTTTAGGTTGGGTACTCCAATGCTAAATTTCTCTCTTTTGTGAAATTTGAAGTCTAAAAAATTTTTGTTTATCTCGTTGTAATCAAGACGATTACGGAATATTCTTTTCGCCATGAATATGGCATTTACCAACGAATCTGACTTTGCTAAGTTCTTTCCTGCAATGTCAAAAGCGGTGCCATGGTCGGGTGAGGTTCTCACAATGGGCAGGCCGGCAGTATAATTTACTCCGGTGTCAAATGCCAGCTGTTTAAATGGAATAAGACCTTGATCGTGATACATGGCCAAGACCGCATCAAATTGTTCGTTTAGTTTTTTTCCAAAAAAAGCATCGGCGGGGTAAGGACCATAAATCAATTTTCCTTCTCTAATATATTTGTCTATGGTCGGTTTTATTACTTCCAGTTCTTCGCTGCCAATTAGTCCATTATCTCCGCTGTGAGGGTTTAATCCCAAAACAGCAATTTTGGGTTTATCTATGGCAAAGTCAAATTGTAGAGAATGATAGAGTATGTCAATTTTCTTTGACAACAGCTCTTTGGTTATTTTGCTCGAAACTTGCTCAAGTGGTATATGTCCGGTTACTACCCCTACTCTAAAGCTGTCATTTACCAAAAGCATCATGTAGTCTTCTGTGCCAAAAGTATCGGCCAAAAAGTCGGTGTGCCCTGCATATCTGAAATTTTCAGAATGGGTGTTGCTTTTGTCAATAGGCAGTGTAACTATGTTATGAATTTTTCCTTTTTTGATGTCTTCCACCGCAGCCAATAAAGACACAATAGCTAACTCACCACTTTGTTTGGTGGCTATTCCGGGTGTTGGTATGTAGTCGGAAGGTTCTATTTCAAGGATATTTAGTGTACCCTCTGAGGCATTATCGGCATCTCTTATTATTTTATGTTCTACAGATATGGTTTCAAGTAAAGCTTCATAATGGCGGTATGCTGAAATTGGGGAGTAAAGAACGGGAATGCAGTGTTTAAACAACGTACCGTTTTCAAATGCTTTAATTAAAATTTCTAAGCCAATTCCGTTCGGGTCGCCAAGGGAAAATCCAAGTTTTGTTTTTTCGAATTCCAAAATCTAAAGTTTTTACAAAAATAACCCTGCAAAAAGAAATATTGCTGACTAAAAACAACTAAAACCAAACGGCGAAACAATTTTCAAACCATACCATCATCTATGCCACCCCAGAGGGTGCATTGGTATGAAATTATTTGAAGAGTTATGTTCGACTAACTAATGAGTTTTTGGCGGAGCATAAACTCCAATTTTTCGTTAGTCTCAATAAGGTCAATAACTTCTTGTTGGTTTCTTTTGTCGGCCATGTATTTATCGTAGGCCAAAATCATAGTCTTTTTAACCAAACCTATATCCATAGGTTTGTATAAGAATTTAAAAATCTGTCCGCGATTTACACTTTCAACAGCAATTTCCAAATCCGAACAACCTGTAAGAAGTATGCGAACAATGGTGGGATGTGTCTTGCTAAGTGTTTCAAAAAACTCAACTCCGGTAATATGAGGCATCTTGTGGTCACTCAAAACAACGTGTATTTCGTTGCTTTCAATAATAGAATAAGCCTCCTCGATGGAGCTGGCAACAAACAAATTAAATTCTCGTCTGAAATTGGCACTGAAAGAAGTTAGATTCTCTTTTTCGTCGTCCAAATAAAGGATTGAAATGTTTTTAGTAGCCATGATTAATAACTTTTTTAACATTAAACATAATACAGTAGTAGAGTAAAACAATGGCACCTATGCTAAAAGTACCACCACAAAAATAAAAACTTTTATCAAAAAAAAACCTTTTTTACCAAAAAAAACTGAACGTTTGAACCAAAAGAAGCAATAGAAATACGAATTATGTTAACGATTTTGATTCTAAATTGAATGAAAGACCTTTTATTTTTGTCATTAATTGCTTAAAACCGTGTATATTGCGGAAAATATTACCTATATTGAATGATAGTTATCGAGCAGTAATTTTTCAGTCTAAAGATTATTGCAACCGAGAAGAAATTTTGCTACTAGAAGTAAAAAGGCTGGGGGGGAGGGATGGAATCGTGATAAAAGACACGATAGAGGGGCAATTGAAAGAGTTGGTAAAATGCCATTATCCACGGATAAAATTTAAGGAAAATCCAGACTTGTTAGATAAAAAGGTCTCGGAATTTTTACATGGTAGGAGTGCAGCCGAAATTGGCAACTGGATTTATTATCCATGGTTGAATACTCTTGTTCATTTGTTAGGTAAAGATGATTTTTATACCGTCAGAACAAACAGAAATCAGTACAAAATAACATCGGAACAACAAAAAGAGCTGGGAAAAAAAAAGGTCGGGGTTATTGGTTTGTCAGTAGGCAATGCAGTAGCAATTACAATGGCCATGGAGCGGATATTTGGCGAAATTCGTTTGGCAGACTACGACGAAATAGAGGTAAGCAATTTAAACAGAATTAGATGCGGTGTTCAAAATCTGGGAATAAATAAGGCCATTGCCACAGCTCGCGAAATTGCAGAAATAGACCCCTACCTCAACGTTAAAGTATATGAAGGCGGAATTACCCATGAAAATATCGATCAATTTTTTATAGAAGGAGGCAAACTCGACCTATTGGTGGAGGAATGTGATGGCTTGGACATCAAAATAATTGCAAGAAATAGAGCAAAGGAGTTAGGCATTCCGGTGGTAATGGAAACCAACGATAGGGCAATGCTTGATATAGAACGATTTGATTTAGAGCCAGACAGACCTATTTTGCATGGTTTGGTAAAAAACCTCGACGTTGACCTATTAAAAACATTAAAAACCAACGAAGAAAAAGTGCCATATATGCTCGACATGATTGGTATTGAGGATACTTCTGTGTTATTGCGTGCCTCTATGTTAGAGATTGAGCAAACTATAACTACCTGGCCACAATTAGGCAGTTCAGTTGTGTTTGGAGGTGGGTTGGTAACCAGCGTTGCCCGACGAATTTTGTTAGGAAGTGAAGTGCTTTCAGGAAGATATTATAACGATTTTGAGGAGGTTGGGGAGAGGATAAAAGATAATACCAACCTATATTCCGATGCTGAAAATATTCCAGAATTGACGGTTGAGAAAATGATAGAAATTGCTGGAATGCACCTACCGGAAGTGCCATCCTCCATTGCCATGAATTCAGTAAAACAATTGGTAGAGGCAGCACATAAAGCACCATCCGGGGGGAATATGCAGCCATGGAAATGGCTGTGGGAAAAGGGCAGGCTCTTTATGTTTGTTGATTTTTCTTTGTCTAACTCGTTTCTTGATTTCGATCATTTAGGCACCATGGTGGGGTTTGGAGCCGCCACCCAAAATATTTTGGAAGAATCGGCCAAGAGGGGAATAAAGGCTGAGTTTAAGTTTAAATATAACAATAGAAATTTGGTTGGATTTTTTGATTTTACGGAAAATGAAAAAATAAGGGACTCAGAATGTTTAGCAGAATTCATTGACCAACGGGGCTGCAACAGAACACTGGGAAAGATGCTACCTATACCAGAGGAAACCTATTTAAAACTTGAGAAAATTTGCACTACGATAGAAGGAGCAAGATTGAGTTGGGTGGAAGGGAGTGAAATAATAGAATTAGGTAAAGTTTTGAGTGCAATTGAGCGAATTAGACTGTTAACTCAACGTGGGCATTCAGATTTTGTTAAAGAAATTCGTTGGACCACCAAAGAAGCTGAAGAAACGAAAGATGGTATAGACCTTAGAACAATAGATATTACTGAAACAGAAAGAGCAGGTCTGGTTGTCTCTCGTGACAGTAAGGTTGCTGAATATCTTCGAAAAAATAAACTTGGTACTGGAATGGAAACTCTTATGACCAAAGCTATCAAAGAAGCCGACCGTATCGGTTTCATAACCATGCCTTATGGTGGACATAAAGGATATTTTGAAGGAGGAAGAGCACTTGAACGAGTTTGGCTCAAAGCTACCCAACTGAATTTAGGGTTTCATCCTATTAGCCCTTCAACATTTATATTTAGTCGATATGTTTCGAGCAACAATGACCCTGAACTACAGGAGTTTTCGGAAGAACTGAAACACCTGCGAGAGCAATTCAAACGATTGCTTAATATAGAGGGGGGAGTAGGTGAAATTTTCCTTTTTAGGTTGTTCAAAGGGAATGACATTAGGGTTCGTTCTTTAAGGAGAAATATTAATCAGCACTTTTTTGTAAAAAATTGAAAACTGAACCTAACATAGACATTTTGACATTAAATGAGGTTGAGATTTCATTTGAGATTGTCTGTTTTCGGGCAATTGATTTTCCGAATTTTTGTGCTGAATATATTGAGGGACATCTAAATGTTTTAAGAGACTACGGTGTTACCTCGGTGGCCTCCAGCAATCCAACTTGGATGTTTAATCCAAATGTTTATTGTGTGGTTGCCCTACGTGAAAAGGAAATGCTGGCCGGTATTCGAATCCATAAAGCTGATGGAAAAACTGAATTGCCGATGGAGGCAGGTGTTTCTAAACTTGATGAAAAGGTTAGCCTGGAAATTACCAAGAACCTGAAAGTTGGAGCCGGAGAACAATGCGGACTTTGGAATTCAAAAAAAATCAAAGGTTTTGGTATAAGTTGGGTGCTCGTAAATAGTTCCATTGCAATTTTGTCACAACTTAAAATAAAAAGATTATATGGTTTGGCATCTGACTATAGTATGTTTTTGTTCGAACCGGCTGGTTTTCGAATTCAAAGGCAATTTGGCAATCATGGAGATTTTGAATATCCAACAAAAGACTATATAGCAAGAGTTGTATTAATTGAAGATTGTACAAAACTTACCACTTCTGCAAAAGAAGAAATGAACTTTATTAAAGAACTAAGGAAAAATAAAAATTTGGCAAAACGACTTAAAATAAACGACTTAGAGCTGAAACTGACATTTCGTACGGATTTAAACATTACAGATGAACATTAGGATATTTACCCTTTTTCTTTTCTGGTGTTCCTCACTAAAACTACTCGGTTCCGAGTTGATTGTTGGAACGCAGAGTCCTGAAAAAATTGTCTGTAACCAATTTTTATATTTTATCGACTCCACAAATGAAATGAGTCTTGAAAATCTCAAGAATTTATCAGAATCAAAATTTAGTAGGTTTGACAATTCCGTATTTAATTTTGGATTTATCAGAAAAACCATCTGGCTCAAAACTAACATTAGAAACAAAACCGATTTTGATAGACTTATGATTGAAATTGGTCAGCCGAATGCTGATTTTATAGAGTTTTATGTTGATGAACATGTCGAAACGTTTTCAGATATGAAACCTTTTTCAGTGAGAAAATTTCAAGATGCAAAGGCACTTTTTGAGTTCAGAATATTGCCATCAGAATCAAAAGAAATCTATTTTAAGATTAGAAGCAGCGATGAATTAATAATACCAATCTATGTCAATACTCCACCGAAAATTCTGCAAAAGAGGCAAAAGGCTGAAACTTTTTTTGGAGTTTTTTTCGGAATTATGTTAGTAATGATTTTTTATAATCTTTTCATTTATTTCTCACTTAGAACTCAAGATTATTTGTTATACGTAATAAATATATTATTCCTTATGCTCGGGCAAGGTTCTTTGCTCGGTTATTTGGGAAAATATCTGTGGCCTAATTCCGGTGTACTTTCAAATATTTCTGGTATTATTTTTCCTTTATTATCAATCATTTTTGGTATGTGGTTCGTATTCAAATTTCTGAATTTAAAATACTACCTCAAGTGGTCAATATATATATTTTGGGTCGTAATAGTCTTGAGCAGCTGTGGCATTTTGCTCGCTATTATGGGAGAAATAACCCTTTCATCAATTATTGTTAGAATTATAGGTTTGGCGGCTTCATTATTGGTTATTTACATGTCATTCATACTCCTTAGATGGGAGCAAAAAGAAGCAAAATTTCTTCTTGTGGCTTGGTCGGTGTTTTTAATTGGTGTAATACTATATGTTCTAAAAGATGCAAATGTATTACCGTATCATTTTATAACTATCTATGCAATGCCCATTGGTGCTGCTTTAGAAACCTTGCTTTTAGCGTTCGCCTTAGCTAATAGCATTAATATCTTAAAAGTAGAACGGGAAGAATCTCAAAGAGCCATGCTCAATGAAATGAAAAAAAATCATGAACTCATAAACAATCAATCCGCAGTATTAGAATCAAAAGTTACTGAACGAACCGAGGAACTTCAAATAATTAACGAGGACTTAAAATTAACATTAGATAACCTAAAATCAACGCAGGGTCAATTGGTAGAGGCTGAGAAGATGGCTTCTTTAGGGCATTTGACTGCCGGAATTGCCCATGAAATTAATAATCCAATCAATTTTGTTTCATCCAACGTAAAACCGATTAGGCAAGATTTGGCCGATGTGCTTTCAATACTGGATAAATACAATAAGTTAGCTTCAGAGAAGGGTGATAGCGAATTGATGGCCATCATTGAAGAACAGAAAAAGATGGACATTGACTATTCTATCAATGAAATGAACGAGCTTTTAGATGGCATTGAAGAAGGAGCCAAAAGAACTGCCGAAATTGTAACGGGACTCAAGAATTTCTCCCGAACAGATGAAGATGAGTTTCAACAGGCCGATGTAAACAACGGCCTAAAATCGACCGTAGCCATTTTAAAAAGTGAGTTAAATGGAATTTCAGTTCACCTCGAACTGGGTTCAATACCGCATATCGACTGTTTTTTGGGAAAATTAAATCAAGTATTTATGAACCTGATAGACAACGCCATAGATGCCATTCGGGAAAAACATTCCAAAAGCATGGAAGGCATTCTTACCATACGAAGTGAACAGAAAGATGATTGGGTTGTGATAAAAATTAGCGACAATGGAAGTGGGATGCCGGAGGAAGTAAAGAATAGTATTTTTGATCCGTTTTTTACCACCAAAGAGGTAGGAAAAGGAACAGGATTAGGATTGTCAATAAGTTATGGTATCATTGAAAAGCATCATGGTCATATATTTGTTGAATCAGAAAAGGGAAAGGGTACTACATTTGTGATAGAATTGCCCATAAAGGTGGAAAAGGAAAAAGTTGAATAACAATAAAGAGTACATACTTTATGTTGATGACGAAGACCCCAATATTGTGGCCTTTCGAGCCATATTTCGCCGAGATTTTAATGTAATAACCGCCACTTCGGCACAAGAAGGAAAGGAAAAACTGGATGAGTTTCCTCAAATAAAGGTTATTGTCAGCGACTATTTAATGCGAGGAATAACTGGTGTTGAGTTCTTTCAAAGCATTTTAGAAACCCACAGCGACAAAATTAGGATAATGCTGACGGGTTTTGCCGACCAAACTGTTTTGCAGGATGCCATAAATAAAGCCGGAGTATATCGATTTTTGAGTAAACCGTGGAATGAGCATGACCTTCGTAGAACGATATATTCAGCCATCGAAATTTATGATGCACGAAAACAAATTTCGATTTATCAAAAAGAATTAGAAGAAGCCTTTGAAGACCTTAATTCGTATGTGCACAAGTCTTCAAACGAAATGAGAAGCACACTTGTTTCCATGCACGGTATTGTTAGAATTGCCAAGATGGAAAGCAAATCAGAAACAGATACCGACTATTGGTCAATAATTGAAAAAGGTATTTTGCAAATAGATTTGCAGCTTCGCAATATTATAGAGCATTATCAAAACAATGAGCCAGTTCAAGCATTTGGCCTAATAGATTTTGATAAAATAATACAGGCCACACTCGAAGCATTATCTGTGTTTCAGGATTTTGGAAAAATTAAAATCAATATCAAAAACCACAACAATACCGATTTTTACAACGACAAGTTTAGAATGCAACTTGCGTTTAGCAATATGCTGATGCACATTGTAGAACAAATAAACCCGCAAAAAGGCCTTCTGAATTTGGATATCGAAATAATTGACGACATTGACCGAGTAAAAATTATTTTTACCGATGACGGTATGGGTGTTGAAAACGGCCAGCTATCGGGGTTGTTTGATTTAATAATGACCAAAGGCACGAGCCAAGATATTAGCCTTTATTTGGTAAAACAAACAGTTGAAAATATGGAGGGAACGGTTACTGTTGTTTCTTTACTCGGAGAGGGGTCTAGTTTTGAGTTGAGAATACCCAATCAACTGGATGCTTTTGAGGCACAAGCCAAGCCTAAGCGATGAACATTTTTCTGATTGACGATAG
Organism: Flavobacteriales bacterium; assembly: GCA_020635395.1. Lineage (NCBI taxonomy): Bacteria > Pseudomonadati > Bacteroidota > Flavobacteriia > Flavobacteriales > Flavobacteriales bacterium. The sequence goes on from JACJZV010000001.1 coordinate 380,530, forward strand.
TGAAATTGATTCGTTTATTTCGTGTAAACTAATGGAAGCCGCCGGAATAGACACTCCTGTGCAAATATTTAGCAATCCGGTAGATGCATTAGAGCAAATAAAAAACGAACAAGATATTGATGTCCTTCTGGTCGATAATCAGATGCCTGTAATGAGTGGACTTGAATTTTTTGGTAAATATATCGAGAAAGCTACAGCCAAAATGCCAGTGCTGGTGCTGCTAACGGCTACATATAATCGGGAATTGGCAGCAATGGCAAAAGGCATCCACCCAAATATTCATCTGCTGGAGAAGCCGCTGAATGCGGATAAATTAAAACTGATTTTACCCTGATTTTTTCTTTGGAAGAGAAATTTTAAGCCCCACTCTTTTTAACCAAATAGGCAAAATTATAAACCCTAAAATCAGGTATAGATAGTACGTAAGCATTCTCCAAATCAAAATTAAAGGACCAACAGATTCAAACGGTGCATACGACCCAATAAACTTTTTAAATAATATCTCTGCAAATCCACTGGCACCAATGGTAAAGATGGAAGTCATTTGCAATATCCACATAATCAGTTGTTTGCCATATATTTCCCAATGGGTAACGAGCGTATGATTTTGAACCATTTCAATTAAACAATTGATAATTAAAAAGCGACTCGACCAGATGATAAAGGTTACGGCAATAGATTTTAACCAAAAAGTAGAAGATTCCTTTTTGAGCAAATAGGAGGATTGAATTAAATCATCGGCCAACAAAAGACCTTTTTTTCTGAATCTTTTTAAGACCGGAAGTGACACAAAAAAACGAATAATTATCTTGCTTACATTGGGTTTTACTAAAAGCGAAAATGCCAAAAAGGCGGTCCATATAAATAGAAAAATATAACTTCCCCAGAAATAAAGGGGTAAAGCTTGGTTCGAAATCCAGTCAATATTCAAATCGGGAAAAACGGTGGTATTTCTAAACCAAAAAATGCCAATCGGCACCATAATAAGATAATACAACTCATCGAGCAAGGAGGTAACTAAAACAATGGAGGTGCTTTTGCCCACCGATAGTTTTTCTTTGGCCATGATAAGCAATGCGGCAGCAGTTCCACCAACTGCTCCGGGTGAAACGGCAGAGGCAAATTCCCAAAGTATTACTATTTGAAAACATTGTTTCCAAGTAAGTTGTCGGTGGCTCAAAATTCTTAGCCGAATCATATAGCCAAAATCTCTTAACACCAACAGTACAGCGGCAAAGAAAAGCCATATACCAGCTGATGCTTGCCACGAAATGGAGTTGAGGTTGGATTTGGAGAAACCATTTTCTCCGTTCCAAAAAATGAGATAGAAAGAAACGATACCACCAATGAGCAACGGAATAATAATCCGTCGAAGCCTGAAATATTGCAATATGTCAGACCCTTTGCTCATGTGCAATTTCTTTTCATCAGCCAATCTGTCCTTGTCCTAAGGAATAAGCCCGTTTGTTATTGATTAAATACAAAAACTCCGTACTCGATACATCAAGTGCCTGATTCAAATGGCTGACAAAATTCCAATAGGCGGTTTTGTTAACATTTTTGCCCATTATTCTTGCTCCATAACCGGTGCTACACTCGGTAAATAAGGAGCCACCTGGCCACACCACGGTTCCTCTGTTGGTTATAGATATTAATTGCAAATAATCTGGCAACAAGGCTTTTATCGCAACTGCCAAGTCTTCGGCATGTTTTTCACTTTGAAAAAAGATGTCAATTCCTTCTATTTCGCTGGTAAATGGTTCGCCAACCATTACTTTTTGCTTTTGAGGTCGATGTGGTTTGTGATATTCTGCAAAGTCGTCCGTTTCTCGCATCACTTTGTTTGATGGTTGTTTTCCAAGATTATTGATTATTGCATTTGCAAATTCGGTGGTGCTGAGTGCTGCAGAATTGCGGTTGCCAAAATCTCCGGTGTGCTGCCCCTGCTCAATGGTATAAAAAAGAGCGGCCTCAATATTGGCAGCCTCTTTTAGTAAGCCAACATGCCGAAGCATCATTATTCCACTTAACAACAAAGAGGTTGGGTTAGCAATATTTTTACCGGCAATATCGGGGGCAGTGCCATGCACCGCTTCAAAAATAGATATGCACTCGCCCACATTAGTGGATGGGGCAAAGCCCAAACCGCCAACCAATCCGGCACACAAATCGCTCACTATATCGCCCTGCAAATTGGTAAGAACAACAACTTCAAAATCTTGAGGTCGTTGCACAAGTTTCATGCACAAGGCATCAACAATGATATCTGATACCTCTATTTCCGGATAGTTTTTTGCTATTTCATAAAATACTTCCAAAAAAAGGCCATCTGTCAGTTTCATAATGTTGGCTTTATGCCCGCAGGCAACTTTTTTGAAACCCTCTTTTCGAGCCATTTCAAAGGCAAACTTTACTACTTGCTGACACCCTTGACGGGTAATAAATCGACGGCTCAATGCTACATCGTTGCTTTCCATGTGTTCTATGCCGCCATAAGTATCTTCAATGTTTTCTCGAATTACCGTTATGTCGATAGGAATTCCGGCTTTTGAATAAACGGTTTCTACACCTGGAATGGTTACAAAGTGCCTTCTATTGGCATACGTACTCCAAATTTTTCGGGCTGTAACGTTTATGCTTTTTACCCCTTGGCCTTTTGGGGTTTCCATTGGGCCTTTAAAGAGTATTCCGTTGGTTTCAATACTTTCCATTGCCTCTGGGGTCATGCCAGTGCTAAACCCCTTGTCATAGTAGGATTTTCCCATACCAACGAAATCGTAGTTGAGCGAAACTCCGGCGGCATCAAAAATGGATATAACAGCATCCATGATTTCAGGGCCGATACCATCTCCTTTAGCAATTGAAACTGTAATTTTTTCTGACATCAAAAATCTTGAATTTGCTGGGCAAAGGTAAGATTTTTGGGGAAGTAGCTATGAAACAACTTGATGATTAATAAAGATATAAATTGGGGTATTAATACCCCAATTTATATCTTTTATCGATAATGTTGCCATTTTCCATGAGGGCATTTACAACATTATCTCTCAAACCTCCTGATACTTGTTGATTGATTTTTTCTTTTGTAAGTTTTGCATCATAATCCATCGGGTCGCCCACATTTACATCACCTACACCCCAAACAACATATACTCCACCCGTTCCTTCAATAGGCTCGGTAATAGCACCTGCTTTTAATCCTAAAGCAGCACCAACAAGTTTTGGTTCGGCACCAATGTTCATTACCTCATTGCTATTAAATCTCAATGCAGGAACTTGAGTAACGGTTACATTCAACGCTTTTGCTACAGCTTCTGCATCTTTCGATTTTGCCAAAGCCTCATCAATTTGTTTTGCAATCATTTCGGCTTTTTTATGTTTTATATAGTCTGCCGTAACAACTTCTCTGATGTCATCAACTTTTGGAGTTCCTTCTTCTCTGATAACGGAACAAATGGCCACAATATATTTATTATTATTTCGGATTACATTCGAAACGCTGCCCACTTTTGTATCGTCAGAAAACAACCATCTCACAATGTCATCAATTTCTGTCAAACCTGGAATGGCCGGATTTTTGGGCGAAATCTTGTCGCCTTTGTTCCATGACAAATTCATTTTTTGAGCCAAATCTTCAAAACTTTCTTTTGACGAAGAGGCTTTATACTGCAACTCGCTTGCTCTGTTGGAAGTTGATTTGTGAGTTTCGCCACTTGGAGAAATACTTCTTTCATAAGCAGCAAACTGAACTGTTTTTGTTGTTGGGCCGCCGGTTACTTGCACCAAATGCACTCCTTTGTTCGATTTTACAACGAAATATTGACCTACTGATGAGGCGAATACCTTATTCTTGACATCAGATGGAATATTGTCGCTGAATCCATCTTTTTTGAACCAACCTAAATCGCCTTTTGTATTTTTTGTATTGTCCACGTTTCTTGAGGCCAATTCTTCAAACGATTTTTTGCCAGATTTAATGTCGGCCATGGCTTGGGCAGCTTCAGTTTCGCTGTTTTCGCCGAACGGAAACAAAATGTGGCGGGCACGCATAAATGCTACAGAGTCGTTTTTAAATCCGGTAACTTTATACACGCCAAAACTGTTTTCATTTAAAATGGGTCCAATTACTTGACCGGTGTCGGCAGAAAATAAAAGGTCTTCTATATTGGCGGCCAGTCCCGTTTCTCCATGACCCAAATACATACCTGTAAACGGACGGTCAGTGTGGTTTTTCATCACAAGAATACTATCTTCTTTGGTTGATTTTTTCTCGGCAAGTCTTTGGTAAACCTCGCCCACACGTTTTTTTGCTTCCATCGAATCTTTGGCCGATGGAGCCACGTTAAATACAACAAATTTTATATCTCTCGATTCTTCTTGCTCATATTTTTTGGCGTTTTTAGAGATATATGACTTCAAATCACTATCATCAAACTCAATGGCTGAATCAGAAATGGAAGTGTATGGCAAACCAACCACTTGGGCACCCACATTTCTTGCTTCTTTGTTGAAGTCGTATTTGGCATCAATTTTATTTGAATAAACACTGGCCGCAACCAACTCTTCGTAGCGTTGACCTTGTCGCATATCTTTTAACGGATTTTCAATGATTTCAAGAAATTTACGTCTTGCAGTATCATTGTCCCGCAGTGTTGTTTCAAGATAATTTTTAAATTGAGCTATATCAAACTGCTCACTTCCACCCATTCTGTTTTTTACAAATGGATCTGTATGAATCAAGTAGGCATCTTTCAACTCTTCGCCAGAAGTTACCAAGCCTAATTTGGCATGTTCGGTTTCAATTATTTTTTTCTGAATCAGAGTTTTCCATGCCTCATCTCGAAGGGTTTTGTCGTCATAATTTCCACCATAAAGTTCTTTCAGGTTGTTGAATTCGGCATCAATATCTTGTGTGGATATTTTATCTCCAGCAATTTCGCCAACAATATTGCTGGTGCTGCCAAATAAGTTGAACCTTTTGTCAATTGCATCTGAAAGTAAAAATGCCAACATCGCCAATCCAATCACAATAAGCAAACAACCTGAATGCTTTTGGATTTTCATTATTACTCCTGTTTCTTCGTTTTTATTAACTGCCATTTTTTAAAAAATAGTCCGCAAAATACGGTGTTTTAACATTAAAAATCAATTCCTTCTTATTGTGCTTATTAATACGGGATTTTCACCCGTTTCTTCTCGCCAAATTTCTACTTCAATTCGTTGTTTTTTTCCAAAAATTAAGAGGGTTTCGCTGTGTGCTTCAAGCTCGGGTTTGTGGTTTATATATAAATCCTCCGTTTTCTTTAGTTTCTTTTTGCCAAAAATATTTTTGCTGTAAAGTTTATAGTTTATGTGTGTTTTGCCTGTGGAACCAACGCAGATAATAAATTGTTTTTTTTCGAGAGAGGATGAAATTTGAGTTTGTTTGGGCTGCACAATGGCCGGCAGAGTTGTTAAATCATTCTCAAACAAAACCTGGCTGCAAACCACTGGCTTGCCTGACAAATTGTTTGTCCAAATGGCGGCAATTTGGCCGTTATGAAAATCAATATCAATGTAGTCGCCGCTAAACGATTGTTGGCCTGAGCTTGGCCCCAAAAGTGTATTTAGTTTATGCTCGGAAAAACTTATTCCACCATCTGTGCTATAGCTTAGAGTGGCATCATTAAAAAAATTGTTTTCGCTGTTCCTGCGGTCAAGATATACCATAGCAATGTGTCCAGAAGTGGCATCAACAGCTATGTTGGGCAAATATTGGCTTTTACCATTGCCAACGGCATCAAGATTTAATCTTTCTGACTCAACCCATGTTTTACCGCCATCATCACTATATGAAAAAAAGATGTCGGCATCCCCCAAATAGTCATCTCCCCACACTAAATATAACCTCCCGCTGTTTGGTCCGTTGGAGTTGTCGATGGCTAAAAACGGCATTCCATTGCTTCTAAAGGTATGTGGGATATCAATAACCCAGCCACTGTGTTGGTTGAAAATTATTTTGTCTTTACCCCACGTTTTTCCGCCATCAGCACTTTTGTCGAAATAAATTTTGTTGTGACCCGCCCAAACACAGTAAATAGTTCCATTTTTATCCACCGCAGTTGTTGCACCTTCGAGGGTATGGTCGTCATCGAGGGCATCGCCCACAGAGTCGCTGATGGTAATGGCATCGCTCCAGTTTTGACCTTTATCTGAGGATTTTGAAAACCGGATACGGCTATGGTATTTGTCTTTTTTGCTGTTTATATAGTCAAACTCTGTCCAAGTAAGGTAAACATCACCTTTGTATTTGTCGGAATAATCATCGGTGCTAAGCCACGGTTTGTCCTGCACTTTTGGCTCATTTAGTCCTGCAAAACCACCATCGTTAAACAAATATCCACCATCTATGGCCGTTTGAACAACCATACGGTCAATCCATCCGTAGTTTTTGTCTTTACCCGCTGTTTGTGATAGGTGGGCAAAATAAATGTTCCCGTCAATGTCGCTGTGCAATACTGGGTCGCCATAAACGCCATAGGGACTTTTTAAGAAATAATTGGAAAATGTTTTTCCCGAATCAGTTGAGAAAAAATGATAATTGATGTTGGCACCTGCAATTATTCTTGCCGGATTTTTTTTGTTGATGCAAATGCTTGGCTCGTTTGGATATGAGCCTCTCGAAGATTTGTTCATCACCACTTCGGCATTCTGAGCATAAATATGCACCGAGCCTGAAATGGCAAAACATGCCAACACCAAACCAAATAGTCTTTTTTTCACTGATAAACGGTGTTGCTGTTTTATGAATTCATAGAAATCAAAAACTCGTTATTGTCTCTTGTACCTTGCATTTGCTTCAACATCATGGTCATGGCCTCTTCGCTGTTCATATCGGCAAGGTAGTTACGCAATACCCACATGCGTTGATTTACCGATTTTTCTAATAGTAAATCTTCGCGGCGGGTGCTACTGCTAATAATGTCTATAGCAGGGAAAATTCGTTTGTTCGAAAGTTTTCTATCAAGTTGAAGTTCCATATTGCCCGTACCTTTAAATTCTTCAAAGATAACCTCGTCCATTTTCGAACCTGTATCTATCAAAGCAGTGGCAATGATAGTAAGCGAGCCACCGTTTTCAATATTTCGGGCGGCTCCAAAAAAGCGTTTTGGCTTGTGCAATGCGTTTGCATCAACCCCTCCCGAAAGTATTTTTCCGGAGGCGGGTTGCACCGTGTTGTATGCACGTGCCAAACGGGTTATAGAGTCGAGCAGGATAACCACGTCATGGCCACATTCGGTCAATCTTTTAGCTTTTGACAGAACAATATTTGCCAGTTTTACGTGCTTTTCGGCAGGTTCGTCAAATGTGCTGGCCACCACTTCGGCTCGCACACTTCTGGCCATATCTGTAACCTCTTCCGGACGTTCGTCAATCAATAAAATAATCATATACACCTCCGGATGATTGGCCGAAATGGCGTTGGCCACATCTTTCAATAAATTGGTTTTTCCGGTTTTTGGCTGGGCTACAATCAAGCCTCGTTGGCCTTTGCCAATGGGTGTCACTAAATCAATAATTCGTGTAGAATAATTGTTGGCCTTATATTCTAAATTAAATTTTTCTTCTGGAAATAGTGGAGTTAGGTGTTCAAACGATACTCTGTCTCGCACCAATTCGGGAGACATGCCATTTACAAGCTCTACTTTAATAAGGGCAAAATATTTTTCTCCTTCTTTTGGTGGGCGAATCGTACCCTGCACTACATCGCCAGTTTTTAAACCATACGATTTTACTTGCCCAGGAGAAACATAGACATCGTCTGGAGAAGGTTGATAGTTATAATCGGCACTTCTCAAAAAACCATATCCATCTTGAATAATTTCTAAAACCCCCTGGGTGCTAACCACGCCTTCAAGTTCAAGGTAGTTCAGCAAATTGTCACGCATTTCCTTGCGTTTTTGCCTTTCCTGATCTCTTTTTTGCTGCTCTGGATTTCGTTGTTGATGTTGGTTTTTGTTATCAAAGGCTTTCGCCGAATCGTCATTATTCATGGCCGACAAAATCTCACTATCGTCACTATCATCGGCCTCAATAGGTTGAGGTTCGGGTTTTTTAAATTCAGGTTTTGGACTTTCGTTGGTTTTTGGTTGTTCATTGGTTTTTGGTTGTTCATTGGTTTTTGGTTGTTCGTTTTGGTTGTTTGGTTTGTTCGGCTTTCTATTTCTTTTATTTTTAGAATTTCCGGCATCCTGTTTCGGAGTGTTATTTTGACTTTGATTTTGTGGACTTGGTGTTTCTATTTTTTCCACTACGGGTGCAGGTTGTTTTTCTTCTACTTTAACCGCTTCAATCTTATTATTCTCATTTTTATTAGGAGCTTTTCGTTTTGGTTTAGGTCTGGCTTTAGCCTTTTTTTCTTCGTCCTCATCGGGGTTGGCGGGTGTGGTAATGGCTTGTTCTTCCAAAATTTTATAAACCAAGTCCTGCTTTTTCAGTCCTTTTGAGTTGATTTTAAGTTTGTCAGCAATTTCTTTTAGCTCAGAAACGAGCATGTCGTTAAGTGAAATTATATCGTACATCGATTACGGATTTTTTTAAATTTTTTAAATTAACCTTGTAGTTTACACAAATTTATCACGAATGAATATCGGGAAAATTAGGAAACCGAATAGAAACATCGGCTTTCAGCTGCAATGATACTACTTTTTTTAAAAAACCAAAATTTTGAGAGAAAACTTGTCGGAGGCTTATTTTTGCCGCCAAAACAAATAAAATGGCATTTGCACCTAATTTTGATTTAATAGAAGAGCTGAAATGGCGAGGTTTATACCATCAAAGCATTCCGGGAGTTGAGGAGTTGCTCACATCTGAGCAAGTGACGGGTTATGTAGGTTTTGACCCAACAGCCGATTCGTTGCACATCGGCAATATGGTGCCCATTGTGTTGTTGGTGCATTTGCAACGGGCAGGCCACAAACCAATTGCTTTGGTGGGTGGTGCTACAGGAATGGTGGGCGACCCATCGGGCAAAAAGGCAGAAAGAACCTTGCTCGATTTGGATATGTTGAACCACAATTTGAGTTGCCAAAAAAACCAATTGGAGAAGTTTTTGAATTTTGATGGGGATAATGCCGCGGAAATGGCCAATAATTATGATTGGTTTAAAAACATTCATTTTTTAGAATTTATCCGCGATGTTGGAAAGCACATAACCGTAAATTATATGTTGGCTAAAGATTCGGTAAAAAACCGGATTGACGATGGCATATCGTTTACCGAATTTAGCTACCAACTTGTGCAAGGCTATGATTTTTACCATTTGTGGAGCCAAAAAAACTGCAAACTACAAATGGGTGGTAGCGACCAATGGGGTAATATTGTTACCGGTACCGAACTTATACGCCGAAAAGCTGGGGGCGAGGCTTATGCCATTACAGCACCGCTTTTGACAAAGCCCGACGGCAGTAAATTTGGTAAAAGCGAGGGCGGTAATGTGTGGTTAGACATTAATAAAACAAGTGCCTATCAATTTTATCAGTTTTGGAAAAATACGGGTGATGAAGAGGCTGAGCGATTAATCAAAATTTTCACCTTGTTAGATAGAGCAACCATTGAAGAACTTATTGCAAACCATAAAGGAAATGAGCATTTGCGGGGGTTGCAAACCCGTTTGGCTCAAGAAGTAACCCGATGGGTGCATGGCGAGGATGAGTTGCAAAAAGCCGAACATTTATCGGGCATTTTGTTTTCCGACAACGTGATGGAAAATTTGAAACAGCTTTCAGAAAATGATTTTTTAGATGTTTTTAGTGGGGCAAAACAAGGTTCTATTGTCAACATTGAAGGCAAAAATATTGTAGATGTGATGGCAGAATGTGGCATGACTGCCTCAAAAGGAGAGGCCAAACGTGCAGTAAATGAAAACTCCGTTTCTGTAAATACCGAAAAGGTAAAAGAAGACTTTATGTTTGGTTCATCACATTTGATAGGACAAAAATTTGTTTTGTTACAACGCGGTAAGAAAAATTATTTTTTGTTGAAAGTGGGATAAATGCGGTTATCGTATGGTGCGACCCTGAAGGGGTCGAATAAAAGGGGTTGTACAAAACAATATATAAAATAAGACCTGTCTATAGTCGCTACAATTTCGATTAATTTATGTAATCCTTTAGCCTGAAAAATATAGTAGGGATAGGTCTATATAATTTCACGCTATACCCACATAACAAAACTTCATTTTTATGCTAAATAGGTGCAAACTATATTTGCCGACCTTATGCGAAGCATCAATCCAAAAGATTTAGAAATTCCACAACTACATCAATTTTTGTTGGGCTCTGTTGGACCACGACCCATTTGTTTTGCCAGTACGATAGATAAAGAAGGCAATAAAAACTTGGCTCCATTTAGCTTTTTTAACGTGTTTAGTGCCAACCCGCCCATTTTGGTTTTTTCTCCGGCACGAAGCGGCAGAACAGGGGTGTCTAAAGATACTTTTCTGAATTGTAAAGAAGTGCCGGAAGTGGTTATTAACATTGTAAACTATGCCATGGTAGAGCAAGTTAGTTTAGCGAGCTCTCCTTATCCAAAGGGGGTTGATGAGTTTGTGAAAGCAGGTTTTACGGCCGTTGATAGTGATATGGTAAAACCGGCACGTGTGGCAGAATCACCAATTCAGCTGGAGTGTAAGGTAAATGAAATTGTTGAGTTGGGTCAGGGCGGTGGAGCCGGAAATTTGGTAATATGCGAGGTTCTTAAATTGCATATAAGGGAGGAGCTGATTGACGAAAAGGGACACATTATTCCTCAAAAATTGGATTTGGTTGCTCGCATGGGAGGCAACTATTATTGCAGAGCCAACGGCGATGCGTTGTTCGAAATTCCCAAACCACTTACCACCATTGGGGTTGGGGTTGACGTGTTGCCCGACAAAATAAAAAAATCGGAATTTTTGAGTGGGAATGATTTAGGCAAAATTGGCCAAATGGAAAAATTAGCAACACCTGATGAGTTGGCTGAAACACCAATAATGAAAAAGACTGAGGCATTGGCTCAAGCCAAAAAACTATTGCATGAAAATAAAACAGAAGAAGCATATAAGTTGTTGTTAAAAAATCTGTAAGATGAGCGGAAAAACATGGTTTAAATTTGTGGCAAACGCCTTAAATCTTATAAAAATGAGTGCGTTGTCATTTCCGGTTTGCTGGGCACTGGTTTCTTTGAGAGACACCCCTTTGCGATACGGTGCAGACTCATCCTTTTTTGTATTGGATTATAAGTGGGCTTTGGTTATTGCCATTGGCATTGGCTTGGTGTTGGCCGCTTGGCACGGATTGGCTTTTGAGGAGGCAACCATTTTTGATGCAAAACAATATCTTAAACGCAAACAAAAATATACGGTGATAGGAACCGAAAATTGGAATCAAGAAAAATTTAGTTCCAAAGTAGGCGAATTGGGCAATCAAAAATATTGGAAACTCATTTCTAAAACCGACGCACATTATCGGTTTGAAACCAAACGCAATCATGGGTTAAAGGATATTGTGCAGGTTTGGAACACGGCCAGCGGTGTGGTGGTGGAAAGCAAACCCAAAAACTGGTTTCATTTTGTTGATATGGCCAGAAATCTTAAAAATGTTGAATACGTTAGCAAATATTTGAGAAGCAACGCATGAAAGTAGCTATTTTATCAGGAACAAGCCGAAAAAACAACAACACCCTTCGTGTGGCAAAAGCCATAAAAAATCTTCATGAACTACAAAATGATGAAGTTGAAATTGTGGATTTTCAACAGTATGATTTGCCTTTTTCAGGCGGCGAAATAGATGAAACCAATCCAACGAATTTTCAAAAACATCTTTTAAATACATGGCAAAAAGCACATTTGGTGTACGTTCTGAGTCCGGAATATAACTGGATGATGACACCCGAATTGAGCAACTTGGTCAATCATTACAGCGGCAACCATCATGCACCGCTATACAGCAACAAAGTGTTTGCCATGGTTGGAGTGAGCAGCGGCATTGGTGGTAGGATACCAACCATGCAACTATGCTCTGTTTTTGAGAAAATCATTTTTCATTTAGGCCAATTTTCAGTTATTTCACCCAACAAATTTGAGTCGCATTACACACAAAAAGAATTGGATGAAAACGGTAATTACATTGCCGAAACAGGCTATCAAAACAGATTGGAAAAGTTTGTCGGATATGCGTCATCATTAACACAAAGATTCGTTTCAATAGAAGAGGTGCAATAACAAACCGACTACTTTTTTGCATTTTCACAACAAATTGGCAATTCTATTACAAAAAAGAATATCAAGGTTTTCAAATAATCTTTAGATTGCGGGCTTAATTTTTATTTAACGCGAATTCTATTTAAAAAAATGAATAAACGATACATCACATTTTGGTTGGCTTTCATCTTTATTTCATCAGTTTCATTTGCTCAGCAAACATTGTTTGAAAGAAGTTATGGCGGAAGCAGCACAGAGAACAGTTATGGCATAGAGCCTACATTAGACGGAGGCTTTATTACCGTGGGTTATACTACCAGCTATGGTTCAGGAAAAAAAGATGCCTACTTAGTAAAAACCAATGGAATTGGTCAAATAGTTTGGTCAAAATCGTATGGCTCCACAGGAGATGAGGTTGGTTGGGCAGTTGCCCCCACCAGCGATTCAGGTTTTGTTGTGGCCGGAACCACCAATTCATACAGAAGTGGCAATGCCGATGCGTTGATTTTTAAAACAGATAAAAATGGTAACGTAGTTTGGACCAGAACCATTGGGGGAGATAGTATTGAAGATGGATACAATGTAATCCGGTCCATTTATAGCAACGGTTTTTACGTTACTGGATATGTAAAAAACGACACCACCGGAACGGATGCTTTTATAGCCAAATTGGGTGCGGGAGGCAATGTGCGATGGTATAGAAAATTTGGTAGCTTAGGAGATGATGAGGCTTATGGAATAGCCGAAGACCTAAAAGGAGACGTGGTAATTTGTGGAATGACACTTTATGACAGCTTGGTGCAGGCCGGGACAACCACCGGAATTGGCACAAGTGATGCTTTTATAGCCAAGTTTGATTCGGTAGGTAGCTACAAATGGATGCGAACTCTTGGAAGCAACTACGATGATGTGGCTTGGGACGTAAAAGTTGATAAAAACAAATACATTCTTACAGGTTGGACAAAGGCCGTAAACGGTGGAGATAATGATATTTTGTTTGTTACCACCGATACTTCAGGGGCAGTTACATCCGCGTCGGCCTATGGCGGCAGCGGTAATGACAGAGGTTTTAATTTAGTAGTAAAAACGGGTGCCACCAATACGTATGCGGTAGTTGGTTATGGCGAGAATAGTGGAAGCCGTGATGTGGTTTTTGCCGAGTTTTTTGCCAACGGAAACGTGGCAAACTTCAATATGTTGGGTGCAAGCGGAACCGATGGTCATTGGCCAACAGATATTGCTTTGACAAGAGATGGAGGTTTTGCTGTATTATCAATGAGTAATTCTTTTGGCAGCTCAGAAGACATGTATTTGATAAAATTGTCTGACAAAGGAGAAGCCCAATGTAACAGTTCTACAGATGTTTTTATGAACATGCCTATAAACCTGCAAAGTGTTTATTTTGGTATCGTTCAAAACTTTACACCTTCTTCTCAAACACCCGGTGTAACACGAACCGATATAAGTAGCAATTCGGTGGACACGACCCATTGTTGCAAACTTTCGGCAGCGTTGACAAAAACTTCGTACGATTTGTGTAAAGGAAGTAGCACTTCTATTGGAAGAAACAGAACAACCGGTGTAAATTACACTTGGTACAATGCCTCAGGCAGTGTGGTTAGTACAGTATCCAATCCTACGGTTAGCCCCACGGCAAGCACTACCTATAAATTGGTGGTTACATCTTCTGACCAGGCTTGTGCCCCAGATTCAACCGTTGTAACCGTAAATGTAAAACAACTATTAACCGAAGATTGGGCAAGAGATACAACTTTTTGTACCGGAGACTCTGTTTTTGTGGCCGGTTCAAACAATCTAATCAGCTACAACTGGGTTGGTAAAACGGTAAATTCAAACAATAAAACCATAAAATTGAAACAATCCGATACCATTTATTTTACTGGTATTGACGTAAATAGCTGCGGATATAAAGACACAATGGTGGTTACGGCATTTGGGCTGCCCGTGTTTGATTTGGGAGCCGATACAACCATCTGCGACAACCAGTTTGCAACTTTTAAAGGACCAGCAAACATGACATCTTATAGCTGGAACAACGGACAAGGTACATCAAGAACCTACATGACAAATGTGGTTAAAACGCATAAACTGGATGTGGTTGACCAAAATGGTTGCAAATATTCCGACACGAAAACATTGTTTACTAAGCCTTCATCTGAGTTTAGTCTCGGGCCGGACACCACTTTCTGTGATGGAGCAGGATTTACCATTGAAGGGCCTGGTGCGTTGAGTGGGTATATTTGGAACGACACTGCCTCCAGCATGCAAAATATTGTGGTTTACAAATCAGGAAGCTATCATTTAACTGCCTACAATAGTTTTGGTTGTCCGTCTTTTGACACGGTGGTTCTAACCACCATCAACAAACCGAGCATTAATTTAGGTGCAGATTTTAATTTGTGTTTTGGCACAACTAAATACTTGGTTGGGCCAAAAAACATGACCGCTTACAAATGGAATGATGGTTCAACCAACGATTCGCTAAAAATTAATACAAGCGGAAATTATTGGTTGAAAATTACCGATGTGAATGGCTGTAATAATGCCGATTCAATAAATGTTGGACTTGTAAATCCGCCAACCATTACGCTTGGTAATGATACAATTGCCACTGCGGGCGATTCGGTCCGACTGTCGCCAGGCAGCGGTTTTGCCTCATATAAGTGGAACACAAATGAAACAACTTCTTTCATCTATGTAAAAACAGATGGGACATACTCAGTAACAGTAACCGATAATAATGGTTGCACGGCATCGGCTAACCGAAAGGTGCAGTTTATCGTTGGTATTGATGACTTAAAATTGTCTGGATTTAAGTATTATCCTGTTCCCGTGAATGATATGTTAACATTGGAGTTTTCTTCTTTAAAAGCCGATGAGTTGTGGGTTGAAATTTTTGATATTACTGGAAGAAAAGTGATGGAGCAATCTTTTGAGACACATGTTGGAAACAACAACCATAGCCTGAACGTTTCAAGATTAAAATCTGGAAATTACATGATGATTTTGCACAATTCAAACGGAGCAACTCCGTTAAAATTGGTGAAAGAATAATCATAAAAATGTCGATTGAAGTAGAAAAACTTTCAAAAAAATACGATGACCAATGGGCGGTAAACGAATTGTCGTTTACCGTTCCAACAGGTCAGGTAGTTGGTTTTTTGGGGCCAAACGGTGCGGGTAAAAGCACCACCATGAAAATGCTTACCTGTTTTATCACACCCACCTCGGGCTCTGCCCGCATCAATGGTTTTGATATAGAAAACCAATCGATGGAAATAAGAAACAACATCGGATACCTTCCGGAGCATAACCCCCTTTATCATGAGATGTATGTAAAAGAATACCTCTCGTTTGTGGCGGATATGTGCGGGGTGAAAAAAGACAAAAAAATGCGGGTAGAAAAAATGGTTGAAACAACAGGTCTTACGCGAGAACAGAACAAAAAAATTTCGAGCCTAAGTAAAGGGTATAAGCAGCGAGTGGGCATGGCTCAGGCGTTGATGAAAGACCCCAAAGTGTTGATTTTAGACGAGCCAACTTCCGGCCTTGACCCCAATCAAATTGTTGAAATAAGAAAATTAATAAAAACACTCGGCGAGGATAGAACAGTTTTGCTCAGCACCCACATCATGCAAGAAGTGGAGGCTATGTGCAGTCGGGTAATAATTATAGACAAAGGCAAATTGGTGGCCGATGATGCACTTTCGAACTTGCAACACAAACATGGCGATAAAAAAGTAGTGGTTGTTCAATTCAAAAATGAGGTTGATTTGGGTCAACTTCAACGGATGGATGGCGTGTTGAAAGTGCAAAAAATAAATGAAAATACCTTTGAAGTAACCTCTAAAACCGAAGTGGCATTGCATGAAAAATTGTTCAACTTTGCCGTAAAAACCAACAATGTGATTTTGGAACAAAAAGAAAAATCACAAAATTTGGAACACATTTTTAGAAGCATTACCAAAAACTGATATGTTCAGCATCTTTAAAAAAGAAGTGCGGAGTTTTTTGAGTTCGCTCATTGCCTATGTAGTGGTGGCCGTTTTTTTATTGGCCATTGGCTTGTTTATGTGGATTTATAAAGACACCAATGCCCTCGATTATGGCGAGGCCAATTTGTCCACCTTATTTTTTATGGCTCCCTGGGTATTTATTTTTCTTATTTCGGCCATAACCATGCGAACCTTTGCCGAAGAACAAAACACACGCACTGTGGAACTGATTACCACACACCCATTAACAGACTGGCAAATCATTCTTGGGAAATATTTTGCTGGATTGTTTTTAGTGGTTTTTGCATTAATCCCAACGGTTTTGTATTACATAACCATATACAAACTTGGCAGTCCGGCAGGCAATATTGATGTGGGAGCTACCATGGGTTCCTATCTTGGATTATTGTTTCTGGGTGGGTGCTATGTCAGCATTGGTTTGTTTGCATCCAGCCTTACCAACAATATGATCGTGGCGTTCCTGCTTTCTGCCGTGTTGTGTTTTATTAGTTATTCGGTATTGGGTGCTATTGGAAACACAATAAATGCCTCAAAACTGAGCTATACAATTGAGTGGCTCGGCATTGAGCATCACTACCAAAGTATAAGCCGTGGGGTAATCGATACACGAGATGTGATTTATTTTGTAGGTTTTATTACCTTTTTTCTTGGTTTGACTAATTTGATGTTTGGTAAAAGAAAATGGTAAAAAAAGCAAAAGAAGAGGTGAGAAATTACTCGGTAAAGCAAAAAAGTATTTACCGTTTTTTGATTTTGGCAGCCATTGTAGTGGTGGTAAATCTGATGGCAGATATTAAATATAAGCGATTTGATTTAACCAAAGAAAAACGCTACACCCTATCAAAAGCCACCCACGATTTGGTGGACAAGTTGGACGAAACGGTGTATATCCAAATATTTTTGGATGGCGAGTTCCCGGCAGAATACAAACGTTTGCAAAATGCCACTCGCGATTTGATGCAGGAATACGAGAACATCTCAGGCGGAAACATTGAGTTTAAGTTTGATGATGTTTTGTCGGATAGAAACGAAAAAGAGCGAAACGATATACGCCGACAATTAAGGGAAAAGGGGTTAATGGTTACCAATCCGGTAAATACCGAAGAGGGTAAAATAATGGAGTCGGCCATTATTCCGGGGGCGTTGGTGCATTATAAGGGAGCCGAATATCCGCTGAACCTATTACAATTTAGAACAGGAAGAAGCCTTGATGAAAACATCAATGCCAGTATTGAGCAGTTGGAATACGAAATCGGGAATGCACTCAGAAAGTGCGTGACCGGAAAAGAAATTCGCATTGGTTTTACACAAGGTCATGGCGAGTTGGACGGCATTGACATGGCCGATATTGGTAAATCCTTGGACGAGTTTTATAACGCCTCCACCATCAACATCAATTTGGACGACACCAATTGCACCAAACCGTTTTTATCAAAACTGCAGGCCAACCCTGAAAATGCAGGGGCGATTTTGCTCAAATCTTTGATGGATGAATTAAATGACTACAGCTTGTTGGTTGTGGCCAAACCTCGAAAGAATTTCAAAAACGAAGAGTTGCTTTTGTTGGACCAATATGTAATGAACGGTGGCAAGGTAATATGGCTTATCGATCCGGTGATTGCAGAATACGACAGCCTTTTGGTCTATAATGGCGAGATTACCCCCGTGGCCCATGAGCAAAACATTGGCGACTTGTTGTTTCGCTACGGACTCAGAGTGAACTATGATTTGATACAAGACATGAATTGCCATGTTATACCTATTTTGAGTCAAACCAATGGTCAAATAGTTGTTCCGTGGCTCTATTATCCTTTGTTTACCACCAACAATAATCATCCAATTTCCAGAAATGTGGGCAACGTATGGGGGCAATTTGTTTCTTCTATCGACACGTTGCCTAATATTTATCAGCACCGAACGGTTCTGCTTTCGTCATCCGAATTTTCGCGGGTTGCACCTATGCAAGTGCCTGTAAGTTTGGCCATTACTCAACAAAAAATTGACCCAAAATATTTCACTAAACCCTTTCAGGCAGCGGCGGTCTTGGCTCAAGGCAGGTTTAAATCATTGTTTGCCAACCGGCCTTTGATGGAAAAGGCAAGCCCATTTAAACTAAAAAATGAAGTAGAAAACAACTCCATGATTGTTATATCTGATGGCGATTTAATTCGAAATCAAACGGGGAATGAGAGAAAACAAATCATGCCGTTAGGCTTTGATAAATATGCCTCAAAGGCTATGAACAGCTATGTAGAATTTGCCAACAAAAACTTCTTTTTAAACTGTGTGGACTACTTGTGCGATAGTTCAAACATCATTGAAGTTCGCAACAAACGTATTGAGCTTCGTTTGTTAGACAAAGGAAAAGTGAAAAATGAGAAAGGCAAATGGCAAACCATAAACATGGTTGTGCCTATTGTGGTGTTGGCCATTTTCGGGTTTATCAACTTTTGGATACGCCGAAGAAAGTATGCGAGGTAGAATTTGCGTCCTTGCATTTTATCTTTTCTTATCAAACACGGTTTTTGCCGGCATAGGGGTAACCGATTGGGCTGCCAAAACACCTTGGGGAAATGAAATCAATAATTTTTCAAACACTACGCTTTATTTGCGAAATGGGGTAGAATTGACTGGCTTGGCCGAATGGTATTTTTACAAAAATCATATTGTTGGCAGACTGGGAAATAAAAACCATTATGGAGACACTACAGGGTATTTCGTTGTAAACGAAATTACCAACAGCATTGACACTTTTCAAACCAAGCGTGATTGGGAGGTCTTGGTGACTCAAACAAAGCTCAAACCCAGATATTGGACACGGTGGCACAACAAAAGTTGGAAAGTGCTTAATGGCAGGGTGCTTTTCGCCCTTTATTATAGTTTTCCTACATTCATTTTTGTGCTTGTTTTGCTCATTTTTTTTATAAGAAAGGCATGGGTAAAGGAAAAATTTCAATGGAAAAAACCTTTTACCGCCATGCTGTTAATCATGCTTATCGGATTGTTGAGCATGCTGTTACTTGGCTCATTTCCACAAAGTTTTTAGCACAAACCTGACAGGTTTTAAAAACCGGTCAGGTCTTAAAATTAGAATTTGATATTTTCGCATTAAATAATAGTTATGACCAAAATATTCTTGAGTTTGGTGTTGACAGCAATCATTATCGGTTGTACACAAAACAGGCGTATCTATGAGGTTGAGGATGCGGTTACGGACTGTTTGTATTCAGACTATGAAAGCCATAATCAAAACCCAAAGTTAGGTTTTGATTCCATTGAAAGTGTGCTTATTCAAAACGGATTTTTGCATGATGCAAGTGGACTAAGTTATTTGGATGCTTTATGCCAAATAAGGGATAGTGATGATTTGAAGGGTGATTTGGAAGGGTTTTGGAAAGATTTTAGGGATATAAATTTTATTCCTCAGTTATTGTGTGATGATTTATCATTTCTCCAAACAGTAGATTCAATTCGGTTTGCAAATTCAAAATTTAACTACATTTTAAGTGTTTTCGATTCGATTGAACAAATTGGGGATGTGCCACCGTTAAATCATATTGTTGGTAAATTTCTTACCAAATTGGATGCTCGGGATTTTAAAAATGAGTTTTACAGAATATTAGGCATTACCACTATTTATCAATATCTTGAAACGAACAGATCACCTCACGGAATTTGTGTGCTTTTACCACCTAATCCATCCGATGAACAAAAAATTAAAAATCAAAGAAACATTTTGACAGTATTTGTTGGAGATGATAGTTTAATGGTGGAGGGGCAGCTCATAAAAATCTATGACTTGAGGGAAATTGTAAAAAACTTCCTGTTGGGTTCTTTGACTAAAGTTGAAATAGATTTGCCAACTTTTGGATTAGGTCAAAGTTTGAATGGGATTGTATCCCTACAACATTCGAAAAAAGCGGAATATAAATTCTATTGTGAGGTTTACAACGAAATTACAAGTGCTTATCACGACGTGCGAGATAAGTATGCCAAAGAATATTTTGATGTCGGATTTGATGATTTGGATCAAGAAAAACAGCAAAAAATTAAGAATCTAGTTCCTCAACTAATATCGGAATCCGAACCCGTTTCTACTCGAAATTAACAAAAAACAAACCTGACAGGTTTTCAAAACCTGTCAGGTTTGTTTTCATGCTTTTCAATCACACGCACAATCCTTCCCTGCCAAAGCAAACATCATTTTAAATTCATTGCCTTTAAAAACCTTGTCGATATTTAAAACGTAATCTTTTGATTTTTTTTCAGAAACTATTTTTACCATGGGTGTGCGTTTAAAATTGCAATAATTTACCTGAAAATGGCTGCTGAGTGTTGAATCATTTATGTCAAAATCAAGTTCTATGCTGCTGTATGTTTTTGGATAATTTTGTTTGAGATAATCAAGCAGCACGTGGCTTCGCGGCACTGGCACATTTTGTTCGCACTCTTTATTTTGGCTGATATTTGCAACAATAAGTAGGTCTTTCTTTTCATCAGATTTATTTTGATGATTGAATAAAACGGCTTGTTCATCGTCTTTGTCGAAAGTGCTGCTGGTCTGTGCCGAGTTACGAGTTTTAATATTCTCAACGGGGTAAGGAGGGACACTTGGCACTCCACATGGCCAAATAATTTGCTCTAATTCCCGCCTAAGTTCTTCTGCTTTTTTACGTGTTTCTAATTCTTTGTTGTACTTAAATTGCTCGCCCAAAAAGTTTATTTCATTGGTCAAACTCCATGCAGATTTTCCGGTGGATTGGTTCAATTTTGCTTTAAGCTCATCTTCCGAAATAGAGTTTAAGTTTATGCTTAATCGTTGTTCTGATTTTTTCAACAATGCGGAATGATAAAAATATTCTTTGCCTTTTTGAGCCACACATACCAATTGATAATCAAAAAGTTCGTTTAATTTTTCGGTATAAATTTCTCCTGTTTTTTTGAGCTTTTGATACGAGGGTAGCGAATCAGCAATGATGTAAACCTGCACCCAATCGTAGGTTTCAGGTTTAGTTAATTGCACTTCAAGTTGGTGGTATTCAATGCTGATATCCCGATTGTTAAACCGCATTTTTAAACTTTCACGTTTCTTGGTTGCCTCTGCTACATATTGGTCAAGATTTTTCCATCCGGTAGTTTGAATTGGTACGTTGTAATAATTCCTACTAAAGTTAAGCCCCGCTTGGTGGTAGGCTTCTTGCAAATTGGTTTGCAGTTCCTTTTCATAATTTTGGGCTTCGTCGGCACTTCTTTTTTCAGACCTTGCGGCTGATTTTTCTTGCATTTCATTATCTCGTTTGGCGTATTTTTCTCTCAATTTTTGCTGGGTCTCTATGGCAATTTTTCTGTACCGTTCGGTTTGTTGTTTGTGGTAGGCCGCCAATTGTGCAAAGGCCGGGTTTGCAGCCTGGGTATTTCCCAATTTTTGATCGGCAAAGTCTTTGAAAACTTGACCCAAACCACCCGAAACCATAGTGGCTGCAATCGAATCGGAAACCCACATATCTTCATCCAAATGATTGATATATACATTTAAAAGTTGCTCATTACAACTTTTGAAAATGTGTTTTAAGCGTTGTTCAAACTCTTTGGTGGCTACAAACGTGTTGGCAAATGTTGGTGTTTTTAATGCCTGAATGCGTGCAGGACAAATTTCACGGCCAGAAGAAGAGCTGTCTGAAGCAGCTGTTTCTTTTCTGTCAGCCCAACCTTCCCAAAGCGTAAAACCACGAGAGTAATAAGAGAAGCAAATGCTATCATTACAAACCATAAACTCCAATGTTACACCGCAGCTTTTCGTTGGATCAACCTTTTTTATTACAGTTTCAACTTTTACGGTTCCGGTAGCGTAATCTATATTTTCGTTTATGATTGGGCTAAATTTGGTGGAGGCATTTAAAATTTTAGGTGGAGAAACAACAGAGAATCTCTCATTATAAACCAACTTAAGGGAGTTGTGTTGTTTAATGTCATATAATATATAGCCATCCGGTACGTCAATTTCAAAAACCAGTTTCATCAAATCATCTCCCATGTCTAATCTGCTTTTCAATCTCGTTGGAATTTTGCCTGACAACTTTTCTGGTATACTGGTCGTTTCTAAATTATCAACCTTGGAGGTAAGAGTCTCCCTTTCATTACTCGCCTTTCCCCCACAATCAAACGAAAAATAAAGGCTATCCGTAAAAGCACGGTTGTTGATGTCGAAGCCGTTTTCGGCCAATTTTTGTATAAATCCTTCGGGATAAAAATCAAGCTCATCAAAACTGCGGTTTATCAGGTGTTTTTTTATTGGTTTTGGGTTTGTCCATTTTACTTCTCCATTGGTTTCAACCCCGTCAAACAGCATCATTTTAGAGTCTATTTCGTCGGCAGGTATTTGGGCAGTAATCTGTTTTCCAGCAGCAATTTCAAGGGTTTTACCGTTGTTGGTTGCGGTAATTTTGAACATACCATTGGTGTAAAGCAACCCGGAATCGGACACCGTACTCAGCCCCGATTTAATGATTTCTACAGGTGTAAGTGCTTCTTCAACATTCAATGAATAATTTTCAACGCTGTCGAAACAATGTGCCGGAATGTGAAGAATAATGCCATCGGGCGTTTCAATAATGGTGTCGTTCAAGTTGTTTATTTCATATTGATTTTGAGAATTTTCAATTTTGTTCTCTGTTGATGTTTCCCCCCAAAAATGATAAACGGCCAATGCCACCATGGCCACAATAATGCTGCTAATGGCCGCCGTTTTTACCATTTTTGCAGTTCTAAACTGCCTCCAACTGTTTTCAATTTCAGCTTTTAAACCATTTATTTTGGCGGCTTCCATTAGTTGTTTTTGTATCTTAACCTCTTGTTTCAATTGCTCGCTTTGTTGCATTTTTTGCTCAAACTCGGCCTTTTCTTTTTCCGAAAGTGTTCCGGTCAAATATTTTTCGATTATCTCTTCCATTGTCTGTTTTCGTTATTGATTGTAAAACTCTAACGCCTTTTGTTTGGCAAATTGTAAACACTTGTATTTCTGTGTCTTAGCCGATTGGTCGGATGTAAAACCGAGTTTTTTGGCAATGTCGGTCATGCTGATTTGTTTTAAGTAAAACAACTGCAACAACTGTCTGCAACGGTCAGAAATAGCCTCCAACGCTTTAAAAGCGATGTGCAATTTGGTTTCCTTTTCTTTGTGTTCGTCCACATCGTTCGAGGCGGCCAGTTCCACCTCTGAAAGTTCGGCAGCTTCGGGCTTTTGAAGGCGTTTTTGGTTGTAAAAAACAAACCTCGACACCCCAAAAAGATAGGTTTCTATACTGCTGGTAAGCTCGAAATTGGGTTGACGGCATTTTTGACAAAATACCAATAAAGCCTGCTGATAAATATCGGCGGCATCATTTTTAGAGCAGCCATTTGCCAACAGCCACTTTTTTACCACCGGAAAATAGGCATATAGTTTCTTCGAGACCTTGCCTTCTTTTACCTGTTCTATCAATTTATTTGTTTCCATTTATCAGTTTATGTAACCAAAGTGGAAAGGTAACCGAAATTTTTTTTAGCCTGATAAAAATCCTTTCAAGGGTTTCAAACCCTTGAAAGGATTTTTGGCAATTTTCTTACTTTCGTAAACTATGATTCAAAAAATTCTATCTTCTTCAATGTTGACCCTATTTGTTTTGGGCGGTACAACCCACTATGGTTGCCAACATGTACAAAAGAAGATAGCAGTTAAGAATGAAATTACCGATTCAATCGAAACAAGTTTTCCATTTTATGCAATCCAAAATGGCAAAGCCAAAATCAGTCATATCGAATACAAAATCGGAGACGAACCCCATGTGGATGTATACATGAATTTGAATACGGTATTTGTATTAGACTCTATTTCAAAAGACTATGCGTTAAAACTTGTCTCATACTTTATCCAGTTTTGTGGGAATACCCCTCTAGAAATTACGGAAAAACAAGCTGAGGAATTTTTGGTCAACGAAAAATACGCAATGGAGCTGCATTACGAAGTAAAAAATAAAGAAACGGTTTCAATAACTTGTCTATTTTGGAGTTCGGATAGGTACGTATTTTTTTATTTGAATTAGACCTGATAAAAAATCCCTTCAAGGGTTTCAAACCCTTGAAGGGATTATAAAAAACAATAACTTCGGCCAAAAATTAAAAATATGAAGTCAGACATAAGCTCGGTGGAGCAGTATATAGAATCTTTTCCTTCTGAAGTTCAAACCATGTTGAGAGCCATCCGGGAAATAATTATCCAAAAAGCACCTGAAGCGGCTGAAAGCATTTCGTATGGCATGCCGGCCTATAAAACCTTTGGCAAACCTTTGGTTTATTTTGCGGGATATGCCAAGCACATCGGCTTTTATGCCACACCAACGGGTCATACCCAATTTGCAGAAGAATTGGCAAAATATAAACAGGGTAAAGGGTCGGTGCAGTTTCCAATAAATGAGCCATTGCCAACAAATTTGATTGCTCGAATCGTTGAGTTTCGGGTGGCCGAAAACGCTCTAAAAGCCGCCAAAAAATAGAATTTTATTCAACAGCCTTCCTGCATTTTATTTTCGAACGACGCGGCAAAGTGGACGTAAATGGAAAAGGTTGATTGACATGGATTTTGTACATTTGGCGTAATTTTTTGTTATGAAAATTCTCAAGCTGGCGTTTGTCGCTTTGTTTTTAAGTATCCCGTTTCTATGTCAATCTCAAACCAAGCGATTGGACTCGTTACTCAGCGTATGGCACAGCACGACTAAATCAGATAGCATTAGAATAAGTTCCTACCAAGAATATTTGAATCTTAAATACGCCCAAAAACCAGATTCTGGTCTGTTAATGATTAAGGAGTTGGAAGAATTTGCAACTCAAAAAAACGAAAAATATGGCTTGGCAAACGCCATGATGTATAAAGCCACATTGCTCGATAAAATTGGAAGACTTGATGAGTCTATTGAATTAAACCAAAAGGCAAAGAAAATATTTATTGAGTTGAAAGACTCTGCAAAATTGGGACTAATTATGCTAAACATAGGGGCTAGTTATTCTACTTTGGGAAATCAAAAAGAAGGATTGTATTATGCAAAACAAGCACTTGACATTTACAAAAAAACCAAGAATAGCCAATTGGTTGTGGCCACAAATAATTTAGCAACAATTTACCACAAAATGGGCGACTACAACAGTGCCATAAAATATTATCAAGAGGCACTGGAATTGAACAAAAAGAAAAACAATGCTAAAATGCAAGCGTCGCTAAATATAAATCTTGGTGGACTATACACCGACATATTGAATGATTATGCCAAAGGGCTACAATATTTTGAAGAAGGTTTAACTATTTCCAGAAAAAATAATCTGAAATCGTATGAAGGTTTGTGTTTGCTAAATATGGCCGTAAATTATGATAAAAGAAAACTCAAAGATAAAAGCAAAACGTTGCTCAATGAGGCCATTATGTGCTTCGAAAAAGTTGGAGACGAACAAAAATTAAACTACTGCAGAGGGCTAATGGCCGATCATTACATTGCAGAAAAAGAGTATAACAAGGCAAAAGTGTTGTTGGATTCTATAATGTATTTTGCAAAAGAAACCGACAACGAAGGGTTGATTATGCTTACAAATCAATCGTATGGTATTATATGTCAGAATCAGGGAAAATTAGAGTTAGCCAAATCACACTTTCTTTTGGCATATCAACTTGCCAATAAACTTCAAGAATTCACTTCTCAATCGGAATTAAGTGAGAGTTTATATGAAGTGTACAAACAATTGAAAGATTACAAGAATGCTCTTTATTATTTTGAGGAGTCTAAAATGTATTACGACTCCTTAAATCAAAATGATGTTGCAAAAAAAATGCAGCAGCTCGAATTTGATAAAAAACTGTTTGCAGATAGTTTGAAGCAAGCCCATGAAAAACAAGAATTGGAACTTTTGCACAAACAAGAAATAACCAAACAAAATAGAATCCGTAACACACTCATTGGTGTTGGACTTTTTGCCTTGCTCTTGGCGGGAGGGTTTTTTAGTCGTTGGAAGTATGTAAAACATACCAATGAGATTATTGCCTCCGAAAAAGAACGGTCTGATAATTTATTGCTCAATATTTTACCTGCCGAAGTAGCCGAAGAACTCAAACAAAAGGGTGAAGCAGAAGCACAAGATTTTAATGAAGTAACCGTTTTGTTTACCGATTTTGTGTCGTTTACTAAAAAATCAGAAAGCATGACGGCTCAGGATTTGGTTTCCGAAATAAATTATTTTTTCAAAGCATTTGACGAAATAAGCACCAAATACAACATCGAAAAAATTAAAACCATTGGTGATGCATACATGGCCGCAGGTGGGCTTCCCGTTCCGTCAGCCAATTCGGCAGTGAATACAGTGCTGGCAGGATTGGAAATGCAACAATTTGTTTTAGACTACCAAAAAAAGCAACGTTCCGAAGGCAAAGAACTCTTTGAAATGAGGGCAGGAATAAATACCGGCCCAGTAGTGGCTGGTATTGTGGGTATCAAAAAATTTCAATACGACGTATGGGGCGACACCGTAAACACTGCTTCCCGAATGGAAACCAATGGCGTATCGGGCAAGGTGAATATTTCGGAAACCACGTATCATTTAATTAAAGACGACAACCGATTTGTTTTTGAACCACGCGGCAAAATGGACGTAAAAGGAAAAGGCATGATTGATATGTATTTTGTGGGATTGGCATAGGTAATATTTCAATGAAATTACAGAATAATATTCTAAAACAATCGGGCTTGTCAGACAAGCAACTTCAATACCACAATAGAGGATTGTCGGCCAATTTAATGGCTATATCCTATTGGTTTATGGTTTTGGTCTATTTTCTCCTTAACCATATTTATGATTGTGTGCCAATTTTACTTTTTAGCATATTATCATTCGTAGCTACGCTCATCATGTGGCATCGAAGAATTTACAACACCCCATGGGTATTTGGCAATATCGTTGTGCTGGTTTTAATCTGCTACCTTACCATTAAAGTAGGCTGGAAGGCTGGCTTTCAATTTATACTTTTCCCCAGTATAATTTTTGGGGAGGTAAATGGGCGGAAACACTCAAATTTGCTCACCTTGGTACCTGTTCTTTTGGCTATTGTCTTTTGTGTACTGGGTTTTGTAACCTTTAACCAAGTACCTGATATTACATTACCTAAAAATCATCTTTTGTATCTATTTGAGTTTAATGTAATGGCGGCACTTTTTGGTCCAATTTTTTCGCAAAGAGCTTACTTAATAAAAACGTCAGACTTAGAAGAGCAATTAGAACATTCCCTCTCGGAAAATGAAAAACTACTCCACAATATTTTACCCAATTCCATTGCCGATAGATTAAAAAATGAAGATGACGAGATCGTAGAACGCTTTGACAACGCCTCCATCCTATTTGCCGACATTGTTGATTTTACGCCATTTGCCGAAAGTCATTCGCCAGAAGAATTAGTTCAAATATTAAATGGTTTGTTTTCAAGATTTGATATTCTTACCGAGAAATATGAATTGGAAAAAATAAAAACCATTGGCGATGCCTACATGGTGGCCTCCGGTGTACCGGTTCATCGAGCTAATCACGCAGGTATTTTGGTCAAATTTGCACTTGAAATGTTAGAAGAGTTGGAAAAATACAACAGTATTAAAAATAAAAACCTAAAACTAAGAATTGGCGTGAGCAGTGGCCCATTAATTGCTGGAGTAATTGGCAAAAAGAAATTTAGCTACGATATGTGGGGCGACACGGTAAATATGGCTGCACGAATGGAGACAAGTGGGCAGGCGAGCAAAGTGAATATATCTCAATCCACTTTTGAAATACTACAATATGACACCAGTTTTGTCTTTGAACCACGCGGCAAAGTGGATGTAAAAGGAAAAGGAATGATTGATATGTATTTTGTTCGTTTGGCTTAAATTTTTAAAAATAATCCGATACTTTTTTGCCAAATCGTTTGTAAAACTCCGTGTTAAAATAATGCGGATTGGAATAGCCCACGGCATTGCTTATTTCTTTGAGTGTGCTGTATTTTTGAGTTTGAACCAGTTTTTGAGCTATGTTCAATCGGATTTCTTTGATGTAATCGGAGCATGAAATGCCAATGGTTTTAAGCAGTTTTCTGTCCAATGTTTTTTCGGTAGTAAAGGTAAGGTCGGCAATTAACGTTCGGCTCAAATTTCGGTCGTCTATTTTTTTGGTAATTGTTTCTTTGATATTTAGCAACCATTCAGGTTCTATGTTTTCTTCGACAATTTCTTCTGTTGAATTGCTGTTATGCAATTTGCGGTTTTCTAAGTTAGTGAGAATATTGCTTATTCGAGCCAATAGCTCCCGAGCATAAAAAGGCTTGTTCAAATAATCGTCCACACCCATTTGAAGGGCTTCCAATTTGTTTTCATTGTCGGCCAATGAGGTGAGCATAATTACGGGAATATTTTTATATCGTTCGTCCGATTTTATCTGTTTTACCAGTTCAAACCCATTCATTTGGGGCATCATTACATCGCTGGTAATCAAATCGATACGTTCACTTTGCAACAATTGCAACGCGTCATTACCGTTGGCCGCTTCCAATATTTTAAACTTGGTTTGCAGTGTGGATTTTATAAATTGTCGTATTTCAACATTGTCTTCCACCACCATAACGGTGTATTTGTAATCGTCTATTTTAGATGACCACTCAACCAATGATTCGTTCTCAAAATTGGTGGGTAATTCATAGTCAACCGCTTCTTTTTCAACTTGTTCTATGTATTTTTCGGCGGTAAATGTGCAGTCAAAAGTTGCTCCACCTTCTATATTGGTTCGCACTTTTATATCACCACCAAGTAGTTTGGCCAATCCTTGACTAAGTGGCAAACCAATTCCACTTCCTCCTTTTATTTTGCCTTCTTCGGTTTGTGCAAACCGCTCAAAAATTTTGTCCACTTCGGTTTCGTTAATGCCTTTCCCCTGATCGGATATTTCAACGTGATACGTATTGTTTTCGTTAAACAGATGCACCTGAATCACCCCTTTTTCGGGCGAATGTTTGAGTGCATTGTCGATTAAATTGATGATAATTTTTTCAATTTTCAATAGGTCGGTAAAAAGGGTTAAATCCTTACCCAAAGCGGTGTTTAGCACTATTCGAACTTCTTTTTTTTGTGCCAACGATTCAAAACTTTGTACGATTTCTTGCACAAGCTGAATCAATTTAACAGGCACCAAGCTCACGTCCATTTTGCCTTCCTCCAATTTGCTTAAATCCAGTATTTCATTGACCCTTATTTTTAACTTTTCGGCATTTTTTAGGCTTAAATTTAAAAGAGCTTTGGCCGATTCAGTCAAATTGTTTTTTTCGTCATGCAACACATTTTCAATAGGACCCACCATCAAGCTGAGCGGAGTTCTTAGTTCGTGATTAATGTTGGTAAAAAACTCGGTTTTGGCGATATCCAATTCTTTCAGAGATTTGGCATTATTTTCAGCTCCTAATTTTTCGTAGGCCATTTCTTCTTTTTGTCTATTTAAAAGTATATACCTGTAAATTATGGACAAACTAATTGCTATAACAATGGAAAAACCTATTACAGCTCTGAGTATTCCTTGATGAGTTTGGTCCGTGTTTTGTGAAATGTTCACCATAATAAGACCTGCAAGCATCACAAAACTCAAAACAAAAACACCGCCACTCATATATTTAACCAGAGGTTTGCCCTTTATAAGAAGATATCCAGCCATTACGAGTAATGGCACAAAACCCAAACCTAAAAATATATGTGCATTATTGCTCCAAATACTCCACTTAATATTGGCCAAACGCAACCAAGTGTTTACAATGGCAAATCCCAACATATAGGACATACAGTATTTGATGTATTTATTAATTCTTTTATGTGCGTTAAATGTTGTTATCGTGGTTGACCAAATTTGCAACAGCGATATATAAAAACCAATAGATACAAGGGAAAAAAAGAATATAAGAAGAAGGGGATGCTCCGGGAAAACCAGCCGAAAAATACTGTTTACAAAACCTAAGTAAGCCTGGTCGGTTATAAAGGCAACCAAAAAAATGATATACCACAGATATATATTCTCCCGAAGATTGACATAAAAAAAGAAGGAAATAATTAAAAATACAATCACTGCACCAGCAACCATGAGGATAAAAGACCTTGTTAAATTTTGTTCAGCACCCAAGTTGCCATGCTTATTCAGCAATTTTAATTGAGGTTTTAACACAAATGATTCTCTCAATTTGAATCGAATCCACACGTCACATTTGGAATCATTAATTTTGTCTAACGACAATATGGTTGGGAAAAATATCTCGGGTTCGTCCCTTTTAGATGCGGGCACACTCGTTCCTGTACTGCCTAATTTTACAAGTTTATTGTCTTGTACCAAAAACATGTCTATTTTATCAAAAGTAATTCCCCAAGGCATGCCGTTCCCGTTTCGGTAGAGACCTAAAACCTTATGGTTTATGTCATCATTATTTTGAAATTGGATTTTAAACCAATAGTTGGTATGGGCATCGTATGCGAAACTGCCTTTTTTTGAAAGTTCAATATATTGAGCATCAGCAAATTGATGACCAATTAAATGTTGCTCGGTCAATGGAACATTTCCTTCTTTTAGCACCCATTTTAATGCGGGCAAATATTGGTTTTCAGGATAATTTGCATCTATTATTAATGACGGTTCAATGGGTTGAGTTTCACATGTTCCGCCAAAAGGAAACAAAACTATGAACAAAAGGAACGACCAAATTCTACTTTTCATGTCTATTTTATGGGTTTTATCATACAAGCATACCAATTTAGCTCACAGAATACTAATAAAATTGATGTCGATGGACATTTTAACATATAACTACTACTACCAAAATGATTGAATTTTGTATAAACACAAAAGAAAACAATTTTTTTCCAAATCGGTGCAGTTTACCCCAAGTTGTCCAATTATTGAGTGGTTTTGTCCAACTTTTGAGTGTTTCAAGGTAAAAACTTTTTATCAAAATAATATTGTTAAACCTCTATTTTTCAATACTTTAAACATTTTATACCACACACTTTTTTCCTTTTTTGGAACAGAAAAATTTAATTGTCTAAAAAAATTAATCAACCCATATTTTGTCGCATTTCTGAGCTTTTTTGTCCAATCTACCTTTTGAACGCCCCATAGGTTTGCAGTATCAAATTTTTAAAAAAGTCAATTATGTTAAGTAGTAGTTTAAAAGTAGTGGTTACAAATATTTCAGATAATATTAACCAGTCGATTGCAAGTTCAATTCAAGTTTCAAAAGTATTAGCAGCAGCTCTTGTGCTTGTGTGTGTATCATTTAGTAGCAAAGCTACCGTATATACCTCGGTAGGAACGGGAACAAGTTCAACTCCTTTAAAATGGAAAGACTCCACCTCATGGACAACCAGAAGCAATGCCGGAAGCAACATTTACATTATCTCGGCCAACGACACCGTGGATGTTGATGTAAATACCGCAGCCAGCATTTTGGTAGATACGGTTTACGTGTATGGGCATTTGTATTTAAACAAGGTAATAAATATGGCTCCTACCGGAATAATTTATGTGCTCAACGGAGGTTCAGTTATAACCGATGCATCTGCCGGAAAAATAAGTTTTGGCTCAGGTGCAAGCTGTCACATTGGTGGTGGATACGAAGTATTTGGCCCAAACGAAACAGTTACAACCATTAATTGCACCAGTCCATCTCATTGGAAATATGCCACAATACCTCTACCAGTAGAGCTTATTCGTTTTAACGCCACCGTAAAACAAAACCAATTTATATTGTTGGAATGGTCAACTGCATCAGAAACCAATAACAGCCATTTTGAGGTAGAACGTAGCTTGGACGGACAAAATTTTGAAGCCATTGGAAACGTGCAAGGTAACGGAACCAGCTCAACCATTTTAAATTATAGTTACACTGATTTAAATGCATTTGGAAACAGCAACATTGCCTATTACCGCATCAAACAAGTGGATTATGACGGCAACTTTGAATATTTCGATGCCATTAAAATCGATTTGTCTGAAATGAACGGAACGCTTTCAAACCAAGTATCAATGTACCCAAATCCATTTACCGATAATGTAAACATATCGATAAAATCGGACAGCGAATACGATGCAACGCTTACAATTACCAACAGTTTTGGACAAGAGGTAAAAGTGATAAACCTTGGATATGGCGACAACCAAATTCAAACCAGCGACCTCGCATCTGGTGTATATTATTTTACCCTAAACACGGGCATTTCTTCCAATGTATTTACCTTATTTAAAGCCAATTAGTATAGATATAAGATTTACGTTTAATTATAGGCAATAGAATAAATATACTCTACAATGATGATTAATCAGCTCTGTTTCAAAAAAAAAATGGTAGCATAATGAAATGGAGAAATGATGAAAGTGGGCAGCAATGCCCACTTTTTTATTCTGAGTTTTAATAAAGATGAATGACATATTAAAAGGAATTGGCATGAATACGGCAACATATCCCATCATTTTAAACATTTCTGCAAAATGTATTTGATATTTAAGAAATCAATCACTTGTTTTGAACATCACATGAAAATCAAAAGCCTGATTTCCTCTTTTATCGTTCGGTCTGCTATCAGATTTGGGTTTGTGTTCATTTTTTGCTTTTCAACTATGGCAAAGGCAGAATCGATAGAGCAGCTGGAAGGTTTGCTATCTCAGGCCACCAACAAAAAGGACAAGGTAATAGCTAGTTTGTTGCTGGGCGATTGGTATAAAAATCAAGACAAGACACGGAAAAGTTTAGAATACTATCTATTGGCCGAAGAAAATTTAAGCGGCAACAACATAGATTTGTCTGTGCATCTTGAGGTGTATCAAAAATTGTTAGACACCTACAAAATTTTACACAAACAGCCCAAGGTAGAAGACTATGCGGCCAAAATTGACAAACTGAAGCTGCAACTATCTAATCAAGATTTGGAAAAGAATAAAAACAAGTTAGAACAATCAAGAGCAGAACTTAGTAAGCAAGAATTGGTCATAGACCATCTGATGCAAGATAAAGAGGTGCATTTGGACTCGATTATAAAACTGGGTTTTGAATCAAACTTGTTAAAAGAACGGTTGTTTCTCGACTCATTGCTGCTTTTTGAAAAAGAGCAACGATTGCAAAATGAAGTGAAATTGCACGAAATTACTTCGCAAAAAAACAAACAACTAACCTATGGATTAACCGCAATAGCCACGCTTGTTTTAATACTTTTGGCCGCATTTTATGGAATTAGTAAGCGAAACAAGGTTATTGCGTCGCAAAAGCAGGAATCAGAACGGTTGCTGCTCAATATTTTGCCAAAAAGTATTGCCGAAGAGTTAAAAACAATGGGTAGTGTGAAACCCAAAAAGCATAAAAATTGCACTATTATGTTCACTGATTTTGTTGATTTTACCAAAATTTCTGAAAAATTAAATCAGTCGGAACTACTTGATTTAATAAACGAATATTTTACCGAGATTGACAATATTTTACTAAAGCACAACATTGAGAAAATAAAAACCATTGGCGATGCCTATCTTGCCGTTAGCGGTTTGGATGATAAGGATACCTCCGACAGCATTTACGACATGATTTATGCTTCTCAGGATATTTTGCAAATTATTGAACAAAAAAAGGAGGAGAAAATTAAAGCCGGATTGGCATATTTCGACATCCGAATAGGCATTCATACAGGTATGGTATTGTCGGGTGTGGTGGGTAAAGTGAAATATGCCTACGATGTGTGGGGGCATTGCGTGAATATAGCCGCCCGAATAGAAAAAGCATGCAATCCAAATTCGGTTACCGTATCAAAAGAAGTGGCAATAAAAACCAATAATAAATTTAGGTTTGACAGCCCCAAAACGGTTACAATCAAAAATACAGAAGGGTTGGAGTGTTATCAACTTTTGGGCGAAAAAGAAAATCACCAAACCCATACGTAGAGCAGGTTTGGCTTAATCTTAAAACTGGGTAAAAATCAATAAATTTAGGGCAATTCCAGCAATTCGGGTAAACTTTCGTTTTGCAGCACATGTTTCATTTCGTCATAGCCTATTTTTAGAATCTGATTCATCGATTTCCAATCCAACAGCCCATGTTTTATTTCCGGATTAATATAAATATCAGAGAGTTCTTGCATTTGTTGCTGTTTGTTGTTGCTACCCAACGTAATGGATTGCATGATTACCGATATGACCGATGGAACATATTTTTTATCGATACCCAAAAGTCGTTTAAAATATTGTTGGTTATTCAAATGGTAAATCTCTTTTATTTTCCGAATCTTAGCTTTGTTCAAATCAATGGTAATATTATAACCTTGAAAATAATTTCGCATAATATCTACCGGAACATTGTGCATTATTCCGCCATCAACCAAAAGTTCTTCATGCACCAATTTGGGCGGCAACACACCCGGAATGGATGCACTGGCAGCAATGGATGTATCCATATTGCCTGCTAAAAATACCTCAATATTTTGAGTAGATAGGTTTGAGGCCACACAAAAAAAGTTCTTCCAAGTATTTTCGATTTTTATGTTAAAATGTTTTTTGCATAATTTTTCCATTTTATTTCCTCTCACCAAAGAGACAAATGGAAATGTATAATCACTTAGTGGGTTTGATTGGCTAATGTCTGCACGCACTTTATCTTCAATTTCGGCATACGTCCAATCTTGCGATACGGCACCGGCTATGATGGCTCCAAAACTTGTTCCACCCACAATGTCAATTGGTATATTTGCCTCGTTAAGGGCTTTAAGAACGCCCAAATGTGCAAATCCTTTGGCTCCACCACCACCCAAAATTAGACATATTGGTTTTCCGGCAATAATTCTGGCTATTCTGTCTAAATGCAGTTGGTTTGTTGTTTGGCATTTGAAAATTTTTTCGGCTCCAAAATGGGGTAGCCATTGTTCCACATTTGTTGGAGATTCGTTTTCGTTGTAGGTTAGCACTAAAAAATTATTGTCGGTTGCCGCAGAGGTGTTTAACAACTCAAAACGGACTGTATCGTCTTCTTTTCCAACATAATAAGCATGGTCGCAGTTGTTCATAATCCAATTGTTCCATTGCTCATTTTGCGTAGAAAGCATAAAAATAAAGTCGCATTTTTGCTCCAAATGATACAGTTGCAGCTCGCTTTTTGTGGCACTGTTGTTTTCAAAATAGGAGCTGTTAAACCGGCCAATCCTAAATTTTGAAGACCAATATTGAATAAAATATTCCTTAATGTCGGCATGTAAATTTCCTCCAATATCCATGAGGGCTATTACCTTGCAGAAATTCGC
Organism: Flavobacteriales bacterium; assembly: GCA_020635395.1. Taxonomy (NCBI): domain Bacteria; kingdom Pseudomonadati; phylum Bacteroidota; class Flavobacteriia; order Flavobacteriales; species Flavobacteriales bacterium. Next base: position 416,130 of record JACJZV010000001.1, read on the forward strand.
TTTTTCATGTAGGTTTTTGTTTTTTTTGTTTAATCTGTCAATAATGGTGTTTGATAGTTGAATAATAACATCTGGATGTTGGGCATATAAATTCTTGAAGTTGTTTTCAGATATCTTAATCAAGGTGCTATCGCGGGCAGCACGTATAGAGGCAGTTCTTAAACCCTTTTGTAGCAAGGCCGTTTCTCCAACGCATTCACCAATGTTGATGTGGGCAATAGGTTTTTCTGAGGATGAGACGATTACGTGAAGTTTGCCGCTTATCAGAACATACATGTCATCGGCCGGGTCGTTTTCATGAAACAAATATTCTGTTTTGTGCAATTTTACGACCGATAGTTGATGGATGAAATTACCGATATTCTGGCCAAAATAATTGCTCAAACATTTTTCAATATGGTCTAAGTCGTTTTGTTCAAAAAAAATATTACCTAAATTTAATTTTTCCATAACAGTATGGCTGTTTTACAATTTTATACCCCGTATTTTTTCTTTAATTTTAGAAGATGTCTTAACTTCAAAGCTTCATAATGCTCAATGCAAAAGCGGGTATGATAATGATGCTTGCCAATAAAATCTATCTGTATCATATCCCATTCTTCTATTAATAATTTGTTGTTAAAGTGGTTCATTTCTTTAAAAAGAAGTGCAGATTGATTGATGAATTGTGGTGTTCCGAGGTATGAAAGATCGGCATCAGCCACAATTGTATCCAGCCTATTTTGAGGCGATTGGGGTATTTTGGTGGCCATAATCATGGAGCAAATTTGATCAATTTCAGAAGTCGTAATTCCAAAATTAGGCAGTTCCTTTTTAACTAATTGACAGCCTATTTCTTCGTGATTTTGTCTTTGCACAGTGTGGCCGATGTCGTGTGTAAGTGCGGCAATTTTTACCAGTTTAAGCGTTCGGCCAGTTACGTTCTCACTTTTTGCTATCAGGGCAGCTTTGTTTATCACGTACTCAACATGCCAAATGTTGTGATAAAATAGCCATTTCGGAAAATTCTTCCTTTGATACTCAATGAAGTGTCGATATATTTTACTATTCCTATTCATTTTGTCGCTTTAATGATGGGCTTTGCGTTTTACCTCGCCACCTCTCACTTCTTTAATGGTTTGTAAAAAAATAAAAGCATGGGGGTCTATTTCAAATACTGCATCCTGAATTTTTCGGGTTTCCAGTCGGCTCACAACCGTTACAATTATATCGCAATCATCCTTTATATGAAAGCTGGACGGCAGATAGCCGCGTTCTCCTTTATACACCGAAATGGCTTTTTTGAAATCATTCACAATCACCTTTTTTATCTCTTCTTCTTTGCGACTAACAATAGAAATGGAGGTATATTCTTCAAACCCTTCCACCACATAGTCGGCGGTTTTTATTGCCGTAAAAAAGGTAAGAATGGAATACATGGATTTGTCCCACCCAAACTCAATGCCGAGCAAAATAAACACTACCGACACCACGGTAATCATAATTTCGTTGGTGGTAAATTTTGATTTTTTTCGGGTATAGAGTGCCAATATTTCAAGTCCGTCTATTACACCTCCGGCTCTGATAACCAAGCCAATCCCTAAACCAATAAACAAACCACCGAATATAGCTATCAACACCTTGTCGTAAGTAACTGGTTGAAATTGTACAAAATGGGTTGCGGTGGCCAAAAGAAGAACGGCTAAGAAAGCCTGAGCAGCAAAGGTTTTATTAATTTTATAATAACCAATGGCAATAAACGGGATATTGAGCAACACCAAAGGGATTGCCAAATTAATATCAAATGTTTCTGATATGAGTATCGATATGCCGTTTATTCCACCATCAATAAAATGGTTTGGAATCATAAAACCCTTAAAGGCAAACACCGCAGAAGCTACGCCAGCTAGGGTAAATAGGAGATTTTTGGGCGAAAAAACGTGTCGCCAATTAACAACATTTTTGTCGCTCATTAGTGTTTCGTGATTTTTAGTAGTAAATACAAATTCATATAAATGTTCGACTAAAGTAGCGTATTTTTATCAAAACAATCGACTATTCAAGTGTTCTATTATTCACAGTAAAAAATAAATGAACAGTAGTATTCAAACATCTGTCAAAATTAAACTAAAAAGTGCCGTTGGTCAAATATCAATATATGGTTTATTACAAATCACTACCTTTGAACTATGGAATTACCTCGAGTAAAAATTGGCAGAAGGCATCATAAGCAGTTTAACTATATACCTGTTTTTTATGATGAAGATAAAGAGGATTTGCACAACCGAATTGAGAAAGCTAAATCCGAAAGAGACGGAACGGTGGAAGGATTTGAAAACCGGATAAGAATGGCTTATAAACACCGTGATGTAGTGCCAATCGATAATCATGCCCGCAAAATGAAGCTGGTTTCTCAACTTAGGGTACTCATGTTTGTCATTGTTTTTAGCATGATTGCCTACTTAGTTTTCTATACCAACACAATTAATATTATTTTCGAGGCATTCTAAGAAATGCCCGATTTAATTCGTTTACTTCCCGAGTCTATTGCCAACCAAATTGCCGCCGGAGAGGTGGTGCAGCGACCTGCTTCGGTAGTAAAGGAGTTGCTCGAAAACAGCCTCGATGCCGGTGCAACCTCGGTTAAACTCATTTTTAAAGATGGAGGGCAAACCCTCATTCAAGTTATAGACAACGGCAAAGGCATGACCGAAACCGATGCCCGTATGTGTTGGGAACGACATGCCACATCCAAAATAAAAAAGGCCGATGATTTATTTAATTTGAGCACTTTTGGGTTTCGAGGCGAGGCCTTGGCCAGCATTGCGGCGGTGGCTCAGGTAGAAATGAAAACGAAGCAACCCACATCCGATTTAGGTACTCAAATTATTATTGAGGCATCTGAAGTAAAAAGTCAGCAGCCTGCAAATACACCGGTTGGCACCTCTATTGCGGTAAAAAATCTTTTTTTTAATATTCCGGTTCGGCGAAATTTTTTAAAGTCAATTTCGGTAGAAACCAAATACATCATTGAAGAATTTCAGCGGGTGGCGTTGAGCCGCCCCGATGTAGAAATGCACCTTTTTAATGGACAAAATGAGGTGTATAAATTGGCAGCAACCAACCTCAACAATCGTATTGAAGATGTGCTGCTAAAATCTTCCAGAGGTCAGCTGATAGAGGTAAATGAAATTACGGAAATAGTTTCGATAAAAGGGGTGGTGGGTAGCCCGGAATTAGCCAAAAAAACCAGAGGCAACCAATTTATGTTTGCCAACCAGCGGTATATCAAAGAGCCCTATTTTCATCATGCCATTGCCACCGCTTTTGATGGCCTTATAGAGAAAGATTTTCATCCGTTTTATGTGCTTTTTTTTGAGGTAAATCCCTCAAAAATAGATGTGAATGTTCACCCAACAAAAACAGAGGTAAAATTTGAAGATGGCCGCTCGATGTATCAAATCATTTTGTCGGTAATGAAAAAAGCGTTGGCCGGATATAATCTTTCGCCAGCACTAAAAAGTGATGGTTTTATACCGGATTTTGAAAGAGCCTATCGACCGGAAAACAGGCCATTGACTCCTCCAACTATTAAAACCAATAGCGGCTACAACCCCTTTGGCAACGAAACAAAAACCAAAAAGAAAAGCGAAACACATTGGGAAAAACTCTTTGAACCCTTTCGCGATGAGCCATTACAAAGAGAAATTGAGCCACTAAAGACAAAGCAAATTGAGTTTGCACCTCATAAAAATAGGGTAGAAATTGGAGCTACTTTTCAGTATTTACTCAAATATATTGTGGGTTTGATAAACAACGAACTGTACGTTATCAATCAACAAAAAGCTCATGAGCGAATTTTGTACGAAACCTATCTAAATCGATTTCGGCAACGAGCCGCAGCCAGCCAGCAGTTGCTTTTTCCGCGAACCATTGAGTTCCACCCCGCTGATTTTCAAATTATTTCGGGGCTGATAGACGAAATAAACCAATTGGGTTTTGATATTAGCCAGTTTGGTAAAAACACCTTAATAATAAACGGAACTCCGGCAGAAGTGGTGAAAGGAGAGGAGCAAGAAATGTTGGAAGGAATATTGGAAAACTACAAGCTAAATCAACAAAATTTAAAGCTAGAAAAGCACGAAAACCTGTCGAGAGCAATGGCCAGAAACGCGGGAATAAAAGCCGGGAATATGTTGGAGCCGGAGCTGATAAAACAACTTATTGTGGATTTATTTCACTGCGAAAACCCGGGTTTTACACCATCGGGCGATGCGGTTTTTGTTAAAATTGATCAAAATCAAATTGCCAATTTTTTTGTTTAACACATTATGCAGTACAGAGCAAGCAACTACAATGCTATAACCCCGATGGTTAAAAATCTATTGATAGTCAATGGATTAATGTTTTTAATAAAGGTGGTGTATGCACAAAAATTTGGTAAAGATTTGAACGACATTCTTGGGTTGCACAACCCTATTATGTCCGGTGATTTTAAACCCTGGCAAATTTTAACACATTTCTTTATGCATCATGATTTGGCACACCTATTTTCGAATATGTTGGGATTGTTTTTTTTCGGTAGAATGCTGGAAATACGATGGGGTGGCCAACGTTTTTTATATTTTTATATGATAACCGCTTTTTTTGCAGCTTTGTTGCATTTTGGGGTTCAGCAACTTGAAATAATGTCGCTAACTTCGTCCATCAATCCCGATATAGTGGAAAGTATAAGAACAGGAATCAATATAGAATCAGTTCCAGACACATATCAAAATGCGAAGTTGTATAGCCTTATACACAGTGTATCATACGGTGCTTCCGGAGCTATTTTTGGAATTTTAGGGGCTTGTTTTGTATTGTTTCCCAACACTATTCTGTACCTCATTTTTCCTCCAATTCCTATAAAGTTGAAAGTGGCTGTAACATTATACGGCCTGTATGAGTTATATAGAGGCATACAAAATAATCCGGCAGACAACGTGGCTCATTTTGCCCACTTGGGTGGTTTGGTGGCCGGTATTATTATTGTAAAATATTGGAACAAGACACGAAGAGACAGCTTTTATTAGTTATCTTAGCATCAAATGAAAAGTGTAAAAGACTTTATATATCAGTTTAAAAACATTTATTCGCCTATGAAAAAGCTGATTGTAATTAATACAATTGTCTTTTTCTTGGCACTTATTTTTGATAAAACCGGTATAACAAATGGCCAATTAGGTGCCTATTTGTCTGTTCCGTCTTCAATCAAGGCATTTGCCTTGCAACCGTGGTCGCTAATTACCCATGCATTCTATCATTCTGATGATTTGTTTCATCTGTTGGGCAACATGATTTTTCTGTATTTCTATGGTCAGATATTGCTCAACCTGCAATCAGAAAAACGATTTTACGAACTATTTTTCTACGGATGTTTGGTTGGAGCTTTATTGTTTTTAGGTGTTTCAGTTTCGTTTATGCTTGCCGGAAAAACGGTGCAATTGGGCAGCCTTTATGGAGCCTCTGCTGGAGTTATGTCGGTGGCAGTGGCCACAACTTGGCTTTTTCCCAATTTTGAGTTAATGCTTTTTGGAGTATTCCGAACCCCGATAAAATGGGTAACCATAGCGGTAGTGTTGCTCGGGTTTTTAAACATTAATGTTACCAACCCCGGAGGCCAATTGGCTCACTTGGGAGGAATTATTTTTGGAAGCATTTATGCATTCCAGCTTCAAGGCCGCATCAACACAAGCATTTTTACCTCCATTAAAAACCTCTTCAAACCAAAATATACGGTAGTTGATGAGCGAGATTTTATGAAAAAACAACCACCCAAATCCAAAAATCCGTTTGTAAAAGTCAATGAGAATAAGGCCAACAGAGCCAATCATTCCGAATCAGGGAAAACCCGAAAACCCAATCAAGACGAGATTGATGCCATTTTGGATAAGATAAATCAAAGCGGCTATTCCAGCCTCACACAAGACGAAAAAGACATCCTTTTTAGAGCAAGTGAGTAATATTTTTTAAAATTGTTTTCTTGTGTCGGATATTTGCATCCTTTGAATGAAAAAATTTTTTAAAAGTATAATATCTGTAGTCAATTATCTGATTATATGTGGATTATTGCTCAGTTATTTGGCTCCTTTCATTTCGCCAAATACCTTTTGGCCAATGGCATTTTTTGGGTTGTCTCATTTGGTTTGGCTCTTGCTATCGTTGGTTTTTCTGTTAATTACTTTCATTCTAAAAAGTTCTTCATGGAAATACAGCCTTGTTGCACTATTACTGGGCATCCCGTTTTTTAATAGGACTTATTCGTTTGGCAAATCATCAACGCAAAATACTGATATTAAGATTGTTAGTTTTAATACGTATGCATTAGGTGGTTATCCAAAAAACACTTCAACCCAAATTGATTCCTATCTTAATTCTACAAATGCAGATGTGGCTGCACTAATTGAGTGGAGGTCTGAATATGGCAAAATCAGTAAACAAAATTTTCCGCATCAAAAAACCTTGAATTTGACGGAAGTGAATTTTAACAAAATGTTGATTGTTTCAAAATACAAAATTGTCCATTCCGGCTTGATTGATTTTGGCATGAAAACATATAATTTGGCTGGTTTTGTTGATTTAGATGTTCATGGCAAGGTCATTCGGATGTATGTGGTTCATCTGGAAAGTAGCCAATTGAAACCGAAAGATTATCACGAATTAAAAGAGGTTGATTTTGACACCAGTTACAACCGAAAGGCCAAAAATGTTGTTCAAAAACTAAAAACTTCATGGCAAAAAAGGGCAAATCAGGCGTTGATAATTCAGCAACATATTGAGCAGTGTCCGCACCCTGTTGTGTTGGTTGGCGATTTTAACGATACACCACAAAGCTTTGTTTATCAAACACTTAAATCAAATAAAAAAGATGCTTTTATGCAGGCCGGTCATGGTTTTGAAACCACTTTTTTAAAACCTTTTCCGTTGTTGCGAATCGACCACATATTGTATGATAGTCATTTTGACTGCGTAAAATACGGCTCAACTAAACAAATTTTTTCTGACCATAAACTCATATTTGCAGAGCTTAAAGTAAAAGAAGAATAATGGATTTTATCGACGAAAAAATTTCGGAATATGCCGAAAATCATACCACTGCTGAAAACGATTTACTGAAAGAATTAAACCGCGATACCTATGCCAATGTTTTGATACCCAGAATGTTGAGTGGACATATACAAGGGAGAATATTGAGTATGTTTAGCAAAATGCTTCGGCCAAAGGTAATTCTTGAAATAGGCACATACACTGGCTATTCGGCGTTGTGTTTGGCCGAGGGTTTGTCCGATGGTGGCACTTTAATTACCATAGACAAAAACGAGGAGTTGGAAGACATGGTTCGGAGTTATTTTTCAAAATCAGAATATGCAGATAAGATTGATTTTAGGGTAGGCGATGCCGTTAAAATTGTTCCGGAAATTAATCAAACATTAGATCTTGTTTTTATTGATGCCGACAAAGAAAACTACTGCAACTATTTTGATATGGTCATTGAAAAAATGCCGAGTGGCGGTATCATCATTGCCGATAATGTGCTATGGAGCGGTAAAGTGTTGGATAGCAATCAGTTAAAGAATGATTTAGAAACCCGCGAATTGGACAACTTCAATAAAAAAGTGATGAAAGACCTACGCGTAGAATGTGTGTTAATGCCCGTGAGAGACGGGCTGATGGTGGTGAGAAAAAAATAATGAAAACATTACCTTTGCGGGGCTTTTAAAAGACGAAGTTTATGAAACAATTTTTAACAATAATAGCAGCAACGGCATTTATTTTTATGACAATGAGCAACACAACAGAACCCAACACAAACAACTACTCGGAGACGAATTCGGCAGACAGCATCATGTTAGATTCACTAAAAAAGAATCATGGCGATGGTTTGTATGCACATTTTGTGCTTACGGCTGGCGATTGTTGGATTAAATTAGAAATGGAAAAAGCACCTTTAACAGTGGCAAATTTTGTGGCCTTGGCCGAAGGAACCATGCCAAATCAGGCACGCGGTGCAGGAGTTCCATATTATGATGGATTGACTTTTCATCGGGTTATTTCTGTGCCAAATGGCGATGGACAAGATTTTATGATACAGGGTGGAGACCCCACCGGAACAGGAATGGGTGGCCCGGGCTATCAATTCAAAGACGAGTTTATTACTTCTTTGAAACACGACAAACCCGGTATTTTGTCGATGGCCAATGCTGGACCAGGCACCAATGGAAGCCAATTTTTTATAACTGTTACAGCCACACCGTGGTTGGACGGAAGACATTCCATTTTTGGACACGTAGTGGAGGGGTATAACTCGGTTTATGAGACTTTGCAAGGACATTTGATGATGAGTGTAAAAATACACCGAATAGGCGATGCAGCTCAAAAGTTTAATGCATTAGAAACATTTAACAAACTCAAATAAATTTCATTTATGAAACAGAATATTGTTATCCTTTTTGTTTCCGTTTTTATCTGGTCGTGCGGCGACAAAAATCAAAAGGAAAATACAACAAACCCAATGTTTGATGTAACCGAAAAAATTGTTGAACCGCCAAAGCCCATTATCGATTCGGTTATTGACAACACATTGCTCAATAAGCCTGAAGCATTGGCCATTAAAGCCAAATATGGCGATGGCATTTATGCAAAATTTGATGTTAGCAAAGGGCAATTTTTGGTAAAACTTGAAATGGAGGAAGTACCCATTACTACAGCCAACTTTGTGGCTCTGGCTGAAGGTAAAATGCCCAACACTGCCAAGGCTGCGGGTGTTCCATTTTACGATGGACTTAAATTTCATAGGGTAATTTCTTTGACAAATGGAGATCAGCAAGATTTTATGATTCAAGGTGGTGACCCACAAGGAACCGGAGAAGGCGGCCCCGGCTATCAGTTTAGAGACGAGTGCAAAAAAACCTTAAAACATGATTCGGTAGGTGTCTTGTCAATGGCCAATAGCGGGCCACACACCAACGGTAGCCAGTTTTTTGTAACACTTGCCCCTACACCGTGGTTGAATATGAAACACACCATTTTTGGCCATGTAGTAGAAGGGTATGAAAATGCGTATAAAACCAAACAAAATGATGTAATGAAAACCGTTACCATCATCAGAGTAGGGGAGAGAGCTGTAGGATTTAATGCATTGGAGACATTTAACAAATACAAATAATGCGAACGGTAAACGATTTGAATTTTTCTGGGAAAAAGGCTGTGGTGCGGGTAGATTTTAATGTGCCGCTTAATGCCAATTTTGAAATAACCGACGATGCCCGAATAGCGGCTGCCGTGCCAACTGTCAAAAAGATTTTGAACGATGGTGGTTCGGCTATTTTGATGTCTCATTTGGGAAGACCGAAAGAGGGTTTTGAAGAAAAATTCTCTCTAAAACATTTGGTCAATCACTTGGCGAAATTAACCGGAGCAACGGTTCATTTTGCAAACGATTGCATAGGTAGAGAAGCCTCAGAAAAGGCGACCTCATTAAATGCTGGTGAGATTCTATTGTTGGAAAATCTTCGTTTTTACAAAGAAGAAACCGCAGGTGATGTGGAGTTTTCAAAAAAATTGGCCAGTTTGGGCGATATTTATGTCAATGATGCATTTGGAACTGCCCATCGGGCTCATGCGTCAACAGCAGTAATGGCTCAATTTTTTGGTGCCAATAAATGTTTTGGATACATCATGGCCGACGAAGTGGCCAATGCCGAAAAGGTAATGGGAAATCCGGAAAAACCATTTGTGGCCATTGTGGGTGGAGCCAAAGTTTCTGATAAATTATTGATTATCGAAAACTTGATGAATGTGGCCGATACTATCCTTATTGGTGGCGGAATGGCATACACCTTCAAAGCCGCCGAGGGTGGAAAAATAGGCAACAGTTTGTTTGAAGCCGACCGAGTGGAGTTGACAAAAGAGCTAATGGCTAAGGCAAAGGCGAAAGGCGTTAATTTGGTTTTACCTGTTGATTCGGTTTGTGCTGATGGTTTTACAAATGATGGTGGAGTATCTACCTGCAATAGTGACAGCATTTCGGATGGTTGGATGGGATTAGATATCGGCGAGAAAGCTGTAAAAGAATATACCGACATAATCAAAAATGCTAAAACCATTTTGTGGAATGGCCCCATGGGGGTTTTTGAATTCAGCAATTTCGAAAACGGAACAAAAGCGGTAGCACTTGCTGTGGCTGAGGCAACAAAAGCTGGGGCTTTCTCGTTGATTGGGGGTGGCGATAGTGCGGCGGCTATAAAGAAGTTTAATCTGGTAAATGAAGTTAGCTACGTTTCTACCGGTGGTGGTGCGTTGCTCGAATATTTTGAAGGAAAAGAACTTCCGGGCATCGCTGCCATTGCCCATGCGGCAACGAATGGATAATGAGTTTTAGAATAAAAAAATATCTAACGGCCCGGCCAACTTTGTTGGTTGGGCTTTTTATTTTGTCTTTTTTAAGAAATGATGTGGCATTGGCACAAAACAAAGCCATGTTTGGTTTGGGATTTGGCTACGGAAACAAATGCCTCGCTGAGGATGGAGGTTTGCATGCTCAAGGCGTTTTTTTCGAGCGGGTCAATCTTTCGGTTGGGGTGGCCACCAATCGATATGGAAGTCGCGGTTTTTCGTATGAAATTGGTACTGCCCTCACCAAAAAGTTTGGTTGGAATCCGTGGGTAGGGTTTTCATACATCCAATCGGGCGGGGTGGCTATATATATGGATCAGTTTAAAGAAAACGAAGGTTTGTATCATATAAATGGGAGAACCCATTACAACTCAGCGTTGGGAGTAAGAAAGAATCTTTATCAGCAAAACGGCTACGGCAAAGTGTATTTTGAGTTGATTCCCTATATATCGTATCGTACCACCGCCAACTATAGCTCGGTTATTTTTGTTGAGGGCGTTTCTGAACTGCCCCGAGAGCAAAAAATGAACGACAATTTGAATAGCGGATTTGGTTTCGGAGCCAAGTTTACCGTGTATTTTGGCAATGTAAAAGTAAAGGAGAAAAAAACTCCCGAATCAGCCAATTAATTCAGTTCGAAGCTCAAAACCCCCTTTTCGCAACCATTAACCAAAATGGACAATTTCTGAATTCCTGAATAGAAAACTCGTGTGGTTATTGCCCGAAAGGAGTGTTTTTTTGTAATGGTTACAAACTGGTTGGGTAGATAATTTTTCTCACTGATTTTGAATATTTTTTTGCCGTATTCTCCACTTTTCAGAAGGTAATAGATAGCATATTCCACTCGAATGAGTTGTTTTTCTTTCTCCAAATTGGTTAATGAAAACTCAAAATGGAGGTTGTTTCCAATGCCAACTTCTGGAGTAAGTATCTTGAAATCAGAGACCTTGGTATTAATGGTAGATGAAAGGCCGAACAATTTCAACGCCCTTGCATCGCCTTTTTTTAGCAGAGTTCTGCAGGCGTGTTTTAGCAGAGTGTCGGTGTACTTCGTTTTTCCAAACCAATTTTTGGCAATTTTTAAAGTAATTTCCGGGTGGTCTTTGGCAATATCATTGAGGTTGTTGGCCACACTTCTTCTTACATATTCCGATGGGTCGTTTTTTAGGTTTTCCAAAATGGGTAAAATGGGCTTTGGGTCTGTTTTAAATAATGTCAAAGCCATTCCCCATGGTAGCCTGGGTCTGCACCCCTCGCTGGCCAACCGCCTTACATGTTCATTTTTATGTTTGCTCCACTGGGTCATGGACGTAACCATTTGGTTCGGATAGTTGGCTATAAATGGTCTCACGGCAAACTCACACGTAACAAATGTGGTCAGTTCTTCAAATATTTTTATTGATTTTTCAGGAAAAAGAAGTCCATTTTTTTCTATCCATTCGGGCAAAAATAAAAATTCAATTCCTTGAAAATCAAATGGTTTTGATTTCAGTTTTGCTGATAAGTCTAAAATAATTTTGCACGCTTGGTCAAAATTTTGAGGCAAATAAGTGTGCAACACCGAAGTAGTATGTTTTTGCCGCTCTTTAAGTTCTTTTTCAAACCAGTCTTCACAAAAAATGGATTGCACAAATTTCTTTTTATCAAAAGGTTGAATGAACTCTTTTAAAATATCGGCAAAAGAATCGAAGAAATCGGGAGAGTATAAATCTTTTAAGGGTGTGGCCAACTTATTCTTTAAGATGCGTTTCGAGATATTCTTCCACTTCTTTCGGAACCATAAACTTTATGCTGCGACCAATCCTCAAATAGCCTCTAATTTGGGTAGAAGAAATGTTTAGCATCGGGCCTTTTATCATCCGAACTTTTTGATTTTTCGAGAAATCTCCACCAGCGTTGTTTTCGCGGTTATACACAATTAGCTCATATTCCAACAAAATGCGTTCGTGGTCTTTCCACTTGTCAAAATGTTGCAAATTGTCGGAGCCCAAAATAAGGGCAAATTCGTCTTTAGGGTGCTTTTTGCCAAGGGCCAAAAGGGTATTGTAAGTATAGGAAGGTCGAGGCATTTGGAACTCAATGTCGCAAGCCTTAAATCTCGGTTGATCTTTAATGGATAGCTTCACCATTTCCAGTCGGTGATTTTCCGGATAGAGGTCTTTCATTGATTTTAAAGGGTTTTGCGGCGAAACCACAAACCAAATTTCATCCAACTTGGCCTGTTCCAAAATAAACTGACTCAAAATCAAATGACCTTGATGTATGGGGTTGAAGGAACCAAAAAACAAGCCTATTCTCATACCGTTCTGATGTTCAAAAAATATTCTACCAAACTTTCTGCCTCTACAAGTGTGTGGGCTAAATTATTATTAATCAACACAATATCAAACTCTTTTTCAAATTTTAGTTCTTCTGTGGCTTTATTTATCCGTTGATTTAGTTCATTTTCCGCCTCGGTTTCGCGGGCTTTTAACCGATGGATTAGTTCTTCCACACTTGGTGGTCTTAAAAATATGGCCAATGCTTGATGGCCGTATTGATTCTTAATATTCATGCCACCCACCACATCAACATCAAACATTACGGTTTTTCCCTCAGCCCAAATACGCTCTACTTCTGATTTAAGTGTGCCATAATACAATCCTGGATAAACCTGCTCATGCTCTAAAAACTCTTGGTTTTCCAGCTTTTTTTCAAACTCTTCAGGTGTAAGAAAATAATAGTCTTTGCCATCCACCTCATTGGGTCTTTTTTTACGGGTGGTGGCAGATATGCTAAAAGCAAGTTTTTTGTTTACCTCAAGCAAATGCCGCACAACCGTTGTTTTGCCAGAGCCGGAAGGGGCAGAAAATATTATTAACTTGCTCATTATAAAATATTTAGGCTTTGTTCTTTTATCTTTTCTAATTCTTCCTTCATCACAATAACAATTTCTTGAATGGGGGCAAAATTGGCTTTGCTACCCAGCGTGTTTATTTCCCGCCCCATTTCTTGCGATATAAAACCCAGTTTTTTGCCGCTGGGTTCTTTTTTTAGGGCATTGGCAAAATGCTGGCAATGTGCCATCAATCTTGATTTTTCTTCTGCAATATCAATTTTTTCAAGGTAATAAATCAGTTCTTGTTCAAATCGGTTTTGGTCAAATGCTGTATTCGATTTTATTTCTTCGAGGTTTGAAATAAGTTTTGATTTTACCTGTTCTATCCGTTCGGCTTCCAGCGGTTCTATTTTGGGTAATAGATTGATAATGTTGTTGTTGTATTCGTTTAATACCTCTGCAATTTCCTTACCTTCTGTTAGTCGAAAATCGTCAAAACGGTCAAACGCCTGTTCCATGGTCAATACCAAATCGTCCCAGTCGCTATCATCCAGAGTTCCATCTTCACTTTTCATCACGTCGGGCAGCAACAATACGGTTCGCAACGCATCGCCATCGTTTGTTTTTAGTTCGTCGGCCAGGGATTTTATTTGCGAAAAATAATGAATGGCCAAGGGTTTATTCAGTTTCATAGAGTCAGAAACGTCAATGGCTTCCATGGTAACAATGCACAAAACCGAACCTCTGACAAGTTTTTGAGAAAGTAGTTTTCGCAACACCACTTCTTTTTCGCCCAATATTTTTGGAGCTCTTAAATTGAGTTCTAAAAACTTGCCATTCAAAGACTTAATTTCAACTTTGATGTTAAATTTATGGTTCATTTTTTCGGCAATACCATAGCCGGTCATCGAACGTATCATGCTTGTTTCTTATTAAAACTCACCAAATAAACTCCTGTAAAAATTACCCCAGCAAAAATAATCTTTTCTAACGAAAGTGATTGATTTACAGTATTTACGGCAACAAAAATTGCCACAACCGGTTGCAAATAAATATAACTCGAAACCAACGCCGGAGTAGCACGCTGCACAGCCCAAGCATTCAACAGATAGGCTACAAATGTGGTTAATATTGCAACGTAACCAATTGAAATCCAAATAGAAGAGGGAAAATTCGAGTAGTCTGCACTCACAATATCGGCAAGTCCAAATGGTAGAGCTAAAAAGAAGCCAAAAACAAATAAATGCCTGATGACGAAAAGAGTTGAATATTTTTCGAGCAATCGGGTTACATAAACAAGATACATGGCAAAACTGATGGCGTTTAGGGTAACCATTATGTCTCCTTTTACCGTTTCGCCGCCAAATTGGAATTTGGTGCCACCTATAAGTAATATCGCTCCGGCAGCCGCGATAAGTATGCCCGCCACCTGCTGTTTTGAAACAGGTTTTTTGTATAAAAAAAAGGAGAAAATCAACACAAAAATGGGGGCATTTTGCATCAAAACCGATGCGTTTATTTCGGTGGTATGTGCCAAGCCATTGAAAAATAACAGCATATTGCCCGCCACGCCAAATGTGGCTGCAATCAATAGTTGTCCATAGTCTTTTTTAGATTGAATTTTTTCTTTTTTACGGCTAAAAATAGCCACCACATTAAAGAGCAGAGCAGCCACCCCAATTCGGATAAGTACAAAGCCGGAAGCCCCCAAATATTGGGGCATAACCCCTTTGGCCACCGTATAATTGACCCCGTAAATAACGGCTACGGCAAACAAGGCTAAATGCACCGCGAGGCTTTTATTCATGGGGCAATATTAGTTGCTTTGCTGCTTACATGTCGCGAAAATTAGTTCATTTTAACCTTTCTTATTTATCCATAATTCGTTTCGCCTAATGAAACTTAATTTTCTCTCCGGCGAACTCGTCTTAATGGTATGAAAAAAGATTGTTTACTCCGCACACCACAAACCACTATTTTCGCCGGATGTTTTGGGAAGAAATCAGCATTTTTTTGACAAGTAGCAGTGCCGAATGGACAGCCTTGGTGCTGAACTTGTTGTTTGTGGTGCTGTTGATTTTTGAACGAATTGAGGCTTGGTTTTTTGGTGTAATGGCCTCACTGTTAAGTGTTTTTATTTTTATTGAAGCAAAACTTAACTCGGAGGCCTTGCTGTATTCGGTTTATGTAATTCTTGGTATTTACGCATGGCTCACTTGGAAAACGAACAGCAAAAAACAACCCATGCCCATAAAAAAAATTACCCCAAAACTGCTTTTAACCACTTTTGGTATTGGGCTATCAGTATGGCTTTTTTTGGGATGGTTCACAAGTCATTACACCAACAGCGAGCTGCCGTGGGCCGATGCTTTTAGCACATCGTTTGCCTTTGTGGCCACCTATTTAGAGGCAAGAAAAATTTTAGAGTCGTGGCTATGGTGGGTGGTGTTAAACATTTTTAGCGTATGGCTTTATACCCAACGAGATTTAACCATTATGGCGTGGATGATGGCAGGCTTTGCAGTTTTTAGTATTGTTGGTTTTATCGCTTGGCAACGAAAATTGACTACTCAGACGGGTTGATGTATTTACTTTCGTAATATACTGAATAAAAGACTGTTGATGCAATCATTACCAAACTAACCAATAGCATAAGCGTTTTTTCTTTGATATGGTCAAAGTCGATAAAAGCCATAACCAAAAGTGGAGCAAGCAAATGAATGCTGATAGACAAACCCCGCCGAATACTTTTATTTATCCTTTGGCTGAAGGATAACCGAATCATAACCACCAGCACCAGAAGAATGATAAACCTAAACATAAACAAAAAGTTGCCATCCAGCTTAAATAGAAGAACCAATGACCCCATAGTAACTCCAACCACTGTAGGAGCTAAAGCCGCAAACAGTAAAGCCCAGCCAAAATCGGCAGCAGAGGTGCTGCAAACAACCAAAAGCAACATAGCCAGAGCCGTGGCCAATATTAAAAAAATAAGAAACATTTCGGCGGATCGGTAATGGAATATGCCATTTCTACCCTGAAAATCGGTGCAAAGCGAAAAATTGATTCGAATTTTTGAGTAGTTATCTACAAGATAATATTTATCATCGAAAGGCATTTTATTCAAATGATTTAGCAGCTCCTCTTTGCTTGGTTTGGTTTTTTTATCCCAATATTTGAGCATGAGCGGTGCCAATTTGATTAATTTAGTTCGAATATTGCTATCATATTCGGTATTTGTCCGACCCAATTCACTTCCTTCAGCATCTTGATTCAACCTGTTATTTTCGTAAATGTAAGGATAAAAATCGTTGTAATGCTCATAAAATATTGAATCATCCATAATTAGCTGTTCTTCACTTTTCTCTACTACATAAAATCTGTAGCCCATATTGTGGGCAAAAAACAAATATTCCAAACTCAAAAAAAACAGAATAAAAAAGAGGAAAAAGCCCAATCGGCTATTTGCCGGAAGTTTTATATGCACCCGCTTGTTGTTGAACTTTATTTGACGCACCACATAAAGTATGGCAAGCATTATACAAACCAGAGAAATGGGGAGTACTAATGGGGTGTACATCAGTTCCCAAGCATTTCTCTGGTATAGTTCTAAATCGAAGGTAAAAAAGCCGACCAGCATAAAAATGGAATAAAGTATCACCAAAACCGGAACATAAATATGAATTCCAAGCACCCAAAATCGGGGGAATTTTGTGATAAAATATTGGTCGTATTTTTTAAACATTTTTAAGATGGATTGATGTATTTCCGTCTATAATACCTTCCAAAAATATATGTGGTAGCAAAAACACTCATCACAAAAAATGCCCATGCCAGCCACTCAAATGTGGGTTTATCTATGGCATAATGACAATTGCAATTCCAATCTTGATGCAGCCAGCAGCAGTTTATAAGTTCTTCAAAAAGAAAAACATAAGAAATCAAAACAATGGGAATGAAAATGTGCAATGCAATGGCAAATGCCCGTTTTACTGCCACTTTTCTTTTACTAAAAAATGCAAAATAAATTGCGTTTAGAAGCAGAACTGACATGATGGCGATAACATAGATTTCAGTTTTGTGTTTGAAATACGGCGTAGTACTTTCTAATGTGCCGAGCAAAATGCCAAAAACGGTAGGATGCAAGGTAGCCACCAACATACCCCATCCAAAATGGGCAAAATCGGTGTGGCAAACAATAAACAAGAGTGCAGAAATGGCCAATGCCAAAAACAGATAAAACTGCCAAAATTCAATTTCTGCCACCCAAAACAACCCCGATTTTTCGTAAAAATGGTCATAAAATTCCATTTGATTTTCGAACCTAAAATGGTTTTTAAAATGGTTGTAGGCCGTGTCCACATCGTCTTGATATTTTACATGTTTTTTGGCGGCTACGTTTTTACGCAAAATCTCGTGTGGGTCGGTCAGTTTTATATCTCCCTCATATTTGCCGGAAGCGGCCATAAAATCTCGCATCTCTTCATAGACCTGATTTAGTGGAATGGTATCAAAACTGTTGTACCGGTAATTTATTTTATCTTGCAATGAAGAACTCGGATATATCGGGAAATCCCGCCGAAAAATGAGACTGTCTTTGGTTTCGTTCAAATAATACTGCTCATAATAAGTGTAGTATTTGTCCTCTATCTCTGCGGTTTGCATCAAATAAAAATGCGTGTAGCCATTTACCAACGCTTCGATATCTTTCTCAAACTCGGTTGTTTTTAAGGTGTTTTTAGCTTTTAGATAGCCCGCCACGTTAGCCACAAATGGCAAAGCGGAAATGGCAAAAAGCGTAATGAAAAAATAAACGAACGTAAAGAACGATTTAGAGTAGGGCAGTTTTAAATGTACCCTCTTTGTGTTGAACTTTATTTGTCTGATAATAAATAAAATAAACAGCAAAATGGCAGGCAAAATTAGAATTTGGTTGATGTTGGAGAAAAATCCTCGATAACTCGACCAATCAGGCAATGGGTTGAGTGGATAAAGCCAAGTGGCCACAAACAACAGCAAGCCCAAAACCAATATTAGGGGCCAAAAAATGTGCACACCCAGCACCCAACCCAACGGATTTGTTCTGATAAACCGTTGGTTTATTTTCTCGAAATAGTGTCTTAGCTGTTTCATTGGTTAAAAAGTCTTTTGGTTGATTTACTGATGTTTCTAAAATACTTGATGATAAAACCATGTTTTATGGCCGATGTCAAAAAGTCGTTTGATGCTTTTTCCGTGTTTTCATCGGGTTTGTCAATCATTACCTGTATATATTCTCCGGTTTGTTTGTATTCCCAGGTTTGGTGGGTTACATATTTTAAGAAATCCTCCAATTGCTCATGGTTTACCTGTAGTTCAAAAACCAATTTTTCATTTTCTGATTCAAGATTTGTTATAGAGCCACTAAAAACAGCCTGCCCTTTTCTCAAAAAAATCATTTGGTCGCTTACAGTTTCAATTTCGTGCAATTGCTGACTGCTCAATATCACAGCCGTTTGATAGTCTTTGTTTTTAAGAATATTCTTTAAATCGCTCAAAAACTTTTGCTGCGTGTTTATGTCAAGGTTGGCCAAAGGCTCGTCAAGCACCAACAATTTTGGCTTCCCAATCAGCATTCGAGCCAGTTCAAATCGCAAACGGTATCCGGTAGAAATTTCTGTCCATTTTAGGTGTTTATAGTCCATCAACCCTAAAAATTCCAATATCTCATCCAAATAAGTATCAATTTCGGTTGGAGCTATTCCATCTAAAGCGGCTTTAAGCTGCAAATTTTGAATAAGGCTACCAAACCATCTGGGTATGCGTTGTGGTATAAAAGCAATCTGCGATTTCAGCTCCATCCAGTTGCTATTGCCCGTGGCATTGCTGCCAAAATAGGAATATTGCCCATCCGCAAGCAATTCGCCTGCAATAATATTGAGCAGGGTAGTTTTTCCGTTGCCGTTTTCGCCCACAACGCCAACAATGCTGCCTTCGGGCAACTCTATTTTCGGAACGCTCAGATTAAAATTTGACCGAGGAAATGTTTTAGAAATATTCGAAGCACTAAAAATCATAGTTTGAACAAAATAATTGCCTCGAATTTAAACGGATTTGGCTTTTGATATGCCAAATCCATACGAAAAGAAGGTTTTTTCTGACTAAACAGTCATTATTTCTTTTTCTTTAACCACTAAAATAGCGTCGATTTTTTCAGTAAAGGCATCGGTAAGCTTCTGAACTTCGGCTTCTCCATCTTTTGCCATGTCTTCAGAAAGGCCGTTGTTTTTTAGTTTTTTGATGCTTTCGTTGCTATCTCTTCTGATATTGCGTAGGCTAACCTTGCCATTTTCGGCTTCTTTTTTGGCATTTTTTACCAAATCTTTTCTTCTTTCTTCTGTAAGTGGAGGAATATTAATAATGATAATTTGTCCATCATTTTGAGGGTTGTAGCCTAAATTGCTGTTTATAATGCTACGCTCAATGTCATGCAAAAGGTTTTTTTCCCAGGGTTGCACCACAATGGTTCGTGCATCAGGAGTATTCACGTTTGATACTTGACTCAGCGGTACATGTGAGCCATAATATTCAACCATTACCCCATCAAGCATAGAAGGAGAGGCTTTTCCGGCTCTAAGTTTAACCAATTCTTTATTCAGGTGGTCAATGGCTCTATCCATTGCTTCTTTTGTAGAGTCTAAAATTGATTTTAAAGATGCGTCGTCCATTAATGCATTAGATTTTCTGCAAACATACTGATTTTGGCCTTTATCTAAAACATTTTGAGGATATAAGCCCATTTCACCATGAACAGTGCAAAGACCAAAGCTATGGTAAAAAGGTTGGCTAACAGCCGATTCTTCATGTGAAACATGCCCAAGCTAATAAGGCAAATGATGGGCAAACTCAAAAACATGGCACTTTTTGAGGTGTCAACTCCGCTAAATAAAGTGATGGTAAAACCAAAAATAAGCAGCAGCACCATTGAATTGACAAAATTTCGGCTTTGCGTTTGAACATATCGAATAATGCCTGAAACCACTGGAAAAAGCAGTAGCAAAGCAACAGCAATGACACAATAGCTGTAAAAATATTCGGGTAAAAGCACCGCTGTAAAATCAGTTGAAAAGCCCAAACTGTGTATTTCTGAATTAAAAATATTTGGAAAAAACACCCATAACACGCCCAACACTCCAACCACCACAATCAAAAAAGTTTGAATGGCAAGCAAAAACTTGTTTAGGTTTACAGAAGTAATAAGGCCTGTAATAACAATAATTAACGGACTCAGATAAATAGTTTTTGGATAGAACAAGCAGGCCATCCCAAACCAAAACCCAATATCAATAAAAAGGGGTAGGTTTTCTTGCGTGTCATCAAAAGCAAAAAGGGTTCTTTCAAACAAAATGAGCCAAAAAAAATTAGATAAAATAACTTCCCAAGCCAAAAACTGTTCGGGGGTAAAAAAGCCAACCATCATGGCCACTACTACAGGCCAGAGGGTGCGTTGCTCAATCAATCCAAGTCGGGTAAGAAGTTGGCTCAACCAAAAACTCTGAACAACCAGCAAAAAAATGGATAAAATGGTTTTTATTAAAAAACTGATTGACAGCTCACCGAGTACAAACCACTTGTAAAACAACGGCCAGCAGCACCCCGCAATTAAAAATAATGCAATGGCCACCGAGAAAATGCCGCCCTTTTTTATTGTAGAAATCAATGCGGATATTCCAATTTAAGCAATGAAAACTTCCTGTCTTTTGTAACGGGCAATATTAATTTATTGTACCCAATTTGAAGAGCTTCTGAGGGAATTATCGAAACAAAATTATTATCGCTTCGCACCAATATTTTGTATGTAACTTCACCCTCTGGCGTAAACTCATATTGCATTACATCGCCATTGGTTCGCAGTCGGTCGTTATACAATACATACAAATTTGAACGGGTATTTGCCACTACAATCGAGCTGTAATACCCGTTGTCGTTGAGCGAACTTTGGCTCTTTCTTATCAAATATTTCCATCGGATATTACTGGCGGAGTCGATTGAAAACACCAATACATCATCAAAATTATAAATGTTTCGGGCGGTGGTAGAGGGCATTCCGTTTATATAGGTAACGTCTTCTTCGTTTGATACGGATGAGCGTTCGGCAAGAATGGTAATGCCGCCATCTGTGTTTGGAATTACTTCAAGCAAATCAAAGTTTTTTATATCCGGAAAAACAGTAAGTCTTTCTTCTCCAAACAGTTGGCGTTTAAAGTCGGGCGTAAATTCTTTGTAGGTTGATTTTGGTTTGATGGCGGTATCAATGGGCAATTCAAAGTTGAACAATCCTTCAATAACAAACGGATTTTTGCCAGTGTAAAGGGCGGTTAAGTTGATTTTATTTTTGGTTACATCAAAAGTGAAAATTGTTTTTTGAAGATTTTTTGAGGAGTCAAGTATTTGATAATCAATAAGTCGTTTGTTTTTGATGTTGAATTGGTAAACCCAAGCGTTGGCTGGTGTGTTTTCTTTTTTATTGTCAATTTCGTGTTGACTTACCATAAAAAAGGCGTTTCCAGAATTGTCAACCAGCATGTCGGGCATAAAAAAATTGTCGAAAGATTTGGTCAATTCATACTTTTTATAGGCCAACAAACGCATCTTTTTGTCGAAGATAGAAAAGCAAAGAATTCTTCCATTTTGCTCCGATTTCTCGGTATGACTTATTAAAATGCGTTCTCGATTTGGTGAAAATTTTATTCGAAAATCGCCCTTGTCATAATAGTCAGAAATGGCCGCAGTAGTGGCAATTCTGGGCTTATCTATTGGGTTTATATTTTTGTCGTACCATTGATATCGAACCTCGTTTTTTGCATCCACTCTATTGTAATAAGTGGTAAAAATGATAAATCCGGTGTCCTGCAATTCGATGAAAAGAAGTTTAGATTTCTTTAGAGAAATATTTTTGGAAACATTAAAGCCGAGGTTTTCAAAATATCTTTCTATCAAAATATTGTGCGTTAGACTTTTGTAGTTTCTAAAACGGAGCACATACAAACCATCCTGATTTTGACCAATAACCCGCGAGTAAATAGCACTACCTTTTAGTTTCCGCGGATTCGACCATTCAAGGTTTTGACTAAGGCCAATGCTGCATGAAAATGCCAAAGCCGCAAATGCCCCAAAAAATCTCCGAAATATGTTCAACTTTGCAGCCCTCTTTGTCATACACAACAAAGAACGTTATAAAAGATTTCTTAGCATTGAAAAAGAAGAGCTTTCAGGTAAATACGGCAAAAATTGTGGAAACAGCCGTGCTTGTTTCGGTTGAAAAGCAGGGTCAAAACCGACAAGAAACGGAAGATTTTTTGGCCGAACTGGAGTTTTTGGCCACCACTGCGGATGCAGAGGTAAAAAAATGGTTTATTCAAAAGCTGCAAATGCCCGATAGCAAAACCTACGTTGGCACCGGAAAGCTCATAGAAATCGCCAATTATATAGCCGATAAGCAAATAAACACAGCCATTTTTGACGATGAACTTTCTCCCTCACAAATCCGAAATTTGGAAAAGGCTTTGGTGTGCAAAATCATTGACCGCAGCACACTTATATTGGACATATTTGCCAAAAATGCCAAAACTACTCGGGCAAAAACGCAGGTAGAGCTTGCACAAAGCGAGTATCTATTGCCTCGATTGACCCGCATGTGGACGCACCTTGAAAAGCAACGGGGCGGCATAGGTATGAAAGGTCCAGGCGAAAAGGAGATAGAAACCGACCGAAGGATTATTCGTGACAAAATATCGTTGCTCAAAAAGAAGTTGGAAGATATTGATAAACAAAGTGTTACACAGAGAAAGGGCAGGGAAGGGGAGTTGAGGCTGGCTTTGGTGGGATATACCAACGTGGGTAAATCAACCATTATGAATGCTTTGACCAATGCGGAAATTTTGGCTGAAAATAAGTTGTTTGCCACGCTAGATTCCACCGTGCGGAAGTTGGTTTTGGTAAAAGAAGCGGAGGAATATATCCCACCTATTGTCACACTGATTAGCGATACGGTAGGGTTTATCAGAAAACTTCCACATCAGCTCATCGAAAGTTTTAAATCAACCTTAGACGAAATAAAAGAGGCCGATTTGCTGCTGCATGTGGTGGATATTTCGCATGTAAATTTTGAGAGCCACATAGAAGTTGTTACGGAAACTCTCTCTGAAATTGGAGCAGGGAATAAACCGATACTGACTATTTTTAACAAGATAGACGGCTATAATCCGCGAGCTACCGCCGAAGATATTTTTGAAGACGAAACCATTTACAACCTTGAAGAGTTTAAAGAAACTTGGTTTGCAAAACAAAATTCACCAGCCATATTTATCAGTGCTTTTGATAAAGCAGATATTAACCTACTTCGCGAAAAGCTATTTGAACTTTGCAGCGGCTTGAGGTAGCCAAAGAAAGCCGCGGCCTGTTGGTGTTTCGGGAGCCAATTAATTACACATCCTTTCTTTTGATAAATAAACTCATCAAAAATCAACAAAAAATGATAAATGTACTTATCAATATTTTATAATATTGGCAAGTGTATTTATCACTTTTAAATAAAAATGATAAATGTATTTATCAAAATAATAAATTAATTGATAAATATACTTATCAATTATGTATATTTGTAGTTGTTTAGTATGGAAAACATTGAAAAAATATATGCCGAAAGCAGCACGTATCTTAAAAACTTAGACCCCCTATTTCGTCGAGATCAAATAGAAGATGTTGATTGGGCAGAGCGATTGTTATTTATCAAAGGTTCGCGAGGTATTGGCAAAACCACCTTGATTTTGCAACACATACAGGAGCAATATGGCTATGATTCAAAAGTGCTATATGTATCAATGGATAGCTTGCAACTACTTGACTATAAGCTGATAGAGTTAGCGGAATATCACTTTAATCATGGCGGAACACACTTGTTTGTTGATGAAATTCACAAATACCAAAACTGGAGTTTGGAGCTTAAAAACATCAACGATTTGTACAAAAAGCTCAATGTGGTGGTTTCGGGATCCTCTATTTTGCATTTGTATAAAGGCAATGCCGATTTAAGCCGACGTGGGGTAAGTTTTAAACTCAGGGGGCTGTCGTTTCGTGAGTTTTTAAATATCGAAACAAAAAGCAATTTTCCGAAATATAGTTTGGATGATTTGCTCCAAAACCACTTGCAAATCGCTGCCGATATTGGCCAGGTGGTAAATCCGTTGCAATATATTAAGGAATATCTAAAATATGGTTACAACCCATATTACTTGGAAGGAAAGTCCAGTTTTCATCACAAATTAAACAATACGGTAAACCTTATTATAGAGACAGACATTACGCAACTTTTTGGGGTGGATGTGAGCAAAATAATTAAGCTGAAAAAGTTGCTGTATGCCATTGCCGTCAATGTTCCGTTTCAGCCGAATACCTCAAAGTTGGCCACCAGTTTAGAGATAAGTCGAAGCACGTTGAACGCATATTTGCAATACTTGCATGAAGCCGAAATTATACACTTACTTTGGAAGAGCGGCCAGTCGTACAGTCTGATTTCAAAGCCGGAAAAAATTTATTTGAACAACACCAATCTGTGCTTTTTAGTGCCAGAAAGCTCGGTAAACGTTGGCAATTTGCGTGAAACTTTTTTCGTAAATCAGGTATCGGCCATGCACGATGTTTTTGCCAGCACCATTGGCGATTTTTTGGTTGACGATAAATACATTTTTGAGGTGGGTGGCCCCAACAAAAAGTTTACCCAAATTGCCAATCAGGCGGGAAGCTACAAAGTGCAGGATGAAATTTTAATAGGGGCAAAAAACAATATTCCACTATGGCTGTTTGGGTTTTTGTATTGATTTTTTAGTCATTCAATCAACTCAATAAGCCATTTCATCGAACAAAAAAAACGAAAGTCCGCACCTATTTTATTTTCGCTTAAAAAAATGGTATGGCGTTTTTAGAAGTTCGAAATGTTACCAAAGCCTACGAGGGGCATCTGGCCATAAAAGACCTCAACTTTTCGATTCCGGATAAAAAGATTTTTGGATTGTTAGGCCCTAATGGTGCAGGAAAAACGACACTTATTCGCATCATCAATCAAATAACAGCCGCCGATAGCGGGGAGGTAATTTTTGATGGAGAAAAATTGCAACCAAAGCACATAGAACGCATTGGATACTTGCCCGAAGAACGTGGACTTTATAAAAAAATGAAAGTGTTGGAGCAGGTTGTTTATTTTGGCAGATTAAAGAATCTCTCAAAGCAAGAATCTGAAAAAAGAGCGTTGCACTGGCTCAATAAATTTGGACTAAACGATTGGAAATACAAACGCATTGACGAGCTGAGCAAGGGCATGGCTCAAAAGGTTCAATTTATTTTAACGGTTTTGCATCAGCCCGATTTAATAATCCTCGACGAGCCTTTTAGCGGTTTCGACCCAGTAAATACTGAACTGATAAAATCAGAGATTAAGGAGTTAAACAAAGCTGGAGCGACCATCATTTTTTCTACACACCGAATGGAATCGGTGGAGGAAATTTGCGACTATGTGGGCATGATTAACAAATCGCAAAAAGTGTTGGAAGGCAGTGTGATGGACGTAAGAAATTCGTATAAAAAGAATGAATTTGAGGTGGAGTATAAAGGAAGCCTCGATGGTTTTGTGCCTCAGCCGGCAAGTGTGGAAATAAATGATGATACGAAAGTGAACAAAGCCACCTTTGTGATTGATTGGAACGAAAAAAAGGAACTAATAAATAAGTTAAATCAACAAGTTGATATTGAGTCGTTTAATGAAAATTTACCAAGCATAAACGATATTTTTATTGCAAAAGTAAAGGAGGGAAACAATGGGTAAAATTGGATTAATAACCTGGCGGGAATACATTACCAGAGTTCGAAAGAAATCATTTTGGATAATGACCTTTTTGGGGCCGGTGCTCATGGCAGGGTTTTATGGTTTAGTTATTTATGTTTCTCTAAATGATAACATCTCTAAGAATGATCAGAAAATTTTGGTGTATGACGAATCCGGTATTGTCAAAGACAAATTGCAAAACACAGATGATTTGGCTTTTGAATACGGCACGGGTTGGAAAGAAAAGAATGCCAATACGTTGAAAGAAGTTTACACAGGATGGTTGTTTATTCCGGAAGGATTTGATATTTACAATCCGCAAAAAATTGTTTTTGAGTCGGAAAACAATATTTCTATAGATGCCAAAGAGCGAATTTCTGACAGAATAGAAATGGCCATTCGCAATGAAAAAATGAAAAAACTTGGCGTTTCGCAATCATCAATAGACAGCGTGAAAACCACAGTTAGCATAACTGCTCTTACCATTGATGAAACGGGCGAGGCCAAAACCAGTAGCATAGAGGTAAACACCATTGTTGGCATGGCCATGTCTTTTGTTATCTATTTCTTTATCTTTTTATACGGTGTTCAGGTTATGAAAGGTGTAATAGAAGAAAAAACAAATCGGATTGTAGAGATTGTTGTATCAAGCGTTAAACCATTTCAGCTCATGATGGGAAAGGTATTTGGTTTGGCTCTAGTAGGGCTTACACAAATAGGAATGTGGATTGGGCTGACAGCCGTTTTGTCTGTCATAATCACAAAGTTTGTGGTTTCGGGCAATATTGCGGAGGCCATTGAGATGGCAAAACATGCACAAACAATGCCCATAGAGCAAATGGCTCAAATGGATACAAGTCCATTTTCGGGAGCTTTGAGTGGTTTCTTTAATTTGAATTTGCCTTTTATTGTTCTAATGTTTGTCAGCTATTTTATTGGAGGATATTTGATGTATTCGGCTCTTTTTGCCGCCGTTGGAGCTGCCGTAGATGCCGAAACAGAAACACAACAATTTATGATGCCAATTACTTTACCACTCGTTTTTTCAATGGCTATTTCCTTCAGTATGGTGGTTCGCGACCCCAACGGCCCAATGAGTTTTTGGTTGAGCATAGTGCCATTAACCAGCCCGGTGGTGATGATGGTAAGAGCTCCGTTTTTAAACTTAAGCACTCAATGGTGGGAGGTTTTGCTATCGTTGGGATTGCTGGTGGCCACATTTACTTTCACTATATGGCTGGCAGGTAGAATATATCGCACCGGCATATTGATGTATGGCAAAAAAGCAACCTACAAAGAATTGTTTAAATGGCTGTTTTATAAGGGCTAAAAGCCTTCAATAAAAGGCTTAGAAGCAATAAAAAAAACTTTACCAAGCAATCGTGCTTTCCAATACATTTGCTGATGTTTTTCGGTATATGAAATGGGATAAAGCAATTGAGTTTTTGCGAAAATATCTGCTGATAATTTGGCACTACATAAAAGTTGGTTGGCAAAAATATTGGCAGTTCTCATGGTTTAATAGGGCAGCACACAAACAGAGCAGTTTTGGTAAAAAAACACTCCGATTAGGTTATACTTTTTTTGCCATTTTGTTATTATTTTTATTTCTTATAGAAACAAATTTCTTGTGGCTTTTTGGAGCCTCTCCCGGAATTAAAGAAATAAAAAACCCAAAAATTCCGATTGTTTCAAAAGTGTATTCATCTGATAATGTGTTGATTGGGCAGTATTATATCGAAAAAAGAGAACCTGTAACTTTTGAAGAAATAGATACCAACACCATCAATGCATTAATAGCCACCGAAGATATTCGATTTTACAAACATCATGGCCTCGATTTTTATGGCTTAGCTTCAGCAGTTGTCTCTACCATAAAGGGTAATAAGCGAGGTGGGAGTACCATTACCAATCAATTGGCTAAAAATCTATTTAAAACACGAAAAAATAAATCGAAAGGTTTGTTTGGATATATTCCGTTGGTCCGCACGTTGGTAGCCAAAGTCAAAGAGTGGGTCATAGCCTTTAAGTTGGAGTTTTTCTTCAGCAAAAACGAAATTCTGACCATGTATTTCAATACGGTAGATTATGGCAACAACGCCTCTGGAATTAAGTCGGCTTCCACATTTTATTTTTCAAAAAATCCTAAACAGTTAAAAATCGAAGAATCGGCAGTGCTTGTTGGTTTGCTCAAGGGAATAACGAAGTATAACCCAAAATCAAATCCCGAAAATGCCAAGGATAGGCGAAATGTGGTATTGCGTCAAATGACAAAATATGGCTATTTAGATTCTACCAAAATGGAAAAGCTGTGTTTAAAACCGATGAAGCTGAAAATAACGGAAATAGTGAAAGACAAAGGTATTGCCCCGTATTTTAGAAGCACACTCGAAAAGGAATTACACCAATGGTGCGATGAAAACAATGTGAATGTTTATGTGGATGGATTGCAGATTCATACCACCATTGACAGCAGAGTACAAAAATATGCCGAGCAGAGTGTGGCAGAAAATATGCAAAACATACAAGCCAATTTCAAAGCTTCCATCGGTGGTAAATATTGGATTGATAAGACTATTGCCGAACAGAAAAAAGAATTGAAAAACCAAAACGAAAAAACCAAAATGGAGGAAGAGTTCGAGAATTTAGTAAAGCAAAGTGAGCGATATAAATATCTAAAAGCCAGTGATTTGACTGATGAAGAAGCCATGGCCGAAATGGAAAAAAAGCACGCCACCACAATTATTGTTGGAGGCAAACTCAAAAATGCGACTATTTCATCTATAGACTCTATAAAAAATGATTTTGAACAAATGCATTGTGGCATGGTATCCATCAATCCTAAAACAGGCGAGGTATTGGCCTGGGTAGGTGGCAGCAATTGGGAGCAAACAAAGTTTGACAATGTGTGGCAGGCTCGCCGTCAGGTGGGTTCCACATTTAAACCATTGGTATATGCCACAGCCTTAGAGCAAGGCATGGAGCCTTGCAAAACCATGGTGGACAAACCATTAAAGTTTGAAACCAAAATAAACGGAAAAAACGTGACTTGGAATCCAACCAATTCGTATGGAGGATATGCAGGTAGCATGACATTAAGACAAGCACTGGCTCGTTCTTCAAATACGGTTGCCGTGCAATTGGCTCAAGAGGTTGGAGTTAAAAATGTGGTAAAATTTGCCCAATCATGCGGCATTACTTCCGAAATGGAGGCCGACTTGAGCATTGCTTTGGGCACAGCCTCTGTAAGTCTTTTTGAAATGGTTCAAGCCTATGGAGTTTTTGCCAATGGCGGAAAATTGAAAAAAGTGCGATGGATTAACAAAATTTTGTCGAATGATGGTGAGCTTTTGATGGATAATACCAATAATGACGAGGAACAAGCCGTGATGTCGGCAGAAAATGCTTACGCCATGACCTATTTAATAAGAGGAGGGGTGGAAGAAGGAGGTGGCTCAGCTCGTGGGCTGCATAATTACGGGGTAACAGTGGGCAATGAAATTGGTGGAAAAACAGGCACCACCAACGACTATCGCGATGGTTGGTTTATATCCATGAGCCATGATTGTGTGTCGGGAGCTTGGGTAGGAGGCCGCGATATGAGGGTACACTTTGGTTCGGCCTTGGGGCAAGGTGCCAAAACTGGTTTGCCCATTGTTGGAAGGTATCTTCAACTGGCATACAACGATGCAAATTGCCCAATAAAAAAGGGAAAATTCGACCGCCCGGAAGACTATGAAAAGTTTCTCTATTGCTATATCGTACCGGATACAAGCGTAGTCAACGACAGCACACTGCAATTGGCAGATAGCCTTTTTATGGAAATGATTGAGGACAGTTTTGATTTTAAAGAGCTGGACTTGAATGCCCTTCCGGTTCCAACACCTCAGGCGGTAGAAACTGAGCAGTAAGGAAATTAAATTTTCATTTTATAAAATCCGGTTTTACATTTTGATGTATCAAAACCTTGTTTGGAAAGATATTTCAGGAAACCTTCTTGTTTGAAATGGCTCACACTTTTGTCAAGATAAATAATGCCAGTATAATGGAGAAACATATTCCAGTTATAGCCATGGAGATTTTTTAACCAAATTATTTGGTAATCGTTCAGTGGTTGATGATTCCATTTTTTATTTGAAAAAGAATCTATAATCAGAATATTTTCATGGGCTATTTTAATTTCTGCCGGATTGTTTCTAATTACCCACTCGGGTTGCGATATGGGTTGATTTTGTCCCAAATAACCCTTTGAAGTGATGTGCGGAATGCAATGAAACTTAAAATCAGACTCAACAAAGGCAGGAAAAACACACGAAACACCTTGCGGATTTTGAATAGTGAGCAAAGAATATTTTCCCATATCATAAAACACCAATTCGGTGGTATGTGTTAGAGTATTCTTTCGAAAATTTTGAGTCAAAAAGAAGGTTAGGAAGCAGGAAATGCCTGCCAACAAATAAGCAGGTTTGTTTCTTTTTTCAGAAAAAATCAAAAACAAAATGATTGCAAGCGATACCAAAATCAACTCAATTGCGGAAATATAATACCCCTCAATAAACGCATTCGGAATGTTTTGAATAATATCAATTACAGCACGAATAAACCATAGATAGGCTGATAGAAAATAGGCTAAAATGCTACCAACAAGGGGGATAGAGTGAAAAATAAATAAGGCCACAGCAAGATATACCGCCACAGTAATGGCAGGAATAACTATAAGATTGGAAATGAAAAATAGCACCGGAAATTGCTGAAAATAGAATAATCCTAATGGGAAAGTGGCCAATTGTGCAGCCACTGAAACAGCCAATAGGGTATAAACTTTATCTAAAAACCAGGAAGAGGTGGACGACAAATTTCGGAGTTTATTTTTGAGGTAAACGATGCCAGCTACCGCCAAATAAGAGAACTGAAAACCAACATTCATTAAGTTTAGTGGGTTGATAATCAGCAAAATAAAGGCTGAAAAAGCCAGTGTATTATAGATGTTTGTAAACTGTTTTAAATGTTTGCCAAGAGCCAATACCGTAAACATAAGGGCTGCTCTGTTTACCGATGCCGAAAATCCAGTGAGAAGAGCAAAACCCCATAATACCAGAAGAATCAAAGCTAACTGAATGTTCCTTTGCCGCGTTGTTTTATCCAAAAAGCCCAAAAGTTTACTCACCAACAAGAACAAAATGCCCACGTGCAGCCCGCTAACCGCCAACACATGCATGGTGCCAGTGTGAGAAAAGGCCTCCACGGTGTAGTCGTCCAATTCAGATTTGTCTCCCAATAGCAAAGCTTTAACGATCGCTTGGTCAGAGGGGTTGGCAAGGTATTGTTCAATCACCTTTTGCAGAGATTCGTTTAGCCTAAAACCGATGTGAAGCAATTTATTTTTTGTTCCTACACCAACAATGCAATAGTTGTTTTTTCGGGCAAATATTTGATAATCAATATTTTTGTAATGTAAGTATTTCTGATAGTCGAACTCATTGGGGTTGGCTGGAGGTGGTATTTTTATTGGCTCACCATGTATATCCACAATATCGCCATAGTTTGGAATATGTTCTTTTGATAAATAGACCAATATTTTGCCCTGCGTGGTGTGTTCCATACTGTCAAAAACCGACAACACCTCCGCTTCACATTTCCAGAATTTAGTGGTTTCTATGGGTGGTTGAGTCAGGCGAACTCTCAGCTTTGTGGTATCAAAAAAGCCGAAATAATTTGGTTTATTTCTATCAAAAGAAAAGTGGCTTAGACTATAACCCAACAAACCAATTATGATAAAAATCTGAATGCCTTGTGCCGTTTTTAACTTAAATTTAAGCGAAGTTTTTACAAAAAATAAGACAAAATATCCGGCAAGTGCAGCAAGCAAAATAAATGCAATAATGGGCGACCAAAATGGAAAGAAAAAGTAGGCCGAAATGCCCAAAAGGAGCGGAATTAGTAGCCGAACAAAAGGTGCTTCTTTCCAAAAGTTGTTAGTTTGCATAAATGTTTACTTTTTAGAAATTGTATTGGGTTACATATATCGCCGCAAAATCAGTGTTTTTAATTCTTCAACCAATGCGTCATCCATATCCCAATTGCCCGATTCTCCCAAATTGGCCAGCAGCAGTGCGGCCTCATCAAAATTGTTGGCCGTGTCGAGAGCCGATATAGAGGCATTGTATTTTTCGGGATTGTTGCCAAACAATTCGTTTTGCAACTCATAGCGTTTGCTGATGCTGATACCCTTTTTAATAGATTCAAGCTTCGTAAATTTTAATCGCTCATATACATCATTTACCTGCACCGGAGGTGTAGGTTTCGGGGGTGCAACAGGGTTAGGTTTTGGGGCTACGGGTTCTTGTTTTGCAGGTTCTTCAACAATCGGTGCTGTCTCGGGCACAATAGGTTTTACCTCAACAACCGGTTCGGGTTTGGGGGTTGGCAAAACCACGGGTTCAGGTCGAGTAACTTCCACAATAACTTCTGGTTCTTTCTCCAATTCAGGTTCAATCATTATTGGTTCAGGAATAAACTTAGGTTTTGTGATAGGTTGCACTGGTTCCGGCACTTTTATTATTTGTTTGGCAATAGAAAACTGGTCGCATAGGGTGTAAAGTTTAACAATGTGGCTTTGCATTTGAGCCAAATCAATTTCGCTATTCGAATCGTTTATAACCATTCGTTGATGATTGATTTGCAGGAGCTGCAAGGTATTTTCAATTTCTTTTAAAATATCGTCTCTACTCATTGTTAAAACTTTTGTAGAGGCAAAAATAAGGGTAAAAAGCAAAAGATTTTTGGAACTATGATTACCTCTATCTATCAATCAAAGAAAAAAAATCAAATGCCACAAAACAATCAAATTGAAATACATTTGCCTAAATGCACAACCGATAAGCACATGTTTGTAGAACCCAAAGTAGAAAAAGGATGGCTTGAAGTGATATGCGGCTCAATGTTTTCGGGAAAAACCGAAGAGTTGATTCGCAGGGTAAAACGGGCAAAAATTGCCAATCAAAAGGTGAAAATTTTTAAACCAATGATTGATCAACGATATCATCGTAGTGATGTGGTTTCGCATGATTCCAATAGTATAGAGTCGTTTCCGGTAAACAAAAGTGAAGAAATTATGGCTTTGCTGGGCAATGCAGACGTGGTGGGAATAGATGAGGCTCAATTTTTCGACAATCGTTTGCCCGAGGTTTGTAATCAGTTGGTTAAAAGGAAGATACGAGTAATAGTGGCCGGACTGGATATGGATTTTAAGGCCCAGCCATTTGGCCCTATGCCATCACTGTTGTGTCAGGCACAATATGTCACAAAGGTGCATGCCATCTGCATGAAATGCGGGGATGTGGCCAGTTATACATTCAAAAAAATACACAACGACCAAACAGTAGAATTGGGCGAAAGAGAACTGTATGAAGCTCGATGCCGAAGTTGTTATGATGAGGGTATGGCCACCATTAAAGAGCAGATTAAGATGGATTTATGAACCTTTCGCAAAAACTTTTTAAACCGGTAGAATCGTATCCTGTTGCCATTTGGAGAATATTATTTGGGTTGGTTTTGGTTTTTGAAACAATTGGTTCAAATTTAGTTGGCTGGACAAAAACAGTATTTATTGAGCCAAAGTTTACCTTCACTTTTATTGGTTTTGAGTGGTTGCAACCGCTTTCGGGCAATGGTATGTATTGGCTGTTCTCACTTTTGGGCTTGTTGGCTGTTTTTATAACCATTGGATTTTACTATCGCTTTAGTATGGTAATGTTTACTGTGGGGTGGGCGGCAATTTATTTTATGCACAAAACCAGCTACAACAATCATCATTATCTCATGCTTCTGTTGTGCGTTATGATGATTTTTACTCCTGCAAATACTGTTTTAAGTTTCGATGCAAAATCAGGTAGAATACCGAAAAGTGAATTCATTCCGGCACTGTTTAAATGGCAATACATGTTGCTTTTGGGCATTGTTTACACGTATGCATCCATAGCCAAATGGTATCCGGATTGGATAAACGATGAGGTGTTTTATTTCTCCAAAAATCATCCTGTTTTTGGTTGGTTTTTTGTCTGGCCACATAGCGGAAAAGCTATTGCTTGGGGCGGCATTTTGTTTGATTTACTCATCATTCCGGTGTTGCTATTTTCTCGCACACGGGTGCCGGCATTTCTTATCTCCATAGTTTTTCATTTGTTCAATTCTGTAACCTTCCAAATCGGGACATTTCCATATATGATGATTGCGAGTAGTGTATTTTTCTTTTCCGAGAGCAGAGTTCGCCGCTTTTTTCGGATAAAAGCTATACCCACCGAACCACCAGAAATGGCATTTTCTGTTGGATACAAAAAAGTGGCAACGGCAGTTTTTGTTTTATTTTTCTGTTTTCAGTTGTTGTTGCCTCTCAGACATCATTTTATCAAGGGGTATGTCACTTGGACAGAAGAAGGACACAAACTTAGTTGGAGAATGATGCTCAGATCTAAAACCGGAACAATACATTTTAAGATAATGAAAAATGGGAAAGAAATAAGCCACACGCCTTCCGAACATCTTACCGGTCAACAGTTGGCCACCATGAAAGTGCATCCATGCATGATTTGGCAATATTGTCAGTTTTTAAAAAAATTATACGGAGAAGAAATTGAGATTTATATAATAAGTTTTGTGAAACTAAACCAACACGAGCGGCAACAATTTATAGACCCAACGGTGGATATGGCCAAAGCCGAGTGGCATTTTTTTAAACATGAAGATTGGATATTGCCTTTTGATAGAACTAAATAAAAAGCCCCGACTTTCGTCGAGGCTTTTTTTGTGGGCCCTGCTGGATTCGAACCAGCGACCCTCTGCTTGTAAGGCAGATGCTCTAAACCAACTGAGCTAAGAGCCCTTTTTTTTTGCTCTAAACCATCCCGATAACTATCGGGAGAGCTAAGATGCAAGTTCCCCTTTTTTGAGGGCTGCAAATATATATTTACCAAAATTGATTTTTTATCATTTTTTTTTATTTTTTTCTAAAAAATATTGTGCCAATGATTTTGGACACATCAAAACGCTCTGTTTATTCGTTATTTCTTGGCATTTTCAAAGAATTGTAATCTTTGCTGATTGCAGAAAATTTAGGAAAATTTGAAGGTTCAACAATCTATTTCGTTTTTTCATAAGTCGTTGTGGGCAATGCTTTACATCACGCCAATAATATTGGCAGTATATTACGTTGGGGGCATTTTTGTTGAACGCACTGCCATTGCCGAACTAAATAAACAATTAAATGTAGAAGTAAAAGTAGGGTCAATAAATCTGAATGGATTAAAAACTTTTCCAAGGCTGAGTCTGGAGTTGAGAGATATCCGTATTCAAGAATCAATGCCTCATTTTAATCGGGAGTTATTAAAAGCTCAAAAATTGGTGGTGGTTTTCAATCCTATAAAACTATTCAAAGGCCAAAATCAAATAGAACGAATTGAATTGATTGGCGGTTGGGCTAATATGTATAAAGGAAAAAATGGTAGCGTGAATTTTGCAGTATTAAAACCATCCCTCGAATCAAACAATGAAGCTGAAGCTGGCCTAAACTTAGATTTGAAAAAAGTAATTCTACAAAGGTTTAGACTAATATATGAGGATGAAGTGGCCGAAAAGCAAATCAACTTTAAAGCCGAAAAAGTAAAACTTGCAGGTAAATTTGATAACGATAAATTTGAGTTAAAGGTTGATGGAGGAGGATTTTTGAGCGAACTAATCAATAATAAAACAGGCTACATAATGGGCAAATTCATCGAAACCGATTTGGATATTGATGTAAACAATACCATAGGCAGTTATAAAATAAAAAAGGGAACGATACGCATAAACGATTTGGAAATAGATGCACAGGGCAGCATTTTAATGGTAGGGGACAACCCTGATTTTGACGTGCAGTTGCACGGGCAAAATATTGATATTCAATCTGTTTTTTCGCTACTTCCCAATGAAATGGCTTACAAACTGAAAGGCTTATCAAGCTCTGGAAAAATAAACCTCGATGGAACCATAAAGGGTATTTTTAAAGAAGAAAAGCTGCCCGAACTGGACGTTCGTTTTGGATTTGAAAAAGTGAAACTTTATTGGAATGAAAAGAATTTCGATTGTAGAAATTTGGATCTTGTTGGCAAAATTTCTAATAAAAATGCCTTGCACAAAACCCAATTGGATGTTAATCTGACCGATTTGAGTACAAAAAAATCATCGGTAAAAGGAACATTAAAAATTAATGATATATCAAAACCTAATATCCAATTTGTTGGGAAAGGTTGGATAGATGCCAAGGATTTTGAGGGTTTTGTGAGTAATAATGGAAGCATTTCGGGTAAAATATTATTTAATTTAGATGGGAATTTGCCATACAGCGAAGCAACTGAGACGATGGATTATGCAAAGTCAACGATGGTAGGAGATATTGATTTTAAGAATTTTAACTATAGTATTGACAAATGGCAACTGCTAAAAGATGTAGCGGCTTCGGCACGAATATCCGGCAACAATTTGACTCAAACCAAAATAGACGGAAACATCTGGAATAGTGATGTAAATTATGAAGGTTCAATCGAAAATTGGCAAGGTTTCACTTTCCAAAATCAGCGGTTGAAATTAGTCGGAAGTTTGAAGAGCGATTATCTCGATTTGAATTTTAGCAATCCGAATAACGGTGTTTCAGCTGATACCACTCCGTCAGAAATTAATACCGACTTAGGGGTAGATTTTAATTTGAAAATAGACGCAAAAAAATTGGTTTGGGAAAAACTCAACATTAGTCAACTTACGGGTTCGATTGACTGGGATGCAACGGCCATAAAAATGACGAACACCAATTTTGAAGCATGGCATGGGAAGAATAGTTTGGATGCATTTATAACCAAAATTGCGGGAGGCTATGAAGTAAAATCATTTTCTGAAAGCGAAAGGGTAAAAGTGGAAGAGTTAATGGCAACTTTCGACAATTTCGGACAAACCGAGTTTACACCCGAAATAGTTCAGGGAACGCTCACTGCCAAAGTTGATTTTTATGGAGAGTTTGACAACTATTTTGAGGCATTAGAAGATAAAATACTGTCTAGGATAGAGCTTTTAATTGAAGATGGCCGATTGGTTAATTATGAACCCATGGAAGAGCTTTCTAGTTTTGTGGAGTTGAATGATTTGCGTGACATCCGTTTTGAGCAATTGAGCAATGTTTTAGAAATAAGAAACAGGATGATTTCGATACCCAAAATGACTATTAATAATAATGCTATGAATGTAGAAATTGGAGGCACTCACAATTTCGATAATTACATGGATTATCATTTAAAAATTAAAGTGGCCGACTTGTTAGCCGACAAATCTGGTTGGGTAAAGAAAAAGCAAGAAAAACAACTTGAATCAGAGAAAAACGGCGGTTTGAGTGCATATATTTTGATGACAGGAACACCAGATGACTTGAAGATACGATATGATAGAAAGGCAGTGACAAAGGCCATAAAAGAAGAAGCCAAGAATGAGACAAAAACATTTTGGCAAGATTTAAAGAAGGATGTAAAAGGTCAAAATACGCCTGTTTTGCAAAATGCCCAAAAAACCCAATGGGATGAATAATTAAGAAAGACTGCGGCTTTGTCTTTTACGTATATAATACATGGCAATAGAAACCGCAAATGCACCCAACATCAGGTAAAAACGGTCGTTGTGGCCATCCATTTTTGCTTTGTAGGCCTCCACCGCTGTAATGGCCGCCATGGCAAGCCACAAAAGTTGTATGATTCTGTTTATTCTTTTAGAGTTCATTCTATTTCTTGTAAAGGAGACTCTGTGACCGAAACCGAGCCGGCAGGTTTTAAAATTCTCCATTTAGTAAAAGTTTCATTGCTCTCAAACCCCTTACCCCGAAGGGTCTCTCCGTCTCGAACAATTTTAACAAATGTTTGCGTATAAATTTTTTTCGTTTTTTGATTCCAATACAACTCCTCACATTTCAATTCTTCTCCCTGTTGATTGTAAACCCGCACACTGTCTTTTAGTTTGATAAGTTTTTGAATTTCATAGTTTATGCCGTAAGCAGCCGATATTTTACTGTCTTCTTTCCCCTCTGTATTAAAAAAAGTTGCGTTCAAGCCTTTGGGCATTTCTGTGTAGGGTTCTTTTTTTTGAGGGAATCTAATAAGCAGTGGCGTATTAATAATGGCTTTTAGTTTCGCCGAGTCATTATACTGAACCGTGACATTCTCGGCTCGTTCAATACTTAGGTCTTCAAGTTGTTGCTGCAACCGATCTAATTCTCCTTTTCGGGCATTTCTGCAAGAAAGCAAAAAACCGGTTATCGTCAGTAGTAATAACACCTTCAATAACCGGTTTCTCATTTTATTTATAGTTGTAATTATTTGCGAAATCTAATAGTGGTAGTCACTCCCAAACAAGGCACGGAAATGCTATCTCCTTCATGCATCGATGCTTTAAATACGTCTTCTGAACTTGGGAAATTAGCATAACACTTATTCATTAATTCTTGTGCAGCGGATTCCACACTCGGATCCAATGATTTTGCTTTAGCAGCTCTATCGTAGGCAGCTAAAAAGGCAGTGCGACCACCTAAACCATCGGAAGTGCATGAGCCGGAACTCTGAGCAAAATAGGAGGCAATAATCAAATGTGCTTTGCCGTCATTTGGATTGATACTCAATACTTTCTCAGCATATTCTTTGGCCTTCGCCAAGTTTCCCATCCGAGTATAGATTGAAGACATTTCACTATATATTTTGGCTTTTTCCGAAGCATCATTAACAGAGCCAAGCCCTTTATTATACCATTCCAAAGATTTTTGGTCGTTACCCTTTACATTGTGATATCTGGCTAAATTTATTGCAGCTTCACCAGATGGGTCAAGGTTATACATTTTTTCCGCAAGGTCAAGCGAGTAGTCGTTTCCATCGCAACCTGCAACCTGCAGCATATGATTAACCCGTTTTAATAAGTCCATAGAGACGTTGGGGTCGTCTGTTTTAGCCTTGTATAATTCCTCAATTTTTTCGCATGTCATAAATGGGCGGATTGCAAAATTAATGGCAGTATCCACCTTTCTCCAGGTTTCTGCTTTGGCAGTATCTGCATCGATGTTGTAGTTGACAACATCAAGAAGGTCAAAATATAATTTGAACAATCTATCTGCTTCATAATTCTTTTTTGCATACTCGTTTAGAGCATAATAGAAGTAGTTATACACCACCTTGGCATCTGTCTCATTTCCTAAATTTCTAAAACAACTGTCAAAAAGCACTAAGGCTGCCGTTGTGTCTGCCTTCCAGTTAATCATGTCAATGGCTTTGTAGCCGGCAACTTTTCCTGCTTCTCCCCAGTAATAAACCCGAACATCATAGTTTAAAAGCATAGTATCGATTAAACCATTCTTTCGTCTGTTAAACTCTTGCGGATCGTTTTTTTGAAGGTGCAATAAATATTGCTCTACCAAATAGGAGCCAACCAAGGTAACCCTTTTGTTATAGCATGGGGCATTTTTAAATTGATAATACCAATAAGGGAAAGCCTCTACATAGTTTTTGTTTTGCCAGTGCATATTAAACAAACCCACATTTTTTACAGTTTCGGCACTGTCAGAGCCATATTTTGATTCGCAAGGATGCTGTGCAGATGCCCCCATCCAAGCTATCAGGGCTAATGCTACCAATCCAAATCTCTTTTTCACTTTCATCTTCTTTACGTTTTAATTATACTTTCTTTTGTTGAACCACTTGTCATTGAGAGTTAGGCCAAATTTTATGCCAAGAATATTTTCTTCTATCAAGTTATTATCGTTTTGACCTCTCATAATGTACTCTACACCAACGTTGACTCTTGACACCATCCTATATTCAATACCATTTATTTTATAAACGGTATAAAATGGCAAACCAACGCCCAAGCTGACCGAACGTTCGGAAATGGGTGTTCCGGCAATGCCAGTATAAAGGTTGGCGGATCTATACCCAGCATAATAGCGAATGTTTTTGATGTAATCTACTCTTCTATCTCTTGCCGATAACTTGTCGCTTTGTGGCTGTTTTTTTATTTGATAATAACCCCCAATAGATAGTTGCGTTTGGTCGTAAAAGCTATTTAATCCTTTAATATCTTGCACTTTAGACCACAGTTGGGAGTTGTATTCGGCACCTATCATCCAGGCATTTTCATTTTCTAAACTCAAAGCGAAGCCATACCAAGAAGGTAGCTTAGATGTGGTTGCCAAATCTTTTTGGTTTAATACGGTATCTATCGGGTATCCAACTACAGAGTTTGCCGTATATACCAATTTGTCCGTACTTCGTTTTAGATTAGATTCCATACCACCCTGCAAGCCGATGGCGAGATTTTTTTCGCCCCAGATTTGTCTATTATACTGTACGCCTCCATTCCATTTTGCTCCGTTAAAGTAGCTGATAGAATGCTGCACGGTGCTAAATATGGCAGAATTGTTTGTGAAACGTCGAACGGTAATATCTTGAAGGTTTCCGAACAAAAAGGTAGCACCTACACCAACCGAAAATCCTTTAAAAACCTCAATACCATAGCCAAGTTTAAGCTGATTAATGCCCCCATACCCATTAAAACTATCGAGCGTTGTATTCGTATCGACAGATGAATAAATGTTAAATAGGTAGTCTATGTTTGAAAATTGGTTGAGAGCTACTGAAAACCCCATGTTTTTCTTTAAAGGCATTCCTAAAGAGAAATATTCCAGATTTCCTTTGGTGTGACTTGCCTGTGAATTGTTCTGCTGTTGCTGAACATAGTTTAGATTAACCCCGGTTTTTAATATAGAATATTTCACCGCACTCAACGAGGCAGGATTTACCAACGAAAAACTGCCTTTATTTCTTGTTGTTGAACCAAGTCCACCCATGAGCTGCTGATAAATAAAGGCATCAGAGTTGATTAAGCCATAGCTGCCATACGTGTATGGTTCGCTTGTTGATTGAGAAAATCCTGACAAACTTGCCAGAATACAAAGACTCAATATGTTGAATTTCAATAAGTTGTTACGCATTAAATTGTAAGATTTTATGCAATCCCAGCAATACCAAATTTTGGTTCGCGAATATCTTGTTTTTAATACGATTGACAAAATATCGAGCTTCTCCACCGCAAATTATGGTCTTGAGGTCATGAAAGGTTGAAGAATAGGCCGAAATAGCCCCATCTATTTCATAAAATAATCCGTTTAAAACACCGCTGGCAATGCTTTCTGTAGTGTTTTGCCCAAACAAAAGTTCCATATCATAGTCGTCCACTAAGGGCAATGCTCCGGTAAATTCATTCAGAGCTTTGAACCGAATTCGGACACCTGGGCTGATGTTTCCACCTAAGTATTGATTGTCGGCTGTCAAAATATCATACGTTATACATGTACCCGCATCTATTACAAGCAGGTTGCCCTCCGGATATAAAAATCTGGCTCCAATAACAGCAGCAATCCTGTCTTTGCCCAGAGTTTCAGGGGTTTTATACCGGTTTATCAAAGGAATTTTAGTTTTTTCGGTTAATACAAACGTGGGAGCCATTTTGCTCCAAAATTCATAAAGAGCGTCTTCATTTTTTCTGACGGTGCAAATCATAATCGAAGTAATTGAAAAATCTTTCAATTTTTCGAGCATTTCCTCGTCGGCATGGTTGCTATAAAAAATTTTGTGAATGCCATTGTTAATAAAAACAGCGGCTTTGGCTCGGGTATTCCCCACATCAATAATCAATTCCATTGTATTTTCCTTTCGTTGTGAATCAGTTTTCTTTTTTCCATTTTTTCGTTTTCAAGAATAAGTCTGCCATCCAAATCAACCCCCAAAACAGTCCAGCTTGTGTGTTCCAATATTATTTTTTCGTTAAATTTATACAAATGCTTTACGAATAACTCATTAATAAGTTTCGACCCGTTGGTTTGTTGGAGCAATCGGTAGTATTTTTCGATGTATTCGCAACAAGCCTCTATTATTTTTTTTCGGTCGGTTAATTCATTTTTTTCAATACGGATAGAAGTTGTATTAAGTGTTTGAAAATCAATTTGGTTGACATTAATTCCAACTCCAATCACACATTTGTTGGTGTTTCCAATAATATTTTCAATCAGAATTCCGGCAATTTTTTTGTCATTCACAAAAAGGTCGTTGGGCCATTTTATTTTAATTGTTTGTTCGGGCAAAAATTGATTAAGAGCATGGCAAACAGCAACTGCCACAAATTGCGAAACAATGGCCATGTGTTCGGTAGGCAAAAAAGAAAAATTTAGAAAAAGGCTGAAAAGAGCATTTTTGCCTTCTTGACTGCTCCAGATATTATTATTTTGCCCTCTGCCATTTGTCTGAAAATTGCTGTAAACCAACATGCCATTGGGAATGTTTTCGGAAGCGATGCGGTTTTTTAAATAGGTATTGGTAGAGTCTATTTGCTCAAAAAATACCGAGCAATGACCAACGAATAAGGTTTTGGGGGACAGAATCTCCAATTTTTTCCGACTTTTGCCGCAAAAATCGTAATTCAATAAATATTTATGCCGAAAAAAAATACGGCCATTGACAAGCTCGCGGATATTGTGGTGATGGGAATGCTTGAAAAAAAAGCACATAATGTGGTGAAAATAGACCTCAGAGACCTGAATGTTTCGGTTACTGACATCATGATTATTTGTCATGGCGATAGTGACAGACAGGTGGCGGCAATTGCCGATAGCGTAGTGGAAACTGTAAAAAAACAAACTGGCGAAAACCCCTTTAGTAAAGAAGGAATGAGATTGGCAGAATGGGTTTTGGTGGACTAC
The DNA here is from genome assembly GCA_020635395.1 of Flavobacteriales bacterium. Classification (NCBI taxonomy): domain Bacteria; kingdom Pseudomonadati; phylum Bacteroidota; class Flavobacteriia; order Flavobacteriales; species Flavobacteriales bacterium. The sequence continues at coordinate 459,027 of JACJZV010000001.1, forward strand.
ATAAACGTGGTGGTACACATTTTTAAAAAGGATTTAAGACAATACTACGCCATCGAAGATTTGTGGGCAGATGGTATAGTTCAGGAAATAACCACAGATTAGGTTATTGAGTGGCCTGTTGGTTGAGATAAGATTTTAACAAAGGGTTTTTGCTCGCTATCTCATTCAAAACCTTTTCTACTTCATAGCTAATTCGCTGAAATTCAGGTTCAAAACCATATATACTTTGATTTAGATCGGTGGCATCACGCAGTGCGGTTTCTGCATTTTGCATTTCTAAAGCAAAATATTTCTTGAAATCGGTTTTGCTCATTTCGCCACTTTCAACCGATTTTCGTAAATCAGCAGCCTGAGATTTAAGAGTTTTAGTCTGCTTCACGGCATTATCATAATTTTTTAAAAAGCTGGTATAGTTCTTTTTAATGGCCTTGTATTTTGCCAAATCGGTCGAAAAGTCGGAAGTCATCAAAGTGGTGGTGTCATAAAATTTGTTAATGTATCTAAGATGGTCAAAAATGAGTTTTTCTCTATTCGAAAGGGTTTTTGTGTCAATATTCAGAGCCATTTCGGACTGTTTTATTTTCATATCAAGCGAGTCTAATTTTTCAAAATACCGAGCATCTATTTTTGTACAAGAAACATTTAAACTGCCTATGGCAAACAAAATGTAAAACACCGCGATAATTGTCAATTGTCTTGTGCCTGTCATATTTTTAGCGTAATTTTCCATCTTTAAATGAGCGGCTCAAAAGTAAAAAAAATTAAACGGTTCATCTTTCTAAAAGATGTGGCTGTTTTAGCATTAACAGCCTTTGGAGGACCATCCATGCACATTGCCCTTTTTGAGCGAAGAATGGTTCAACTTAAAAAATACCTAACCGAAGAAGAATTGTTGGAACTGTATTCATTAGCCCAGATGCTGCCTGGCCCCAGCAGTACACAAACCATAACGGCAATGGGATACAAATTTGGAGGGCCATTTTTAGCTTTTTTAACACTAATGGTTTGGGTGTTGCCGGCATTCCTACTCATGACGGCCTGTTCCTTTTTATTTGTTTTTCTCGACCAAGAAGTAACCCAAAGAGTCTTTAGATTTATTCAGCCTTTGGCCGTTGCATTTGTATTTACGGCAGGATTAAATATGGCTTTAAAAGTTAATAAAGGAAGCCTGAGATTTGTGTTGATGGGGCTTGCATTTGTTATAGTTGCCCTGCTCAGACATTGGTTAGAGCAGTATGTAAAAACACCGTGGATGTTTCCGGTTATATTAATTGGTGGGGGAGTGGTAAGTTATTTTTTGGGTAAAAAGGACACCGAATTAGTTAAAAATGAGCAGGAAATAAAATCCAAAATTGTCGTTAAATGGCGATATTTGGTCGTATTTGCCTTAATTTTCGTCTTAGCCGGATTGCTTGTAAAATTGGGTGCGGGTCAAGATTCCGGTTTTGCACATCGCAGTTTTGTGTTGTTCGAAAATACGTATAGATTCGGAAGTTTGGTTTTTGGCGGAGGTAATGTGTTGATACCCATGATGTTTGACCAATTTGTTCAATATCAGCATTGGATTTTGCCAGAAGAATTTTTGACCGGAATTGGGCTAAATCCTGCAGTTCCCGGACCAGTTTTTACCGTAGCAACCTATAGCGGCGGATTGATAATGCGGGATTTTGGTATGCATGCTCAAATTTGGGGGTGCTTTATTGCCACCATTGGCATATTTCTTCCTGGCACGCTCATGATTTTTTTTGTATATCCGATGTGGGATAGCATAAAAAACTACAAAATCATCAGAAGGTCGCTTGATGGGGTCATTGCTGCTTCATCAGGGTTGGTTTTGGCTGCCGGATACCTGCTGTTTATGCCGGTGGCCTTTCGATGGAAGGTGAAAAATAGCTTTCATTATACCAATCTTCAAGATGTAGATTTTGTGAACTATTTTAACATAGCGTTGGTTATACTTTTGGCACTAATGTTGCAAAAGTTTAAAATTCCGACACCAATTTGGGTGTTATTGTGCATTTTGGCTGGTATCATTTTTTAATTTTGTTCGTATAAGTATAAAAACGATTTTGAAACAATACATTTTTATCACACTTTTCCTTTTTGGTTTTACCCTCAAGTCGGTTGCTCAAACCGCCAAAAAAAATGATTCAACCAATATGGAATTGGTGCAGTTTTCGGGTGTAGTAATGACCTCAGATAGTTTGGTGGGCATACCTTATGCTGCAGTGGCCATTCAGCGAAGTCATGCCGGAACCTATACTGACGTATTCGGATATTTTACTCTTGTGGCCCGAAAAGGGGATACTTTAAACTTTTCTTGTATTGGTTTTAGACCAAACAAATATGTCATTCCCGATACATTTAGCGATTTTAAATATTCGATGATAATTCTACTTACAGCTGATACGATGCATTTGCCAACGGTAGTTGTAAGGCCGATGCCACGGCGAGAGTTGTTTGATTATTATTTTGTAAAATCAGATATACCCGATGATGATTTGGAACGAGCCAGAAAAAATCTGGAGCGGGAAGAGTTGAAAGAAAGTAGGGAAATTCTAAAACCGGACGGCATAGAAGTTTCCAAATTGCACCTCTCTCAACAAACTCAAAAGTATTACTATGCAGGTCAGGTAGCACCCAATAATTTGCTCAACCCATTTGCGTGGGCACAGTTTTTTGAAGCTTGGAAAAGAGGAGATTTTAAAAGAGAGGTAAAAACCTCTGATGAGTAAAAGATATTTTTCTAAAAGGGCGAATCCAGTACATCAAGAGTAGGATGAACCTTGTCTTTGTCGGACAAGTTAACGTCTTGCAATTGCCAATCGATGTTCAGTTTGGGGTCGTTAAAAAGCAAACCACCTTCAGAAGCAAGATTGTATAAATTGGTACATTTATAAGAAAAAATGGTATTGTCTTTTAACGTGCAAAAGCCATGGGCAAATCCTGAAGGAATCCAAAACATTAATTTATTTTCGGCGGAGAGATTGATGCTGAAACTTTGGCCATACGTTCTGCTATTTTTTCGAATATCCACTATTACGTCTTGCACTTCGCCCGAAATAACCCGAACTAATTTGCCCTGATCGTGGGGTGGGTGTTGAAAATGAAGCCCCCTTAAAACACCTCTATGGCTCATAGACTCATTGTCTTGAACAAAATCTAAGTTTAAGCCAGCTTGTTCAAATTTAGAAGCACTATAACTTTCAAAAAAATAACCTCTATGATCCCCAAATACTTTAGGCTCAATAATTTTAGGCCCCGCAATAAATATTTCTCTAAACTCCAAATCAAAAAAATCTAAGCCGCAAATTTGTAAAACTTTGGCCAATATGTTGATAATAAAATGACTTTTGGCCGATGTTCGGGCAACGGCTCTTCTTAATTTTGACATGTGAATAATAATACCCAACAGGATTATTTAAAAGGCCTCAATGAGCCACAAAAGCAGGCAGTGTTGCAGGTTGGTGGCCCTGTGATGATTGTGGCGGGAGCAGGCTCCGGAAAAACAAGGGTGCTTACCTATCGTATAGCCCACATGATAGCCAGTGGCATTGACCCCTTCAATATTTTGGCACTAACTTTTACCAACAAAGCTGCACGCGAAATGCGGAATAGAATTGAAAAGGTTATTGGCGGCGAGGCAAAAAATATTTGGATGGGAACTTTTCACTCTGTTTTTGCCAAAATTCTTCGATTTGAGGCTGATAAATTGGGTTATCCAAGCAACTTTACCATTTATGATACCGACGACAGCAAAAGTTTGTTGAAAAGCATCATCAAAGAAATGAAGCTAGACGACAAAGTGTATAAACCAAACGTGGTTTTAAACAGAATAAGTGCCGCCAAAAATAGCCTCATAACCTATAAAATGTATGGCAATGCCGATGAGCTGACCGCCTATGACGGAGTAAGCGGAAGGCCACACATAGCCCAGATTTATGAAACTTATGCCAAACGTTGTTTTCAATCTGGGGCGATGGATTTTGATGATTTGTTGTTAAAAACGTTCGAACTTTTTACCAAACACGTGGATGTTTTAAACAAGTATCAGCACAAGTTTAAATATGTAATGGTTGATGAGTATCAAGACACAAACCATTGCCAATACATGATTGTAAAAAAACTGGCTGCCGTAAATGAAAATATCTGTGTTGTGGGCGATGATGCCCAAAGTATCTATTCTTTCAGGGGGGCAACCATCCGGAATATTTTAAACTTTGAAAAGGACTATCCTGATTTGAAAGTGTTTAAACTTGAACAAAACTACCGAAGCACACAAACCATTGTAAATGCAGCAGGGTCAATCATTTCGAAAAACAAAGAGCAATTAGAAAAGAAAGTTTGGACCGACAATAATCTTGGGGACAAAATAAAGGTAATGCGGGCTGTTACCGATAATGAGGAGGGGAAACTGATAGCCCAAAGCATTTTTGAAGAAAAGATGCGAAACCAATTGCCCAATAAGGATTTTGCCATATTGTATAGAACCAATGCACAATCCAGAAGCTTAGAAGAAGCCTTGAGAAAACAGAATATTCCTTATAGAATATACGGAGGTATGTCTTTTTATCAAAGAAAGGAAATAAAAGACCTATTGGCATACCTCAAGTTGACCGTTAACCATAAAGACGAAGAGAGTTTAAAAAGGGTCATAAACTATCCTGCACGTGGCATTGGCAATACAACCCTGGATCGAATTCAACTCAATGCGGCAGAACAAGGTGTTAGCTGGTGGGAGGTAGTGGCCAATGCCCAGTTATTCCCAAATCTTGGGTCGGCGGCCACAAAGTTGAATGATTTTACCACCAAAATTAGAAGTTTTGCAACCCTTTTAAATACAAAAGATGCATACGAAGTTGCAATGCACATCGCCAAATCAACCGGATTGTTGACAAATTTATATGATGATAAGACCGTAGAAGGTATCAGCCGATATGAAAATGTGGTTGAATTGCTCAATGGTATCAAAGAATTTGTTGAGGATGACACGAGCGAATTGGAGAAAACACTCGGTATTTATCTTCAGGATATTGCCCTTATAACCGATGCCGACAAAGAAGACAATTCGGATGATAAAGTATCCTTAATGACCATCCATTCGGCAAAGGGTTTAGAGTTTGGCTACGTTTATATATCAGGCATGGAAGAAAACCTATTTCCATCGCAAATGAGCACCGGAAGTAGAAAAGAGCTGGAAGAGGAAAGAAGGTTGTTTTATGTGGGAGTAACCCGTGCCGAAAAAAGATTGTATCTATCGTATGCAAATTCACGATTTAGATTTGGCCAATTATTACCCTGCGAACCAAGCCGATTTATTAGTGAAATAGACGAAGATTTTGTTGAACTCGACAAGAGTTTTAAAACCAAAGAAACCAATGTTAATCAAGGATTAAATTTGTTTGCAAACCGAAATAAAGAAAAGGCTGACTTTGGTAATAAATTTGGCAAAACCAACAACTTGGTCAGAGAGACTAAACTTCCGCCACTGATACCAAACTTTGAAGCCGAAGACACCTCCAATTTAAAGGTAGGTGATAGGGTAGAGCATCAACGATTTGGCAAAGGAGAGGTGGTGTCGCTTGATGGAGATTTTGGAAACGCCAAAGCCACCATTGATTTTGAAATAGGCGGGAAAAAGCAGTTGGTATTAAAGTTTGCTAAATTGAGGTTTATTTAAGCGGCAATTATTCCGTACTTCTCAAACATATCCTGCATTTGACTAATGGCGGTAGATTTGTGAATATATTCATTCATGCCACTATCCATAGCCTTTACCATCACTGCATTTTGAGGTAGAGAAGTAAAAGCGACAATAGGCGTTTTTGAGTCAAAGGTTCTAATAGCACGTGCCACATCATACCCGTTTTCTTTGGGCATGTGTATATCCAACAATATCAGTTTATACGAATTTTTTTGGAGTAGAGTTAGCGTGTCTTTTTGATTTTGAGCTGTATCAAAAGAAATTCCCATCTTGCTGAACATAATGCTCATAAACAAACTATTGATTTCATTATCATCCACAATAAGAATTTTATTTGAGTCCATAATAAGTAGTAATAAAACAGTAAAGATAACTATACAACATGTATGCCTTATTGTAATTCACTCATTATTAATGTTTTGCGAAGCATAGTGTAATCGGTTTATTCCCAATTTTGGGAATTTATATTCAATGTGGGTTATTTGAAATGTAGTTTCAGGCAATGCCAAAGCTCTTTTTTTAAGGTCACATTGTGAGCAATTTCCGAAAGACTATGGCAGTAAATTTTGCCATTATTCAATTCATACAATTTGTTTGGTGTATGATTATATCCAAAAAGAATAATAAAGTCAGTGTTAAAATTCTGATAAGAACTAAAAGACGTGATAATTGTGTTTACCCCTTCTTCAAGTTTAATAGCTGCCATAATATTTTCCAATAGTGTTTTATCGGAAGAGCTTAGACTCATGTTTTCAAGGGCAATGACAACTTTATAATGAGTAGGGTTCACTTCGGATATGGCGTCTTCGTTTGCCACTGTTTTATCTGAAATGACGTAAATGGTGTCGAATAAATCAATGATTGAACGATGAGGAATTTTCCAAATATTATTGAGCATGGCACAAATTTACATAATTTAAAAATGCTTGTATTAATGTGTGCTCATTAAAGTAATCCCATTTTGGGACAAATATTATGACTAAAAACCCTTTAAAAATGTTTTATATTTAAGTATGTGCCGAATATTCTAATAAATAGACAATGTTGTCTATTTTTGGGATAAAAGTTTTAGTTGACACTTTTTAATGCCTTGATTATCAATAGTTTAAAAAATGGCATTGCTTTCGATATTACCGCTATGTATCTTTCGAGAGAAAGAGCACATGGTTAATAATTTTCATCATAAGTAGTAGTTTAGTATTTTATCTTTGATTTTAAGCCCTGACCTATATGGTTGGGGCTTGTCATTTATACACAAATCTAAAATTTTGCTAATTAACATTTTTTTGCTAACTTGCAGAACAATTTACAGAATAAATAAAAGATAATTTCGTTATCACTCAAAATTAATGTGCCTTTTTAGATATGAATAGGCTTGTAAATATCTCAGTTCTGACATGCTTCATTCTCGCATTTAGTGCTAAATTGTCTTTTGGCCAACCACCTGTTTCTTTTGATAAAAAAGTGCTGAGTATATATTTTGATTCGAACAAGGATGATATTTCTGAAAGCTCCAAAAAGAATATTAGAGAGTCTTTGATGGAACTGAGCTCAATGATAATTAAAGAGGTTTACGTGGCAGGTCATACCGATGTAGATGCCTCAACCCTCTACAATATGTCTTTGGCTGCCAATAGAGCCCAAAATGCATCAAAATATTTGACACAATTGGGCATAAAACCTGATATTATCAAAGAGGAGTCGTTTGGCGAAATTCAGGCAAAAAACGACGATAAGAGGCTCGACCGCAGAGTGGATATTACATTTATATACCTTTCTGAGAACGAAACTATTGAAACAATATCAAATGGTAGTCTTAAATACGTAGTAGTTCAAACTCTTAATGCAAACACAAGAGAAAAAATTCAATGCGACTATGCTTTAGAAAGGGGCGACAAAAATGCTTTCTCAAAAACTTCAACAACAGGGGTATGTTTATTCAATTTTAACTATGTTACCCAAGTCCCCACAACACTCATGTTCTCAAGTTCAGGTTATTTAAACGAAAAGGTTGAGATAAATCCGGAGAGGGGTAGCGTAAGCGGAGATACATTGAAATTGAATGTACTTATGCGTCCGGTTGAGGTGCAGCAAAAATTTAGATTTGACAACATTTTCTTCTATACCGATACAGATAAGTTTAAACCTGAATCTAAACCAGAACTCGAAAAGTTGGTGTTGCAACTTAAAGAAATGCCTAATATGTACATCGAAATTCAGGGCCACATGAGTTTTGCCGAAAATAGAAAGGCCAACGTATTTCAACAGATTTATAACCATGACTTATCTCACAAGAGAGCTAAGGCGGTGTACAATTATTTGATAGAAAATGGCATTGAAAAAGAACGTTTGACCTATATTGGACTAAGTAATTTTAGAATGATTTTCCCTGTTCCAAAATCCGAAAATGAAGCAGACCAAAATAAAAGAGTTGAAGTTTGGACCTTAAATCTTGTAAAGCCCGAGGAGGCTCATTAGTTGAACATTCGCCAATCAATTCCAAAATTTACCATTCTTGACATTTGCGGGTATCCAAATGCAGAATAGGTGTCGTTTTCGAAAAATCCTTGACTCACATTTTCTAACGATACGAAGAGTTTTACTGTTTTAACCTTGACATCAACAAAAAAATCTATTACCGGGTATCCACCAATAGATTGGTGGCTTACTACATATCGGCGAATCAATGGGTTGTATGTGTAGCCATCAAAAGCAGAATAATATCCGGCTTGAACACCGGCTCGACCGTACATATTTTTTTTAAACAAAAACCCTTCTTTATAAATTCTTCCGGTATAAGACAGACGAGGAACAGGAAGCACTTCAGCCAAAGAATTTTGAACGGAAATTCGCTGATGTAAATGCCAACTATTACCAATTTTTGTATGATGGGAAAGCCAAAATTTAGAGTATTTAAAAGCGTCATTCCATTGTTTGCGGTATCCGGAAGAGTCGAAATACACAAAATTGGTGGCGTGACGAAAGATAAAACCAACCGAAAACTTGTTAGGGTAGCTCATTTGACAAATGATTTGATTGGTAGTAACGCTGCTGAGTCTCTGATGCCACAGATAATTATTACTGGCAAAAAATTGGGATAAATAATCCGGACGTCTCTTTTGTGAAGTAATGCCAGTAGTAAAATAGAACTTTTTAATTGGAATTTGAGTTCTAATAGTGGCTTGATAATCACTCTTATAAAACCCCATCACATCTGTCTGGAAGGCCGATTTTAAAGATAGTTTTTCAAATTTTCTATCAAAAGAAGCAGCAAGTCTTAAGTGCTGAAATTTGCTTTTATAAAGGCTCAAAACCGAAACATTATTGTATTCGTGTTGTACGAATAGTGTGGTAAAAGTGTTTTGTGTCCGTATATTTTTCCCAATTTTGTTAATGAAAGAGTATAACTTGGTTGAATCTTTTGTAGTCAATGTAAAATGTCGAATTGGATATAAATCTGTATTTGGGTTGGGGTCTGAAAACAACGTTTTTTCGGTTCTATATTCGAACGTATGAAACCATTGATTTTTAACTTTGGTATTTTGCGAATCGGCTAAAGCAAGGCTATCATTGAGGGAGTTTCTAAAATATTGGGTAAATCCTGCCGATTTATTCCAAAAAACATTGGTAGCTTTTGCAAAGGCTGCCTCCGCCGAAAAAAAACGATTTCTGCCCGAATAGGTATAAAAAGCGGAGTCGTTTAGTATAGAATTGGTTTCTTTTAGGGTTAATTTATTGCTGGTATAGTGGGCTAATAGTTCATAATTTCTTTTTTCAGTACGGAAGTGCGAAAAAACGTTGGTGGCATAGAGGTCTGACATTTTTTCACGATTAAAAAAGTCAAGGTTTCCGAAAAAGAGATTGTTGCATTTTATTCGCGAATAGTCCAAACCATAGCTCCAATATTTGTTGAGATTTTGCGAATACTCGGCCTCAATTAGCAATAAATTGGCGGTGCCTTGTGCATATTTAAAATTGGTTCTGGGTGTGTTCGATTCATAATATTTTATGCTGTCCGGATTTTTGAAATAGTATTTTGTAGGGTTTTGGTCGTTTAAGTGAAACGTTCCATTATCCACCATCGAAGGCTCAACCCCCTTAGTGGGCGATGCAATTCGACCTAAATTAATAAAGTTTAAATCGGTCTGTTTTTCTTTGTTTAAAATATGAACATTTTTAAGCAACGTGTCTTCTGTCTGCAATTCAAAGTTAAACTTTTCAATTGCCGACTTAGTCAAATAGCCGGATAAATCACTTTTATAATGAGTAGTGTCAAAAAAATGTTGTCCATAAAGTTGCTGAGCAAGCAGACAGGCAACAACTGTAAGAATTTGTTTTAAAGCAATATTCACCATGCAAAAGTAAGGGCTGTGTGGTATAAAAATTTCAAAATATAGAAATGGAAAACATCAAAAGTATTTTTGCAACCAAAGATATTGTTTTGAAAGATTTTTTCATTGTAGGGCAGGGGTTGGCCGGATCCGTATTGGCAGTAAAACTTGAGCAAATGGGCAAGAGTTTTAAAATTTTTGACAGCCCCAATCCAAATACATCTTCTGCGGTGGCCGCAGGAATAATGAATCCGGTTTCTGGCAAAAGATATGTTCCGGTTTGGCGGGCTTCCGAAATTTTTTCGGTTGCTTTTACATTTTATAGGTTTTGCGAGACAAAGTTGGCGGGCAATTTTTTTTACGAAATGCCTCTTTATCGAATTTTTGGAAGCATTGCAGAGCAAAATGAGTGGATGGGCAAAGCAGGAAATGATAAAGTAGCTCCGTTTTTAAATGAGCATCCTGATTCAATTTTAAAATTAAACGAAGAAATATATTCAAATCCACACTACTCGCTTTCTTTAAAAGGTGGAAGGTTAGAAGTTGCCGAATTTGTAAATAAAGTAAGAAACAGGTTGGTGCATCAAGGAATCTTTTCCGAAAGACATATCTCACCATCCATAGTAATGCATTTCAAAAATCATGTTTCAATTGATGGAGAAGAGGCCAAACAAATCATTTTTTGCACAGGATTGGATGATGGTTTTTGGTCGTTTTTGCCTTTCATTGGCGTTAAGGGCGAGCTTTTGGAAGTTGCTTCTGATGCCTTAGAAAGGGACAGAATTGTAGTTGGGGCAAGTTTTTTAACACCCTCTGCAAAACATTTTTATTTGGGAGCCACTTACAATTGGGATGATAAATCGCTAATGCCAACAGAACAGGCTCGGGAAGAATTAATCAATAACTACTACAAGTTTGCAAAGCCACCAATCGAAATCAAAAATCAACGAGTGGGTTTTAGGCCAACCGTGCGAGATAGAAAACCATTATTAGGAATGCATCCGGAATATCCAAATCTATTTCTTTTTGGAGGCCTGGGCAGCAAGGGTGTCTCGCTGGCTCCATACCTTGCCGACAGGTTGTTGGAATTTATTATACATGAAAAAGGGTTGGATAGTGAGATAAACTTAAATCGGTTCAAGAAATAGAAAGTCGATATAAAAAAGAAGCCCTGCTCAAAAAGAGCAGGGCAAATAAACCAAACTAACCATGAAAAAAATGCCTCCTTTCGAAGGCACTTCAAAGGTAAGCACATATTTTTGAATTGTGCAATCTTTTTTTATTTTTTTTGAGAATTGGGATTTGATATAAAAAAGAAGCCCTGCTCAAAAAGAGCAGGGCAAATAAACCAAACTAACCATGAAAAAAATGCCTCCTTTCGAAGGCACTTCAAAGGTAAGTGCATGTTTTTGAATTGTGCAAACTTTTTTTTATATTTTTTAAGAATCGAAATTTGATACAAAAAAGAAGCCCTGCTCAAAAAGAGCAGGGCAAATAAACCAAACTAACCATGAAAAAAATGCCTCCTTTCGAAGGCACTTCAAAGGTAATGTCGTTTTGCTGATATAACCAAAAGAAAAAAATATTTTTTTTAAACTTATTTTGTAATTTGCTGGTTTACAGTTAGTAATGTATCAATAATTTGTCGGACACAGCCTTCGCCACCGTTAATTGGCGACACAAAATCAACCGAAAATCTTACCGAAGGCATGGCATTGGCAGGGCAGCACGAAAACCCAACCAGACGCATCAAAGGTAAATCGGGTTCATCATCACCCATCATCAGGCATTCTTCGGCTCTTAAATCATTTTGTGTTATCCATTGTTCGAAGGTTTCTACTTTGTTTTTTACCTGTACAAATACATCATTCACTCCAAGTCGTGTCATTCTATGAACCACACCCTGACTGCCTCCGCCACTAATTACGGCAATTTTGTATCCTCTTTTTAATGCCTGACCAATAGCATATCCGTCTTTAACATTGGTAGATCGGGAAAAAACACCATTGTCATCCACGTAAATTTTTCCATCAGAAAGCACCCCATCAAAGTCGAAAATCAGAGCTTTAATGTTTTTTAATTTTTGAAGATAAATTTCTGACATAAGTTATTGATTATCACGCCACTCGTAAACCCAACTGGATTGAATCATCTCTAAATGGCCTTCATTGCAATCCTCTCGTTTGCCCATAAAGTTTGGAAGTTCTAAAACCCATTCAATCAAATCGGTAAACCGAATTCGGTAAATTTTTCCCTCATTAAAGTCATCGCCAAATTTTTCATAAAGAGCCATGGCAATATCCTCATAATCATTCCAATAAATTGGTAGTTCAAACTTTTGCATCTGTTATTAATGTCCGTTAAATTGACTTTGATCAGGAATAGTCACCACCACATCATCCGAAATTTTGCACTGACAGGCCAAGCGTGAATTAAGTGTAGGATTAATGGCTCTGTCAATAAAGTCTTCCTCTTTTTCGGTAATTTCGGGCAACGATTCCATACCGCTTTTTATATATACGTGGCAGGTGCTACAGGCACATACCGCACCACAGTTGTGATGGAGGTGTACATCATTATCTAAAGCCACATCTAATATGGTTTCTCCTTTTGAGCAGCTTACTTCAATGGGCTGAAGATTTTTGTCTTCGAATTGAAATGTTATTTTATAACTCATATTTGAGTGGGCAAAACTACCTATTTTTAAACATTCTAAATAAAAAAATGTGGCAACCTTATACTATATAAAAACTGTCACGTTAATTTGAAGAGAATTTTTAAAACATGACAAAGTTTAAAAAAGTTGGTATTTTATTTCTTTTTATTCTGCTCAATGCTACCACAAGAGCCGAAATATTGACGGGTTTTGCCGCTTTGATAGGGCATTCACCAGATAATCCTGCCTTGGCGGGTTTATTAGCCGAATTGCAGAATGAGCAAATAAATACGGTGTTTAATGCCGCGGCAGACGTATATGAGATAAAGTCCTACGATAGAGGTATTTCACTCATATTTAATCGAAACATGGTGCTGAAAGAAGTTCAGATGTACGACAGTGGTTATTTGTATAAACGTTATGCTGGGAAAATGCCTTACGGGCTAACATTTGACGATAAGTTGTCGGACTACAACATGTATCAGCAGAAAGAATACACAACTACCTTGTTTAATCCGTATATATACACTAGAGTGTTGGAGCGGTTTACCATCAAATTGTATTTTAAAGATGAGAAAATTGAATTGATTAAATTAATTGGCAACAAACAATATATAAATCAAACCGATTCTGTGTTGAGAGCCATGTGGGGTTTTAGGGTAATACCCGATGGAAAATGCGTTGAAGGAAATTGTATAGAAGGAACAGGTAAAATGACATGGGATGGCAACTTGAGCTATGTCGGAGCCTGGAGCAACGGAATACCGCATGGTGTGGGAGTGCTGAAAAATTTGGATGGATTTATGTATTCTGGCGGCTTTCAGGCTGGTTTTTTTTGGGGAAATGGAGAGCTGCAAATGCCTGATTCTCTAACCTATAATGGTTTATTTATATATGGTAAAAAGAATGGTGAAGGAAATATTGCTTACCAAAACGGAACTCGTTATAACGGATATTGGATAAACGATTTATTTCATGGTCAGGGGCAATTTTGGTTTTCAGAAAACTACTATTATGTCGGGCAATTTGCTTACAACCAATTTAATGGAAATGGGGTAATGTATAGTCCGGAAGGTGAATTGAGCGGCACGTTTAAGGATGGAAAACCTCATGGATATTGCGAACAATTTGTAACAAGAAACCATATAACGTTGAGCGGACTTTGGGTGGATGGCAAGAAGGAGGGAGAATTTTATTTGAGCAATCCGATAACCGGAACCACTAAAATGTATTTTAAAAATGATGTGGAAGTACCTGAAAATGAATAATATTGAAAAAATAAAGTGGCCGATATTGGTGTTATTGTTGGCCACACAAGTAAGTTGTAAAGCACAAGAAATGACTACAATTAAGCAAAGTAGAACTATAAACGTGACAGGTACCGCCGAAAAGGAAGTTGTGCCAGATATTATTGTGTTCAATATTTCTCTTGCAGAATATTGGAAGGAGGAATTTGAAGATGGAAAGAAGTATGAAGATTATAAAACCAAAGTACCCATGACCGAAATTGAGCCTTTAATTTTGGCTCAATTAAAAAAAGTGGGAGTAAAAGAAAGCCAAATAAAGGTTGGAAACATTGGCAATTATTATCGACAAAGAGGGAAGGAGTTGATGATTAGCAAAAATTTGATTTTAACGTTAAATAACTTTGAAATAGTGGATGAAATTGCCAAAACCATCGATTCAAAAGGGGTTAGTAATTTGTATATCAGCGAATTAAAACACAGCAAAATGGCCGAATTTGAAAAACAAGTAAAATCGGAAGCCGTGAAAAATGCCAAAGAAAAAGCGGGCTATATGGTGGAAGCCATTGGCGAAAAACTGGGAGAAGTAATAAATATAACCGAGTCGGAGTATGGATACAACCCACAAACCCCAATAGTTTACGAAAGGAGGATGGCACTCAAATCGTCTGATGGTGGCGGTGGAGCGGCCACGGAGCTAAAAACCATAACCATAAGATTCGAGGTATTGGCCACTTTTGCTATCGCAGGATAAGCTGCAAGGCATTTTCGTTTACATGCTCTAATATTTTTTGTTTTCCGGGGGCAATAGCCTCTAAATCAATTGATTTTGCAGGATTGAAAACAGTGAGCAATTGAAGGTTTTCTACTTGTTCAATCAAATAATTATCCTTAACAAACTCCAGAAACTTACCAATTCTGTATGAATCGTTGGTGGTGCAAAGCGAAAAAGACGTGGCGGTGTTTTGCATCAAATTAATTTGAATGCCTGCAGCGGCCAACGAACTAAAAATTTGACTTAAATTATCCTCAACAATAAATGCTAAATCCTTGCTGCTGAGCGAAATCAAAATTTGATTGTCTTTAAAAATATAACACGGTGCGTGCACCACATTTTTTCCATCATGTTCCATAACTACAGTTCCAGAATTTTCGGGACTTAAAAAAGATTTTACATACAACGGAATTTTCTTTTTCATCAAGGGTTGTATGGTTTTTGGGTGAATAACCGAAGCTCCATAATAAGCCAATTCGATGGCTTCTTTGAATGAGATGTCAGATAAAAGAGTGGTTTCAGATATTCTTTTTGGGTCGGCATTCATCACACCCGGCACATCTTTCCATATAGTAACCGACTGTGCATCAAGGCTGTAGGCAAAAATGGCGGCTGTGTAGTCACTACCTTCTCTACCCAACGTGCTGTTGGTGTTTTCTGTAGTTCTGCCTATAAATCCTTGTGTAATGGTCAGTTGTTTTTCTATCAATTTTTTAGCCTTTTTGCCAATCAAATTTTCGGTAGTATCCCAGTTTATGCGAGCTCTTCGGTGGTGTGAGCTGGTTACTACAAAATTTCGTGCATCAAGCCAACGGTTTATCATCCCAATTTCATTGAGATAATGACTCACAATTCGGGTACTGATTAATTCGCCATAGGGTACAATTTGATCGTAAACAAAATCGTAACCATTGGTGCTAACCTCGGTTTCTAAAGCACATTCCAACTCAATAAATAGGTTTTCTACCTCATAAAATTTGTCGGCCTTTTCGCCCATCAAATCAGCAATAATTTCGCGGTGATAACGCTTTAGTTCGGTCATAGTATCATTGGTGTTTTGTTTGTTAAAATACTGATGAACAAGTGTTTCCAGCAAGTTGGTCGTTTTCCCCATAGCCGAAATTACCACCAAAATACTTTCGCCATTAAACCGCCGAAGCACGTTGGCCACATTTTTTACCGCTTCCGCATCTTTTACCGAAGCACCGCCAAATTTGAAAACAAGCATATAATTAATTATGAAAAGGCAAGTCTATATTTGCCGCTTCAAAGTTAAAAATTTAACAGTATTCAATTTTCATGAGTTCAACCAACGTAAATATGCGAAACAGAGTTATAACCCTCAGTCAGTTTATTGCCGATGAGCAGGCAAAATTTCCAGAAGCTACCGGCGATTTGTCCACCATTTTTCGAGACATAAAGTTGGCAGCCAAAATTGTGAACAGAGATGTAAATAAAGCAGGTTTGGTTGATATTTTGGGCGAACATGGCTCCACCAATATTCAAGGAGAAGATGTGAAAAAATTGGATGTTATTGCCAACGAAGAGTTCATTGAATCGTTGTCTTCCGGGGGTGATTGTTGTGCCATTATTAGCGAAGAAGAAGATTATATCAGAAAATTAAACCCCAATGCCAAATATATTGTGGCCATGGATCCATTGGATGGCTCGTCAAATATCGACGTGAATGCCGCAATTGGGACAATTTTTTCAGTTTATAAAAGAAAAAGTGCTGTTGGAACAGAGGTGTTAGACTCCGACTGTCTGCAAACAGGAGTTCATCAAGTGGCAGCCGGATATGTTATTTATGGCAGCAGCACCATGTTGGTTTATACCACCGGAAATGGCGTAAACGGCTTTACGTTAGATAATTCCATTGGCGATTTTTGCCTGAGCCATCCAAACCTGAAAACCCCTGAAAATGGTAACATTTATTCTATCAATGAGGGAAACTATAACGAATTTTCGGAAGGCATAAAAAATTACATTGCCGATTGTAAAGATAAAACGTTGAGTGCAAGATATATCGGTAGCATGGTGGCCGATTTTCATCGCAACCTCATAAAAGGTGGAATATTTATGTATCCGGCCACCAGCAAAGCACCAAAAGGCAAATTAAGATTGATGTATGAATGCAACCCAATGTCGTTTTTAACCGAGCAGGCAGGCGGTATGGCTTCTACCGGAAAAGGCCGAATAATGGAAGTACAACCTACAGAATTGCATCAGCGAGTGCCAGTATTTATGGGTTCAAAAGCCATGGTGAGCCGTTTGCTCGAATTTGAGAAATAAGGAAATGTTGGACAAAATTCTGGTTGTTTTTAACCCCACCGCGGGTGGGGGGAAATCAAAACAGATTTTTGAAAAATTCAACCAATTTTGCCACGAAAATGGCTTAACTTTCAAAGTTTATACCACCCAAAAAGCCAACGATGTAGATGGAATTAATGGTGCTGCGGCAGATGTGGGCATTGAAATTGTGTCAATTTTTGGTGGAGACGGAACGCTGAACGACGTTGTAAATTCAGAAAATTGTCGGGCAAAAAAACTTCATATAGTCGGCAGTGGCAGTGGTAACGATTTTTATCGGCTTCTATACAACGAAATAAGTTTGCAGCAATCTTTTGAAAAAATTATAAATGGAGTTTTAAAACCAATAGACTATGGCATTTGCAATCAAAAATATTTTATAAACGGCGTAGGCATTGGATTTGATGGGCAGGTGGCTTATGAAACCGCCAGCAATACATCCAAGTTTATAAGCGGAAAGACAAAATATTGGTTATCCATTCTTAAAAATGTTTTGGTCTATAAAAGTGCAGAATACACTATAAAATCTGAAAAAGATAGCATTAACACCAGAGCATTTATGATTTCGGTGGCCAATGGAACCGATTATGGCGGAGGCTTTAAAGTTTCACCACAAAGCGTACCCAATGACAAATATTTTAACCTGATTGTGATAAACAAGATGTTGCCAATTTTGCGGCCATTTCGCATACCATTGGTCGAAAAAGGGGCACATTTAAACAAGACCTACGTAACACAAAAAATGGTAAAAAAAGCAAAAATAAGTTGCACGAAAGAGCAAAAGGCCCACGTAGATGGCGAGGTTTTGAGCGGAAAGGTATTTGAAATTGAATGGGTAGGTCAATTAAATTTTTTGGTTTGATTAAACCAATTTTCTGCACATTTGGTTGAAACTTCTATATCAGGTTTGCGTATATGGTGTATATTGCACACATATTTTTAAAGCATGCAACTAAGTATCATCATTTTTCTCATTGCAGTAGGGCTTTTACTTCTTCTTGTCGAAATTTTGGTTACTCCCGGAGTAATGCTGGGCATTGTTGGGCTTGGTTTTATTGCCTACGGCGTTTACAGCACCTATCAAGTATATGGCAATTCTGTTGGTAGCATTACGTTGTTTGTTGTTGGCCTAATTACGATTGGCAGCGTATTGTTTGCGTTAAAAAGTGGGGTGTGGAGCCGAATGGCCTCGAAAGAGAAAATTGAAGCAAGAGCATTGGAAGACATGACCTTGCTGGCAAAAGTGGGCGACACTGGAAAATCTCTTTCCATGATTCGGCCCATGGGAACGGCGTTGCTAAATGGTAAAAAAATAGAAGTTTCGTCGTTGGGCGAGGTGATAGATAGTGGGGCGGAATTAGAAGTGTTGAGAGTAGAACAAAATAAAATATTTGTAAAACAGATTTAATAGAAGTGTATGACTAATTTTTTAAGAATGAGCATTTTGCTTGAGTCGGTTCCAAGTGGCGGAATGATGATTTTGGCTATCGGAGCCATACTTATCATGCTTTTTGTGTTCCTTTATTTTGTGCCAATCGGGCTATGGTTTACTGCATTGGTTTCAGATGTTCGGGTTAGCATTGTGCAACTGGTTTTAATGCGAATCAGAAAAGTACCACCATCAATCATCATCAATGCCCAGATAAATTCGGTAAAAGCCGGATTAAAAACCACCATAAATTCGCTCGAAACGCACTATATGGCCGGAGGTAATGTAAATAATGTAATAAAAGCATTGATTAGTGCCGACAAAGCCAACATTCCACTCGATTTTAATTTGGCCGCCGCCATCGATTTGGCAGGTAGAGATGTGTTCGATGCGGTGCAGTTAAGCGTTAATCCACGGGTAATAAACACACCACCCGTTGCCGCCGTTGCCAAAGATGGTATTCAGCTTATAGCCAAAGCAAGGGTAACGGTTCGGGCAAACATTCATCAATTGGTGGGTGGAGCAGGCGAAGAAACCATTTTGGCCAGGGTGGGAGAAGGTATCGTAACAACCATTGGTTCGGCCAATAATCATAAATCAGTACTTGAAAACCCCGACCAAATTTCTAAAACAGTATTGGCCAAAGGGCTTGATAGCGGGACGGCTTTTGAAATTTTGAGTATAGACATAGCCGACATTGACATAGGTAAAAACATTGGAGCCGAATTGCAAGCCGACCAAGCCGAGGCCGACCTAAAAGTGGCCAACGCAAAGGCCGAAGAAAGAAGAGCCCTTGCCGTGGCTAGCGAGCAAGAAATGAAAGCCGAATCGCAACGGGCTCGGGCACAAGTAATTTTGGCAGAGGCAGAAATTCCAATGGCCATAGCCGAAGCCTTTAGAAGCGGAAATTTAGGTGTTATGGATTACTATAAACTCAGAAATATAGAGGCCGACACCAATATGCGAGACTCTATTTCTAAGCCCGGCATCAAGAAAAAAACAGATAAAGATTAATCTGGAAATGTCATTTTTTTGTGGGTTAGATTTTGGCTTTAAATTTTTAATTACTTTTGATAAATATTAATATATCATCTATGAAAAAGTTATTACTTCTTAGTGCAGCATCCATTCTTGGTATTAGCACTTTGTTCGCATCAAACTATCCTTGTGTTATCAAAAGTTCAGGAAGTTGGAAAATTTCGGAGTTCAGCAGCGAAACAGGTTTGTTTTTGAACACAAATGGCGTTGATTTAGGAGCCACCTATTCAAGAAATACCTTTGTTCAATATCCCGAATCAGACCAATTTGCCTATGCTACGTTTGACGGCACATCATCTACTGTGCACATTCGCAACGCGAGTGGAGGACAATCAGAATTTTTCAGGTTGAACGACAGAATTTTGTCGTTGGATTTGCTGAACAGTGGCAACAAATTGGTGTATTTAGCCACCGGAAAAGTGCCAAACTATTATGACTTTTTACCTCAAGATGTAAGCATTACGGTTTTAGACCTTCAAGCAAATACAAGCAAAAAAATCATTTTAGATAATTTTTCAGTATTTGTAGATAATCTTCCATTCGTTGGGGTGTCAAACAGAGTTGACAACCGAGGACTTAATTTGGCATCCAACTATGCCATCAGTTCTCCAACTATAATTCCAGAATTGAATGAGTTTATGTTTGTGGCTAAAGATATTCCCGGGGTAACTAGGTTGGTAAGACTAAACCTAAATACCTACGAGGTATTTACCGTTGTTGTTTCTGAAAATGTGTTGAGTGTTAGTTATTGTGGAAACACAAACACCATTAAGGCATTGGTTTTCGATAAAAATACTTCCACAGGAGAGAGTACGTATTCATTGGTTGACCTGAACATCAATAACGGATACGTGTCAAACAAGTTGGCCTTGGTAAACGGAACAACGCAAACAACAGAAAAGAATGGTGCATTGACATACGATGAAGACAACAAAAGCATTATAGTTTCTAAATTGATTGGGTCTTCCAACATGGTTTTTGTGGTAGATTTAGAGAAAAATGAAGTTGTAAAGCAATCCGATGTTAAAATGGAATCAGACATTTACGTTCCAACCAAAGCAGTGGCAACCGTACAAAGATCTTTAGATGTAAATGTAAAAATGTATCCAAACCCATCACAAGATCAGGTGACAATTGAAACTGAAGGAGGATATTATGCGGAAAAAATTGTTATTTCTGATGTAACTGGCAAAACGGTTCGTTCTATCGAAATTGATGGAAAGCTTAAATCTTGTAACATAGATGTTTCAGAAATGATTGATGGTATGTATTATATCACAATCAGCTCGGGCGACCAAAATCACGTTGAGAAATTTATTAAACTTTAAAAAAAGTAAAATATTGTAAGAAAGGCGGTGCATGAGCATCGCCTTTTTTGTTTTAATTTAGACCCCAAAAAAAGAATGAGAGCATTTGAAATTCTGAGGGAAACCAGAAAAAATATAGTAAAGGTTGTTGAGGGTTTGAGCATCGAGCAGTTAAATGAAATTCCAACGGGTTACAATAACAATATGATGTGGAATCTGGGTCATATTTTGTGTACGCAACAGGCCTTAAATTATCGGTTAACAAATCAGCCAATGAACATTGAAATAGGCTATATCGAAAAATTTAAAAAAGGAACGCAGGCGGCGGTGTATGTTCAGTCTGATTTTGATTACTTTCTAAATCACCTTTTTGAGTTGGTAGATATTTTGGAAACAGATTACTCCGAGGGGAAATTCAAAGAATTTATGCCCTACGAGACAAGTTATGGCATAAAACTAAACAATATTGAAGAAGCCATAGAGTTTGCGGCCATTCATGAAGCCCTGCATTTGGGATATATCATGGCTCAAAAAAGAGCTATTTTAGGAGAATAAAAAAGGCCGGTCTCCCGGCCTCGTTTTAAAAGTAAAGTTAAACCATAAATTCTAATTAAATGAGTATTATGCTTAATAAAAATTGAAAGTTAATCAAAAGTAATCAAATTTTATTATAAGTCAAGCAATTTCTGGACTAAATCGTATTCAAAATGATTATGACAAGAGATACACCAACCTAAAATGCTGGGTTTAAAAAAGTTGTATAAAAATCAGATAGAAACCTAAAACTGGTTCTTCCACATCATACTCTCCACCGGTTTGATGGTGCGTTGATTGTATTTAGCATTCTGTTTGGTGTTATACATCGTTTTTATATCGCCTTCAACCACAAAATATATAAGCTGGCCTATGGGCATACCTCTATATATTCTAACGGGTTGAGCACAAGAAATTTCAAGAGTCCAAGTGTTGCAAAATCCTACATCGCCCTTTCCGGCGGTGGCATGTATGTCAATTCCTAAACGACCGGTGCTTGACTTTCCTTCCAAAAATGGCACATGAGCATGGGTTTCGGTGTATTCTTCGGTCACACCAAGATAGAGTGTATTAGGTTGTAACACAAAACCCTCTTCAGGTATTTCAAAATGTTCAATTTCGTTGTGTTTTTTAGCATCAAGCTCTCTATTTTTATAGGTGGCAAGCCATTTTCCCAAGTGCACGTCGTAGGAGTTGGTGCCAAGACATTCAGGTCTGTATGGCTCAATAAGAATGGTGCCTTTTTCTATTTCTTCTAAAATTCGTTTATCGCTTAAAATCATGCTCAAAAAATAACCCTACGAAATAAAATTATTTAACACAAAAACACTTTACGATTGAACAACTTGTGCAAAACAATACCGAATTCATACTTTTGAAGCCGTGCCACTTTACAAAAAAATAGTTTTGGAGCATGCCGAAATTTGCCTATGGGAAAATTCGGACGATGATGTTTTGTTGAAAAACAACGAAACCATTGCCGACAGAGAACTGCAATGGTCATCGAGCCGCCAAGCACTTTCGGCATTAAATATTGATGTAACACAAGTTGAAAAGGACGAATTTGGCAAACCCCATTCAGCCGATGATTTTCAAATATCAATCAGTCATTGCAAAAGTTTTAGTGCGGCGATAAAAAGTAAGAAAGAAGTAGGAATTGATATTGAGGAAATTACCCCACGCATTGAGCGAATTGCCTCCAAATTTCTAAATGAAACGGATGAAAAATTTGTACAACAAAACAATCGGCTACAAGCCTTATACCTTGTTTGGTGTGCAAAGGAGGCCTTATATAAACTTTATGGTAAAAAAGCGGTCGACTTTAAGAAGCATATAGTTGTAGAGCCATTTTTGATGAACGAAAAAGGAAGTTTTACCGTTCATTTTCTGAAACACGAACCAACACGTTTTACAGCTCAATATGAGATGGTGGAGAGTTGTATGTTAGTGTGGGTTGTTGGGTGAATTATTGCTTTTCAAGAAAGTCCTCAAATCCCTTCTTTCCGGAAGCGAGGAAGTCCCTAAATTTTGTATAGTCTTTATTGTAACCCTCAAATGAACCATAAACGTTCTCATTCCAGTCTAGAATAAAGTAAAAGGGTTGACCCAGTTTGCCAAATTGTCTTGAAAGACGATCAATATTCACATCGCCCATTGTTTTGAGGGTCTTGCCATTTTTGTCTTGCACCCACTCCGTTTCTGGTAGCTTAAAAGTTTCATCGCAAACAAGGCTCAAAACAATAAAACTATCTTTTAAGTAATTAAGAACTTCTTTTTCCGGCCACACGTATTCCTCCATTTTTCTACAATTGGCACAGCTATTTCCTGTAAAGTCGATAAAAATGGGTTTATTCTGTTTCTTCCCTTCTGCTAAGGCTTCGTTGTAGTCAAAAAATTGATCAATAGGCAAATGGGATTTAATTTTGACCTCATTTGCATATTTATGGTTGCTTAAAGCAACTTCTGACGAAGTCCCTGTTTCTGAAATATGAAAATCTTGGGTTGACATCGGCGGGATAAACCCGGCAAGAGGTTTTAAAGGAGCACCCCATAAACCAGGAACCATATATAGTCCAAAGATGAATGCTGCCACCGCTGCTAAAAATCTGGGAACGGGAACCCTATCTAAATCACTATCGTGCGGAAATTTTATTTTCCCCAAAAGGTAAAATCCCAAAAGAATGGACAACACAATCCAAATGGAAAGGAAAACATCTCGATCCAATATTCCCCAATGATAAACAAGGTCGGCTTGAGAAAGAAATTTAAACGCCAATGCCAGCTCTAAAAAACCTAAAACAACTTTCACAGAGTTTAACCAACCGCCGGACTGTGGCAAACTATTTAACCATTGCGGGAAAAAAGCAAACAATCCAAAAGGCAAAGCAAATACTAAGGCAAAACCAAGCATTGCAGCGACAGCTTTAATGATCATTCCTCCTGAAGATAAAATTGCCACTGTTCCAACAATTGGTGCAGTGCATGAGAATGAAACCAAAACCAGCGTAAACGCAATGAAAAAGATACCAATATACCCCCCTTTGTCACCTTTTGCATCCATTTTATTCACAAATCCAGAAGGTAATGTAAGCTCAAACATGCCTAAAAATGCCATGGCAAAAACCAAAAAGACGAGAAAAAACAGTGTGTTAGGTATCCAATGAGTACTCAATGTATAGGAAAAGGCTTCCCCAAAAATTACGGCTATTCCAACTCCAAGTATCAAATAAATTAGAAGAATCGAAAAGCCATAAAAAAGAGCCTTTTTTTTACCTTTTGCCTTGTCCGTTTCTTTAGTGAAAAAAGCTACAGTCATTGGTATCATTGGATAAACACAGGGGGTAAAAAGTGCTCCTAACCCCCCAATAACCCCAAGAATAAAAAGACCCCAAATGGATTTATTTTTTGCATTTTCCGAAGAGTTGCCATTATCCATTTTTTTAGAGGTATTGTCAACTTTATTCTCTCCTGAATTTCGATTCTTTCCGGTTGTGTCTAATTCCCTGTTTTCAATTGTGTCAATGGTTTTTGGATTTGTCTCAGGAGTCTCAATTTTGGGAGTGGTTGGAGTTTCCTCTTTTTGTGAAACCGTAATTTTTGGAAGTGAAAATTTATGTGCGAAATCCAGACAGAGCGATTCTGAACACATCTGATACCAAAATTCGCCAGTCACGGATGGATTGTTGCCGGTAATTTTTATTTTTTGTCTGAATTCTGCTTTCCCCGAAAAATCGGAAACATTGCACTCGAATATATCGTCAAAATATTCGTGCGATTTTATTCCGTCAAAGATTCCGCCAACAAATGAACAGTCCTTGAGTTTTAGTAACTCCTCATCAAACCAAGGTTTTTTAGGGCCAATTTCACAATCTCCTTTGGTGGCGTATATGTGTAATCCAGAGGCAACTGGAGCTTTGAATATTAGCTCAACAACATCGCCAATCTGTACCTCTGTTTTTGAAACCGATGTTGAAAAATTTGCCGCCCCGAATTTCTGAGAAAACCCATTTACAAATAACCCAACAATCAAAACCAACAATCCTATTACTCTTCTCATATTTCTTTTGTATGTATAAACTAAAATACTTGACATTCTGGTGTCAAAGATGATTATATTTTCAATAAAAAACCTACAAACTCGTTATTGGTTTTAATTATTTAACTATCAAAAAACTACACTATGGCCGTTTGGATTGTGTAAAAGTGTATAATTTACATTATCAAAACATTGGTGCCATTTTAATTTCGTGGAAATTATGAAACGAGCATTCATACTCATATTTCTATGTTTTGGTGGTTCATTTGTTGTCTTCTCGCAAGACAAAATGACCCGTGAACAATATATAGAAACGTATAAAGAATTGGCCATTGCCGAAATGTTTAGAGCAGGTGTTCCGGCAAGCATTACCATGGCTCAAGGCATTTTGGAGAGCAACAACGGCAATAGCCGTTTGGCCAAAGAAGGAAACAATCATTTTGGAATAAAGTGCAAAGCCAATTGGACGGGCAGAACCATTCAGGCCGATGATGACGCTCCTGATGAATGTTTTAGAGCATACGATTCTCCGGAAGAATCGTATCGTGACCACTCGGATTTTTTGAGAGAAAATTGGAGATACCGCGAACTTTTTGATTTGCATATCACTGATT
The DNA here is from genome assembly GCA_020635395.1 of Flavobacteriales bacterium. Lineage (NCBI taxonomy): Bacteria > Pseudomonadati > Bacteroidota > Flavobacteriia > Flavobacteriales > Flavobacteriales bacterium. The sequence goes on from JACJZV010000001.1 coordinate 484,504, forward strand.
ATTTGGGGTGGGCCGAAGGTTTGAGAAAGGCAGGGTATGCCACCAATCAGTCATACCATACCATGATAATAAATCTTATTGAAAAGCATCAACTCTATACTTTAGATGTGGCTCCGGAACCAATTATGCCTCGACCTTTGGTAATGCAAAACGATGTGCCGGTGGTGTATGCAGGCAAAGATGAAACGCTTGAAACCATTGCCAAATCAAACGATATTACCAATCGGCAGATTTATAAATACAATGATTTAAAAGAAGGGGATAAAATAAATGAGGGTGACATTGTTTATTTAAAACCTAAAAGAAGATATGGCTCAGAGCGGTATCATACGTTGGCAGAAGGTGAAACAATGTATCAGATTTCGCAGCAATATGGTATTAAGTTGAAACATCTTTACAAAAGAAATAGGCTTGAAATGGGAGAGGAACCTACCGATGGAGCCAAAATTTATATGAAAGGTAAAAGAGCCAAAGAGGATACATTGCAGGTAAAAACCGTTGAGCAAGTAAAAGAGGTAACAGAGCGATTTGTAAATCCACACAGTATTGAAAAAGCTCCTCCGTTGGAAGATGACAATATAGAATTGCCTGAATATCATGTGGTTGCAGCTGGAGATAATATTTATAGAATTGCTGAAAAATACCACATTTTTGAGGAAGATTTGGTAAAATGGAACCAAATTAACCCTTTGCAACTTTCTAAAGGTCAAAAAATTTACCTTACAGAAGAAAGTGCTAAACAGGCACTTTCAGATAAAAAAGTATTACAACCCAAGCCAATTGAACAAAAAGCAACAACTACCACAACCACATCAACATCAACAAAATATCATGTAGTTGAAAAAGGTGAAACGGTTTACAGTATCACAAAAAAATACAACATCACCGCCGACCAACTGTCCAAATGGAACAACTTGGTAGGCAATCAAATTAATGTTGGCCAAAAGCTAAAAGTTTCTGAATGAGTGCATGGACAAATTTAGCCATATTATTGGGCTATTTTGGTCTGCTGATAGTGGTTTCATGGCTGGTAGGCCGCAAGTCGGATAGCACTTCTTTTTATACGGGCAATCGAAAATCGCCGTGGTTTTTGGTGGCCTTTGGCATGATTGGGGCTTCTATTTCGGGGGTAACGTTTATTTCTATACCCGGTTGGGTGGCCAACACACACTTTGGCTATATGCAAACCGTGTTGGGCTATATGGTTGGTTACATGGTTATTGCATTGGTGCTTTTGCCGTTGTATTACAAAATGAATCTGACCTCCATCTATACCTATTTAGAAAAGCGATATGGCTTTTGGGGGTATAAAACGGGAGCAGCCTATTTTATCGTTTCACGAATTATTGGCTCGGCTTTTCGGCTTTATTTGGCGGCAGAGGTGTTGTATCTGGCCATTTTTGAGCCATTACACATTCCCTATTGGCTCGCCGTGGCCATTACCATTGCCTTGGTTTTTACATACACATCAAAAAGCGGTATAAAATCTGTGGTTTATACCGACACACTTCAAACGTTCTTTTTAATTTCGGCAGTAGTTTTGACCATAATTTTTATATCTAACCAATTGGGTTATAGCTTTTCGGGATTGATTGAAAGTATAAAAACCGACCCCAATTCGCAAATTTTTCATTGGGATGCCAAAAGTAGCAACAACTTTTTTAAACAGTTTATTGGTGGTGCATTTATTGCTTTGGCTATGACCGGATTGGATCAGGATATGATGCAAAAAAATCTGAGTATCAACAACATAAAGTCGGCTCAAAAAAATATTTATGTGCAAATGTTTATGTTTATAGTGGTAAACATTGTTTTTTTAACTTTGGGTTTGTTGCTTTACCAGTATGCTGCACATATCAAGCTTGAGGCATTGGCTAAAACCGACGATTTGTTCCCGACAATTGCTCTCAAAAATGCGACACCGTTTATTAGTACAGCGTTTATTATTGGCTTGGTGGCGGCAGCCTACAGCAGTGCCGACAGTGCTTTAACTGCTTTAACCACCAGTTTTTGTGTTGATTTTTTGGGATTTGAACGAAATAAACCCACCAATTTAAAGGTAAGACAAAAAGTGCATATTGGCTTCGCTGTGGTGCTATTTTTGGTGATAATCGGTTTTAGTTATTGGAATAATGATGCCGTTATAAAGCAATTGTTTACCATTGCAGGATACACGTATGGGCCATTGGTAGGGTTGTTTTTCTTTGGCATTTTAACCAATAAAAAAGTTGACGATGCCGGAATTTTGCCTATTACATTGCTATCCATAGCATATACTGCAGCCTATAGCTATGTTATGCCAAAATGGTTTGACGGTTTTAAACCGGGCTTTGAATTAATTTTGGTAAACGGGCTAATAACCTTTGTTTTGTTGGCGTTAATATCTAAAGAACAGAAAAAAAATGAAATTAGAAGATAGAATACAAAAGGCCTTTGAATTGAAGCAATGGCCGGAGATAAAAAGTTCGGATAGCTGGAATATTTTTAAAGTGATGGCCGAATTTGTAGAAGGCTACGACACATTGGCAAGAATAGGGCCATGCGTATCCATTTTTGGTTCGGCACGCACCAATCCTGGTACAAAATACTACGAAATGGCTGCCGATATTGGCCAAAAACTTGCCGCTGTTGGGTTGGGCGTTATCACGGGTGGTGGCCCCGGTATAATGGAAGCCGGAAACTTGGGAGCCAGTAAAGAAAAAGGGGCATCCGTTGGGTTAAACATCGAGTTGCCGTTCGAGCAAACCTCCAATCCCTACATCGATAGAGATAAATTGATAAACTTTAATTTCTTTTTTGTAAGGAAAGTGATGTTTATGAAATACTCACAAGGGTTTATTGTTTTGCCTGGTGGCTTTGGCACGTTGGATGAATTATTTGAGGCCCTTACCTTAGTGCAAACTCAAAAAACAGCCAAATTTCCAATTATATTGGTGGGTACTGACTTTTGGAGTGGCATGATAGACTGGATTAAAAAAGTAATGTTGGAAAAAGAAAGCAACATTAGTCCTGAAGATATGTACCTATTTAAGGTGGTAGATACTGCCGATGAGGCGGTAAACGAAATTCTTGAATTTTACAGCAAATACAGTATGAGTCTGAATTTTTAATTTTATGTAAATATGCATTTGTTTTGCAGATTTGCATAAATTTTTATTCAATAAAATCAAATATTTATGTAAATCTGCATTTTGGTTGCAGATTTACATAAATAATAATACCTTTGTGTTATGTATGTAGGCAGAGAACTCATCGGACACATGAGGTATATCATTTCTAAATTTCCGGCAATGTCGGTAATGGGGCCTCGGCAATCAGGCAAGTCTTCTTTAATAAAAAATGAATTTTCAGATTTTGCCTATTTTAATTTGGAAGATATTCAACTGCGTGAGCTGGTAGCCTCAGACATAAAGGGTTTTTTGGCAAATAATGGGCAAAAAATTGCCATTGACGAAGCTCAAAATCTACCTGAATTGTTTTCGTATGTACAGTTGGCTGTGGACAACGACCCTGATAAACGCATCATTTTATCCGGTTCACAAAGTTTTTTGTTACACGAAAAGATTGCTCAAAGTTTGGCCGGAAGAATTGGCATAACAAGGCTTTTACCATTTTCGGTAAAAGAACTTAAAGCCGGAAGATTTGAAACAAGCGATTTGGCACAACTAATTTTTACCGGAGGGTATCCAAGAATTTACGATCAAAACATCAACCCGATTCATTTTTATCCAAATTATATTCAAACGTATGTTGAGCGTGATTTGCGAACATTGAGCAACATCGGAGATTTAACGTTGTTTGATGCTTTTGTGCGATTATGTGCAGGAAGAGTGGGTCAAATAATCAATTACTCCTCCATGGCCAATGATTTAGGAGTGAGTCTAAATACTATCAAAAATTGGATTTCGATTCTAAAAACTTCTTTTATAGCCTTTGAGTTGAAGCCTTATTATCGAAATTTTAGCAAACGAACGGTCAAGTCGGGTAAGTTGTACTTTTACGATACCGGCTTAGTTTGTTCGCTGCTTGGCATGACAGACAAGAGCCAATATCAAACACATTTTTTAAAGGGTGGCCTGTTTGAAAACTTCGTGATTGTGGAGGTTTTAAAGCATTTCTACAATCAAGTCAAAGAACCGAAACTTTATTTTTGGCAAGATAGCAACAAAAACGAGGTAGATTGCATTGTAGAAGTTGACGGAAATACCTTTTCATTTGAAATTAAAGCGGGGGCTACGTGGAACAAAGACTTTGCTAAATACCTGATAAAATGGAATGATTTGACGGGTTTTGATGCGGCAAAATCGGCGGTAGTATATGGTGGCAGCGAAGAAATTGTTATTTCCGGAGTTCGATTTTTGCCGTGGTTTAATTTTTTGAAGCAGTTTGAAATTTCATAAAATGAAAGAATAAATAGTCATGAAAATAGAATTAGTAAAAGATAGAATTGTTGAAATTCGAGGTCAAAAGGTTATGCTTGATTTTGACTGGGCCGAGCTTTATGAGGTAGAAACTAGGGTCCTTAATCAGGCAGTTAAACGAAATATAGAACGTTTCCCAAATGATTTTATGTTTCAATTGAGCGAAACAGAATGGGAAAGTATGTCGTCACAATTTGTGATGACATACCCCAATAAGCGACCTAAATCTGCCAAACCCTTCGCATTTACAGAGCAAGGTGTAGCAATGTTATCAGGTGTTTTGCGAAGTAAAAAGGCGATAGAGGTTAATATCTCTATAATGCGAGCATTCGTCCTTATTCGTCAATTTGCACTTTCTCATAAAGAACTCACAGACAAGTTGAAAGAGATTGAAAATAAATATGACAAGCAGTTTAAGGATGTATATGAAGCGTTAAATTATCTCATTGATAAAGAGAAACGACAAGAAAAATATAACAATCGAAAAAGGATAGGATTTAAATAAATGCAAAAACTTCAAGATACCATTGTTGCACCTTCTACACCTGCCGGGGTTTCGGCCATTGCCGTGGTGCGAATGTCGGGTGCGGAGGCCTTACAAATTATTTCTAAATGCTTTTCCAAAAATCTCGAAAAGGTGGACGGATATACCTTGCATTACGGATTTATTCAGGACGAAAACACTCGAATAGACGAAGTATTGGTCAGCGTTTTTAGAACGCCACATAGTTATACAGGCGAAAATTCGGTGGAGATTTCCAGTCATGGCTCTCCGTATATTGTTAAACGAATCATGGAAGTTTTACTAAAATGTGGAGCTAGAATGGCCGATCCGGGCGAGTTTACGCTTCGTGCGTTTCTTAATAAAAAGTTGGATTTGGCACAAGCCGAGGCCGTGGCCGACATGATTCACAGCAATAGCGAGGCAGGTTTGCAAATGGCTATCAGCCAAATGCGGGGTGGCTTTAGCAATGATATTTCGGCATTGCGGCAAGAGTTGATTGATTTTGCTGCACTTATTGAGCTGGAAAATGATTTTGGAGAAGAAGACGTAGAACTTGCAAATAGGCCACAGTTAGAACAATTGGTTGAAAAACTCTTGGTTCAAATAGAAAAGCTTAAAGCCTCTTTTGCCGCAGGAAATGTGCTTAAAAATGGCATTTCTACCGTGATTGCGGGCAAACCCAATGCCGGAAAATCAACCTTGCTCAATGCATTGCTCAATGAAGAAAGAGCCATTGTGAGCGACATTGCAGGCACCACACGCGACACCATTGAAGAAGTATTTACCTTAAACGGCGTCCAGTTCAGATTGATAGACACCGCCGGATTGCGGGAAAGCGATGACACCATTGAACAAATTGGGGTGGGAAAGGCCAAACAGCAGATGGAAAAGGCGGAATTGCTAATTTATCTGCACGCCCCTTCTTCGCAGCAGACAGTGGCAGAAGTGATAAGCGAATGGAACAGGCTACCCCAAGTCAAACACAAGTTGCTTGTATTAAATAAAATAGATGCTACCCATATTGACAAAAGCGATTGGCCGACCGAAACCCTATTTATTTCCGCCAAAACAGGAAACATTGAATCCTTAACCCAAAAACTGACAGAAATTGCGGCCAACTACCAATTTGGCAACGAAACCATTGTAAACAATGTACGTCATGCCGAGGCACTGGGCAATAGTGCCACAGCTTTGCAAGCCGTTTTAGATGGTTTAAACACCGGCATCAGCAGTGATTTAGTGGCTTTAGACATAAGAAACGCCCTATACCATCTCGGCTTGATTACAGGCGAAGTGACAAACGAAGATGTGTTAGATTCGATTTTTTCGAGGTTTTGTATCGGGAAGTAATAATATTTCTTTTGTTTGCCAACCCCTTGTTTTTATTGACTTTATAGCATTTTAACTTCTATTATTTGTTGCCAAATAGCTCTTATTTGCGTATATTTGTTGCCTAACTGTTGCCAAGGCAACACGTTTGTTGCCCAAACTCTATTCCTTATTGAGGTTGGCGAAATGATGCACCAACAAGCACCATTCAGCAACAACGAGCAACATATAGCAACTAATGAGCAGTAATATTAAAATACCAAAGTTTTGTCAGTTTTGTGGACAGGCATTTGTTGCCCAGACTACAACAACAAGGTATTGCTCTAAAACTTGTAACAGCAGACACTACAAGCAGAAGAAGCGAGAAGAGAAAGTTCAAGCGGCTTTACAGCAAGAAATGAACACACCTTCTCAAATGGAACAGATGCAAACTTTGCAAACTCTTCCAATTAAAGTTGGTAACCACGTAAATCTAAGAGAGAAAGAATTTCTAAGTGTACAGGAAGCTGCCGATTTAGTTGGTGCAAGTAGGTGGACGATACAACGTATGATAAAGCGTGAGCAAATCAAAGTTGGTAAGTTAGGCAGACGTACAATTATCCCAAGAACAGAAATAGATAACCTCTTTAAATAACGGCATTATGAAAGTAACACTTAGAAAAAGAAAGAAAGGAAACAAGATAACTTTATACCTGGACTATTATGACAAAGGCAAAAGAGAGTATGAACATTTAGGTTTATATCTCACACCTGACCCAGAGAAAGGAAGTTTAACAAAAGCTCAAAGAGACGAGAACAAGAAAATTTTAGCACTTGCTGAAAGTATTCGTTCTAAGCGACACCTTGAGGTTCAAAATAACATATATGGTTTTAGGGATAAGGAAAAATTAAAAGGTAGCTTTCTAACTTACTTCAGTAACCTTACTGAAAAGAAAAGAGCCAGTAACGGTAATTATGGTAATTGGGATAGTGTAAGAAAGCATTTGAAAAAATACTGCCCTAAGGACGTTTCTTTTGAGAGGTTAGATAAGAAGTGGGTACAAGGTTTTAGGGATTACTTAGACACAGAGGCAACAACTAAAACAGGAAGTGGAATTTCACTCAATACAAAGTATTCCTACTTCAATAAATTACGTGCAGCACTAAAACAGGCCGTAAAAGATGGTGTGATGAAATTTAATCCTTCCGAACAAGTAGAACCATTTCCACAAGACGAGCCTCAGAGAGAGTTCTTAACCTTAGACGAACTCAAAACACTTTCCAAATCACATTGCAAGAATGATAATTTAAGACGTATGTTCTTATTCTCTTGCCTTACAGGTTTAAGATGGTCTGATATTGAAAAATTGAAATGGTCTGAGATACAGCACTCGAAAGAACTTGGTTACTACATACGTTTTAGACAAGCTAAAACTAATGGTATAGAGACACAACCCATTTCTGATGAAGCAAGAGCCTTACTTGGTGAGGAAGGTAAACAGGATAAAAAAGTCTTTACAGGCTTTAGTTATGGCAATTGGAATAAGACACTTTTAAAAGATTGGTTGATGGAAGCTGGCATAACAAAGAAGATTACATTCCATTGTGCTCGTCATACTTACGCTACGCTTCAGTTGACGTTAGGCACTGATATTTATACGGTCAGTAAATTACTTGGTCATAGACATTTGAAGACTACAGAAATCTATGCTAAAGTGATTAACGAGAAGAAGGTAGAAGCAGCTCACAAAATAAATATCGGATTATAATGGAATTAACTATATACAAGAACGTGCTATATGGCACATTAAAACCTTGGTTAATTCCAAGTGATGCTGAGAAGTTTTATCGTCAGAATATGACACCGAAATTTCAGAAACCGTCTGAAAGTATTTCAGACTATTACCGAGCATTAAAAGAGCTACATTCAGATAAAAAGACATTATTTACTGATGATGGTTTAGATATTTATAAATCATTGCCCAAGTCAGAAAAAGCCTATTCTATCTTATCACCATTGGTTGATTTACCCCTACCAACACCAGTAAATTCAGTTCAAAAATTCTACCATTACTTATTGGTTAATGAAACGACCAGATTAACAGATAGGATTTACAACAGCTTTGTCAATTCTGATGATGAACTACTACAAAAAGACATTGTACTAAATGCTGTTAGATCTACAAAAGACTTGCTTTTAAAGATTGGCTCAGATAGAGAAGCATTTCCTAATGACGACTTAACAACATTTGTTTTAGAAACCTTATCAAATTGCATAGTAAGGTTATTAAAGGAAACTGAATTTTTATATCCTTCATTTCTTAATAGTATTCCGACTGATAAGACAGAAGCATTTGCTGAACTTCTGCAAGCAGAAGTACCAGCTTATGATATTGACAAAACTACACCGCTATTTACTACTGTTATGGGTACTCTAATAGGTGCAGATAGCTACAACTTACAGAGTGATGACAGGTTTGCTTTCGGATATAACCAAAGAAATACAGACAGTCTAAAAACTGTTTTATATGCCTTACAGCGTGAGATAGAATTAGTTAATGAAAATGAAAATACTGTTGATGACTTATTAGCAATCCTTACAAGTAAGGATTTGCAATTAGGGGCTAAGCCAGTTAATCTATTTTGTGAGACTACTCAATTCAGCTACATAGTAGCTAAAATGGAGTTGCATTTTACTAATTTCAACCCAACTTCAATTGAAAAATCAAAGCTCTTTATATCCAAAAAAGGAAACCATATTAAGAGGAATAATCTATACAAGAACAAAAGCCAAAACTGTAAAAAACAGCAACAAATAGACACTATACTAAAGGGGCTGTAAATAAAAACAGTAAGATGAGTAAGATATAGTAGTAAGACGTTACCGTCTTACTGATTACCAGAGTGTTACGATAGAAGTTTGTCGAGTAATTATTTGATAAACATTTAAAAATCGTAACATTATGAGTAACGAAAATTTAATCTTAGAAAGGCTCTCACAGATAGAGCAAAAAATTGATGAACAAGCATTGCTAAAAAAAGAAGTTCTCAACTTCAATGATGCCTGTAAGTATTTAGATATAAGTGCTTCTCACTTATATAAACTCACTTCTCAAAAATTAGTGCCACACTTCTGCCCACAGGGTAAGAAGTTGTACTTCAATCGTGCTGAACTGGATGAGTGGTTACAACGTAATCGCCAAAGCTCTACTGATGAGATTGAGCAAGAAGCTGCAAACTATGTCATTAACAACAAAAGGAAATAGTTATGGGCTTTTACAATCCTTTAGACGAGAAATTGGAACAGATTGAAGACCGCTTAGATGATATGCTTCTAATGCTTAAAGACAAGCAAAGAACTAATCCAGAGCAAGTCTTTTTCGACAACCAAGAGTTCCTGCAAATTATGAATATCTCAAAGCGTACCGCCCAATATTGGCGAGATAGCGGACAGATTGGATATTGCCAAATCGGTCATAAAATCTATTACCGCTTATCAGATATTCTCGCTTTGCTCGATAAGAATTTCAAAACACCAGTTCAATAATGCACAACTTCAAAAATTTAATATAATGGCTTCTTCAACAATATTTAAAAATTTCAATCAACCTATAGAAAATAAAGCAATACTACTTATCACCAAAGACATTGCGGAAGGTAAATACAAAGACCTTGTAGAACCTATTAGAATGGCAATAGGAATGGGTAAAGCTGACCGAGTAGATAGACTAAAAAAAGAATTACCAGCTTTCACACCTTCTGGAACATTTGAAGGTGGACGTAAGATGGAGTATTTAAAAATGTATAGTGGTTTTGTTCACTTAGACTTTGACAAACTCAGTCCTGATGAATTGGCTAAAGCCAAATCACAGGTACAAGAAATGCCTACCACTTTTGCTTGTTTCACAAGCCCAAGCGGTAACGGCCTAAAAGTTTTTATTGAAGTAGATAGTAGCTTAGAACACCACAGTATAGCATATAAGCAAGTACAAGAGTTTTACGAGCAATCTTTGAGCATAGAAGCAGACCCAAAGTGTAAAGACGTTACACGGCTTTGCTTTGTGTCTCACGACACAGAAGCATATCGTAACATTCAAAACGAAAAGTTCAAAATTGAGTTGCCACCAGACAATTTACTGGAGCAAGTGCCGAAACCTACGGTTACGCCACCTATTGTAGATAAAGAGTATAATCCATTCTTGGAAGAGCAATTAGCGGAATGTGTACGATTTACTGAAAACAAATATCAGTACTATGATGGCAACAGGAACAACTTCGTATATCAGTTAGCGTGTAATTGCAACAGAAAAGGTATTGCCTATGATGATACATTGGATTTTATCAAGCAAAACTATGACCTAAAAGATTTTGAAATTACCGCTTCTGTTAAAAGTGCTTACAATCATAACGCTACACAATTTGGGCAGTATAAAAAAATAAAACCACCTAAGTCAAGCAATCAATCTTTAGAAACAGACTATCGTATAGAAACACCAACATATAGTGATAAAATATTTGAGGCACTACCCGATATTCTAAGAATAGGTTCACAAGCATTTGATGATAAAAGAGAAAGAGACGTATTTCTCACTGGTGCAATAGCAATACTTAGTGGTTGCCTTCCTAATGTTGTGGGTGAATATGCAAGAGAGACAGTATATCCCAATTTGTTTGCATTTGTTATAGCACCTGCCGCAAGCGGCAAAGGTGCATTGAAATTCGCCAAAAACTTAGGTGATAAATACCAGGATCACCTTTTAGAATGTCATAAGGTAGCAAAAGAACAATATGAGGCAGAATTAGCTGAACATAAAGCAGCACAAAGAGACAGAAAGAAAGGTGAACCTGTTAATACAGAAGAACCAGAGAAGCCACCGTTCAAAGTAGCTTTTATTCCTGCCAATAGTAGCTATGCTAAAATATTACAACATATACAGCAGAATGAAGGAACAGGAATAATATGTGAAACAGAAGCGGATAGTATGGGTAATGTAATGAAACAAGAATGGGGTGGTTATTCGGATATGCTTCGCAAATCCTTTCACCACGAGACCATAAGTTTATCTCGTAAAACGAATGATGAATATATATCTATCAAAGAGCCTAAAATATCTATTGCTTTATCGGGTACACCCGGACAAGTTGGTAATTTAATTTCTTCAGCAGAAGATGGTTTGTTTAGTAGATTTATATTTTACACTTTCAAAGTTGAAGAACAACTTTGGCGTGACGTGTCGCCTTACGGCAACCCTATCAATCTAAACGACCATTTCACAAACTTGTCAAGCCAAGTTTTTTCAATGGTTCAGTTTTTCGAGCAATCCAATACTATCATAAAACTAACTCGTGACCAATGGCTTACTATAAATGAAGTTGGGCAGAAGTGGCTTACAGAGATTACTATTTTTACTTCACAAGAAGCTGGAAGTGTAGCCAAGAGGTTAGGGGTTATTCTTTATCGTTTAGCAATGATATTTACCGCATTAAGAAAATTTGAAAATGGTGAAGCTACCCAAGAAGTGTTATGTACAGATGAAGATTTTGAAATAGCTCTTAGCATAGCAAACACTTTTATAGAGCATAGTGTCATTATGTTTAACAACCTGCCTTCACAAGAGAAAGAAATGCCATTTAAGAGTAGTAATAAGCAAGCATTCTTTGTAGCACTACCGCATAAATTCAAACGAGAAGAAGCTGTTCAAATTGGAATATCACATAATATAAAAGAAAGAACAGTTGGTTCATTGCTAAAAAAGCTACTTGAAAAAGGCTTACTAACCCAACCAGAATACGGCTTTTATCAAAAGGTTAGTTCATAACAATAATTCCATTCTATTTTTATTGTCTTATTTTCTCTTGTTTGTTGTACATTTGTCATTTAATGTCAAGTGAACATTTGTACAATGAATAATTTTGGAGAACTTATTAGAGCCAAACGAGAAGATAAAGAAATGCTTCTGAGACACCTTGCAGCTCAACTGGATATTGATACAGCTCAGCTTAGTAAGATGGAAAGAGGCGAAAGAACTGTAAAGCGTGAACACGTTACACAGCTAATCGACATTTTTAATCTTGACCCAAGTAAGGCATTCTCAGTTTGGTTGTCTGACCAAATTGTTGCCTTAATCACCAATGAAGATGAAGCACTTAACGCCTTAAAGATTGCAGAGAAACAAATCAAAGATTTAAAGTAACTACTAATATATGGAGCAAAAACTTAATATCAATATAATTCCATTTAGCCACCCCTTTGCAAGCAAAGAGTTTGGCTTTTATGCAGAGAAAAAAGAAGGCACATATCCAGTCCATAGGTCTGAATTGCCACAGCCTCTTTGGGAACAGTATGAAGAGGAATTTCAAGACATTAAGTATCTCTATTCTGACTTTGTTTCAACTGATGATACAGACTATAAAGCTGAGGTTGATTTTAAAGAAAGTTCACGTTTTGCAAAGCATTTTTATACCACTAATATTTTAGCATATTTTGAAGATAAGGCTGATGCTATTAAGAAGAATTTTGTTGGCGATATACAGTTATGGTTTAAGGATGAAAGCCTTTCGGCTTCCAGCTTTACAGCCTATGAAAAATACACATTAAAAATAGAGTTCTCAAGACTTACTTCCAGTCCTGCATTACTTATTACTTATGATGGCATTTCTAAGGTGTCAACTAAAAGTATTGCTGAAATAGATACACCAACGGATAACTTCAAAACCATAATTTTCAGAAACAGAATAACAAAGTTTGACAGGTTAGATGAAGAAGCTAAACAGAACTTAACTGAAGCAAATCCATTGCTCTCTATTACTTTAAAAGAAATTCTTAAAATACCTCAGAATAGACCAAAGCGAGTAAATAAATACATACCATACTACGAGAAGATAAATAAATTCTATAATCAGTACTTGAATAATGAAGCATTTAGAAAGTTAATCCCATTAGACACAAAAGGGTTCTTCAATATTCCAGAGAAAGAAGTTTTTAGAATAAACTACAAATCCAATAATCTAAAGTTTTATAATGGTACAGAAATAGATCCACAGAAAGGAATGAAAATGGGGCCATACAAAACAGCCCAAAATCCGAATAACATTAGTTTCTTCTTTGTGTACCACAAATCAGACAGAGCAAAAGCTGTTGCACAGCTTTACTCTTATTTTACCAAAGGTTATGTAAAGAATGGTAACACTGTCTTTAAACCTTTGAAAGAATATATTAAACAACCGTTTCACATAGCTAAAGATGATAGTATAGCCTTTGATAGTCCAGAAACAGCATTAAAGGAAATTAAGCAGCACTTGATAGACTTTAACCCTAAACCTAATACTCAATATGTTGCAATCTATGTCAGTCCGATTAGTAAGAACGAAAGAGACCCGGAAAGGATAATGCTTTACTATAAAGTCAAGGAAGAACTGTTAAAGCACAACATTACTTCTCAAGTAATATACAATCAGAATATTTTTAACGATTACTTCAATTACTACTTGCCAAATATCGCTATCGCTCTATTGGCAAAAATTGGTGGCATTCCTTGGCGTTTAGATAGAGACCCTTCACAAGAGTTAATAGTAGGTGTTGGAGCATTCAATTCTATTACAACCAAAAGTCGTTATGTCGGTAGTGCATTCTGTTTTAATAATGAAGGAGAATTTAAAGGTTTTGACTGTTTCAGAAATAATGAAATGGATTTATTGGTAGGTGCTATTAGGAAGCAAATCCTTACCTACTTAATTACCAATGGCGAGAATGCAAAAAGACTAATCATTCATTATTACAAAGTATTCAGTAAAGATGAATTAGACCCAGTTCAACGTATGTTAGGTAAATTAGGCTTAGATATTCCAGTTATAGTAGTAACAATAAACAAAACGGAGAGTAAAGACTATGTAGCTTTTGACACAAATTCTGATGCTCTTATGCCTTTAAGCGGAACTATAATAGACATATCAAAAACAAAACATTTACTTTTCAATAATACACGTTACTCTGAGAACGGCTATCCGCCAAAGGACAATCCTTTTCCAGTAAAATTACAACTGTATTGTACAGAGGAAGGCTATTTTGATGACCCAGCAGTAAAGAAAGAAATTATAGACCAGGTATATCAATTTAGTAGAATGTATTGGAAGTCTGTAAAACAACAGAACTTACCTGTAACTATAAAATACCCAGAAATGGTAGCTCAAATATTCCCATTTTTTGAAGCTGACAAATTAGAAGATTTTGCTAAGAATAACCTTTGGTTTTTATGATGGATGAAAAAATAGAAAATAGACTCAATCAAAGGGATATAAAACCTACTGCAATGCGAATCCTTGTTCTGCAATATTTGATGGAGCAAGACAATGCAGTTTCATTACAAAGTATAGAAAATGCCTTTGAAATAGCTGATAAGTCCACACTGTATAGAACACTTAAAACCTTTGAGAAAAACAAATTGGTTCACACCATTGATGACGGTACTAAGCAATTAAAATATGCCCTTTGTTTAGAAAGTTGCGAATGTGAAACCATTGACCAACACTACCACTTTCATTGTACAAACTGCCAAAACACATTCTGCCTTACCAATCAGAACATTCCTCAGATAGAACTACCCAAAAACTTCAAAATGCAACAGGCCAATATGGTTATCAAAGGTTTATGCGAAAACTGCAATCGTTAAACTTTGCAAGTGGGTTGCAGTAAACTTGTTTTACCTTTGAGGTCATAAATGAGATTATTTGCATTCATATTATCGCTATACATTACAGCACTATCAATAGTGCCGTGTGCTGATGGTATGCCGCAAACGTCCACTGATACAGACGTTGAAATCTCAGCTAATGAGCAAAACCATAATCATTCAGACCATAAAGATGATTGTACACCATTTTGTGTATGTGTTTGTTGCGGTTCTATGATTGCAATGCCTTATTCGCCAACTTTAGTTAAAGGCAAAGTGGATATATCTACGGACCTTCTTTTCCACTACAAATTCGATTATTCCTTTGATTACAGCGAAGGAGTTTGGCACCCGCCAGCCCATAGTTAAACCACTTTTCAAGGGACAACTATGCCCTTTTTTATCATAGTCAAGGTTTAACTTTTTTATAAAAATCAAATATTAATGTTCGATAATATTATCGCTTATTCGGTAAAGAATAAGTTTGTTGTAGGGCTTTTTGTAGCAGCCCTCATAGTTTGGGGATTATTTTCTCTCAAACAGCTACCCATAGATGCTGTACCTGATATAACGAATAATCAAGTACAGATCATTACCATTTCGCCTACCCTTGCTACGCAAGAAGTAGAGCAATTTATTACTACTCCCGTAGAGCTTGCCGTGCAGAGTTTGCAAAAGACAGAAGAAATACGGTCTATCTCTCGTTTTGGCTTATCCGTAGTAACCGTAGTTTTTGAAGAGGATTATGATATTTATTTGGCTCGCCAATTGGTAAATGAAAAACTCAAAGAAGCTGAAGAAGATATTCCCAATGGTTTAGGCACTCCCGAGATGGCTCCGCTTTCAACTGGCTTAGGAGAGATTTATCAATACGTAGTCCGACCCGAAGAAGGGTTTGAAGACAAATATTCACCAACAGAACTAAGAAGTATTCAAGATTGGATAGTTACCCGTCAGCTTTTAGGAATAGAAGGTGTAGCAGAGGTTAACTCAATGGGCGGCTTTCTGAAACAGTATGAGGTGGCAGTAAATCCAAATCTTCTGAAATCTTTAGGTATAAGCATTACAGATATATTTTCGGCATTGGAAAAAAGCAATGAAAATACAGGCGGAGCATACATAGAAAAAAACTCAAATGCCTACTATATCCGTTCAGAAGGATTAGCTAAATCTTTAGACGACATTGGAAACATAGTAGTAAGTGATGCAAGTAATATCCCTGTCTTGGTAAAAGATGTGGCTACTGTTCAATATGGCAAAGCTCCTCGTTATGGAGCATTGGTTAGAGATGGTGCAGAAGTCGTTGGCGGTAAGGTAATGATGTTTAAAGGTGCAAATTCTGCACAAGTAACAGAATTAGTAAAAGAGCGAGTCATTCAAATCCAAAAATCATTACCCGAAGGAGTAGTTATTGAACCTTACTTGGTAAGAGATAAATTGGTGAGTACTGCCATAGGTACAGTGAAAAAGAACCTCATAGAAGGTGGCTTAATTGTCATATTCATTTTGGTTTTGCTATTAGGAAATTGGCGAGCAGGTCTAATTGTTGCTTCTGTCATTCCATTAGCTATGCTCTTTGCTGTTTCAATGATGAACTTATTGGGTATCTCGGCTAACTTAATGAGTTTAGGAGCGATTGATTTCGGGCTTATTGTAGATGGTGCAGTAATTATTGTAGAGGCTATAGTTCACCGATTGCAAGTCAGTAAAGCAGGAAAAGTATTGTCCCAATCCGATATGGATAGTGAAGTGATTACCTCTTCTCAAAAAATAAGAAGTTCGGCTGCCTTTGGCGAAATTATTATTCTAATGGTCTATATACCAATATTGGCATTAGTTGGTATTGAAGGTAAAATGTTTAAGCCTATGGCTCAGACAGTAATGCTTGCCATTGCAGGAGCATTGATTTTATCATTGACCTATGTGCCAATGATGGCTGCCTTGGTGCTCAAGAAAAAAGTAGTGAATAAAGAAACCTTTGCAGATAAGATTATTGCATTTTTTCAAAGAGGCTATACTCCCATACTCAATGCAGCACTTCGTTTTAAGACCGTCTTTGTGAGTGTTACGGTGGTAGCTTTTCTGATAAGTCTATTTGTGTTCAGCAGAATGGGTGGGGAGTTTATTCCTACCTTAGAAGAAGGCGACTTGGCTATGCAGCATATTCTACCACCGGGCAGTTCACTTTCTCAAAGTGTAGAAACTGCCAAGATGATACAAAACAAACTCTTAAAAGACTTTCCAGAAATAGAAGATGTGGTGGCCAATATTGGTTCTGCAGAAATTCCAACCGACCCAATGCCTGTAGAAATTGCAGATTATGTATTGGTAATGAAACCTAAATCAGAATGGACTTCTGCCACCAATAGGCAGGATATGTTTGAAAAATTAGAAGAGTCACTGCATAGTATTCCTGGCGTAGGGTTTGAATTTTCTCAGCCTATACAATTACGTTTTAATGAATTAATGACAGGCTCTAAGGCTGATATTGCCATAAAACTATTTGGTGAAGACTTAGACCTATTATTTCAAAATGCAACAAAAGCTGAAAAAGTAATTAAGCAAATTGATGGTGTTGCTACCGTAAATGTGGAGCAAACTATTGGTATGCCACAGGTAATGGTGAAATACGATTATCAACGAATGGCACAATACGGATTACACATTCAAGAAGTAAACCAAGTGATCCGTTCTGCCTTTGCAGGAGAAAAAGCAGGTACTATTTATGAAGGAGATAAACGATTTGATTTAGTCATTCGCTTAAATGAAGAGAATAGGAAAGGAATAGAAGATGTAGAAAACCTTTTTATTACACTCAACAATGGTAGTCAAATTCCTCTCAATAATGTGGCTAATATAGATTTGATAAATGCTCCTATGCAAGTGTCCAGAGAAAACACCAACAGAAGAATTGTCATAGGAGTAAATGTGGGAAATACAGATGTAGAATCACTGGTTGAAAAGATTCAATCAGAATTGGATGCTAAAGTTCAACTTCCTTCTGGCTACTATTTCACTTACGGTGGTCAGTTTGAGAACCTCAAAGCCGCCAATGCACGGCTTTCAATTGCCGTGCCTATGGCACTGGCTCTCATATTCATTCTGTTGTATTTCACTTTTGGCTCAGTGGCTCAAGCAGGGTTGATTTTTACAGCCATTCCTTTATCTGCCATTGGTGGTATTTGGGCTTTACAGCTAAGAGGGTTGCCTTTTAGTATATCAGCAGGCATTGGTTTCATTGCCCTTTTTGGAGTGGCAGTACTTAACGGGATAGTTCTTATTGGTTATTTCAATCAACTCAAAAAAGAAGGTATGATAGACATAAAAGAAAGAATAATTACAGGAACAAGGGTACGATTAAGACCCGTAATAATGACGGCAGCAGTGGCCTCATTGGGTTTTCTCCCAATGGCTATTTCTACTTCGGGTGGTGCAGAAGTACAACGACCTTTGGCTACAGTGGTCATTGGCGGTTTGCTTACAGCAACCTTTTTAACCTTAGTAATATTACCCATTCTTTATTTGTGGTTAGAAAAATGGAAGGAAAGAAAATCAAATGGTTCAGCCCTAACTAAAGGCGGTTCTATAGCCTTGCTCTTGATATTTGGTATCTCCTTTTCAGCACAAGCTCAAAATAAACCAATTGATTTGGATAGTGCTATTACTATGGCATTGACTAATCACCCCAATATAAAAGCTGCCTCATTGGACGTAGAGAAAAACCAATCATTACAAAACTTAAAATACAATTTAGGTTCAACAGATATTTCTTATCAAGGTGATGGCTTATTTGATACGCAATTTGGTCAGCAAGTAAATCAAATTGGTATAGTACAGAACTTTCCGAGTCCAGGTGTTACCAAGGCACAGAATAATTTGCAAGATGCCTATGCCAATCAGAGTGCCACGCAGAAACAAATCACTGAAAACGAACTCAAATGGAAAGTGAAGCAAATTTACTATGACATTCAGTACAAGAAGGAGTTAGAGAAGCTATACGCCAGTCTTGTTTCCACCTACAAAGAATATCATAGAAAAGCAACAGTAAGAGTACAGGCAGGAGCTGCAAATCGCATTGAGTCACTCACACTGCAATCTAAATGGCAAGAATATGAGTTGTTATTAAACCAAGTAAAAATAGAGCTTGCTAACTTAAATAAGCGGTTTCAGTTATTGCTCAATACGTCTGAATTAGTCACTACGGCAGATAGCCTCGTTACCACTAACTATTCCAATCAAATAGATACCATTACTAATCCACTTCTATTGCAGAGTCAACAGGCAATAATGATAGAATCTGCGAAGGTAGAGGTGATGCAATCTGAACTTAAACCCAGTTTCAATGTCGGATATGCTGCACAAAATTTTAACCAAGGTGGTTGGCTTAATGCGGCACAAGTAGGTGTATCTATTCCATTATTTAATGGACAGACAAAAAAGCGAATTGATGCTCAAAAGATGCAAATAGATATTGGTAACTATCAGTATCAGAGTAAGCTACTTGGGTTACAACAAGACCAGTTAGAAGTACAAAACACCTTAGCCTTATACAAGGCTGGTGTTGATTTTTACAAAAACCAAATCGAAACCATTAATCCAGATATTGTAAGAATTAGTGAATTGAATTACCAAGCAGGAGAAATTTCTTACTTGGAACTATTAAACACCTTACAGTTAATGGCAACTAACAATAAAAATTATTGGGAGCAGATTGTAGCTTACAACAAAGCTGTAGCTGACTTTCAATTTCTTACAAACCAATAAAAGATAATATAATGAATAACATAAAATATATAATAATAACATTTTCAATAGTACTTGTATTGTTTTCTTCCTGCGGCCAAAAACACAGTGAAGGTGATGGTCATAATCACGGCACAGAAGAGAATACACATTCTGAAAGTGATGAGCATAACCACGGTGAAGGTGAAGAAGAACACAAGGAAGGATTATTTCTATCAAAAGACCAGGCGGAAACCATAGGATTAGAATTTGGGGATCTATCTTCTATAAAAGTAAATGACTTTGTAAAAGCAACAGGTACATTAGGATTACCTCCCAATGCACTTTCTTCTGTATCTGCCAAAACCAATGGTATAATCAAAGGCACTAAAAAGTTTGTAGAAGGAAACTATATCAAAAAGGGTACAGTTATAGCCTATTTAGAAAACCCAGACTTTATTGTTACACAACAAGATTATTTAGAAGCTAAAGCACAGCTCAACCTAAAGCGTTTGGAAGTTGAACGACAAAAAACATTGGTAGAATCCAATGCGGGAGTTACCAAAAACCTTCAAAATGCACAAGCAGAGGTGGCCGTGCTGGAAGCTAAAACTCAAGGTCTTGCCAAGCAGCTTTCATTTTTAGGTATATCCACTTCCAACCTATCGCCCGGTAACATAAGGCAGCAGATAGCAATAGTAGCTCCTATGAGTGGCTACATTTCTAAAATAAGTTTTCACAATGGTATGTATGCCCAGTCTTCTATTTCTTTAATGGATATTATTTCTTCGGAGCATTTACACTTAGAGTTAGATGTTTTTGAAAAAGATATAGCAAATATTAAGATAGGTCAGAAAATAAGCTACACAGTCCCTGCACTTGGTACAACTATATATTACGGTAGTGTTGATGTAATTGGAAAAGAATTCAACTCAAGCTCTAAAACGGTACGTGTACACGGCCATTTAGACGGAGTGAAACCCCAATTCTTAAAAGACCTCTTTATAAATGCGAAGATATTTCTTACAGATGCAGAAACTACTGCACTACCCGAAGATGCCATTATCAAAGACGGAGAAAACAGTTATATCTATGTAGCTCGTAGTCAAAAAGATGCAAAGGAAATAGAATTTGAAAAAATCAATATAATTCCAGGCTCTACAGAAAATGGCTACACAGCTGTAAAATTGATAGACGATATTCCAGAGGGTATGCAAATAGTCACTAAGGGAGCCTATTATGTATATGCTCAATCAAAAGCAGGAGAATTAGAACACGAACATTAAACCAAACATTATGTACTTATTTATATTTTTTATCCTTTATTTTTTCTTAGTATTTGTGCTAAGGTCCTTTCTACTTTGGAAAAAAACCAAGGTCAATCCACTCACATTTAATAAAGGAGATGATGCCCACGGTTACAATGGGAAAGTCTTTGGTATTATTTCAATCATAGAGCTTTTTATAGTTTCCATTTATGCCTTTATCCCAAGTTGGCATAAGTTTCTTATGCCCTTTTGGTATTTAGAAAATGAATACTTCGTTTATGTAGGTTGGGCTTTGCTTATAATCTCATTGCTATTTGTATGGTTTGCACAGGGAAATATGAGAGAGTCTTGGCGTATTGGAATAGATGAAGAAAACAAGACAGCATTAGTAACAGATGGTTTTTTCTCTTTCTCACGTAATCCTATTTTCTTAGGTATTATGATAGCCAATATTGGATTGTTTTTAGTATTGCCTAATGCTTTTACTCTATTAATTATAGCCCTTTCTACGGTTAGTATCAATACGCAAATCAGATTAGAGGAGGAATTTCTCAAAAAGGAATTTGGCAATCAATACATAGAGTATCTAAGCAAAGTAAACAGATGGATAACAATTTAACACTAATCAACACAACAAAGATGCAGAATAGAAAAAAAAATCGTAACTTCGCAAGAATAAGAATGAAGAAAATAATTTACATACTAACATTGCTTCTACTCGTGATACCTGCGAGTAATGCACTTGCTTGTGGTAACTCTACCACAGACAAAAAAATGTCCTGTAGTAAATCGAACAATGACCACGACAGCGAAAAAAAATCTTGCTGTGATTCAAGTGATGAAAATGGCGACAATGATTGCAACGGAAAATGCAATGACAAAAATTGTCATTGTCCCGTTAGTGTAAATATTCCCATTCCTGTTAACAATTTAGTGGTATCTCTTAATCCACTTATTTATGTTGAATCAAACACTTGGGCTTATGTGCAAAGCATACCCAAAGACGTTTATCTTCCTATTTGGCAACCGCCCAAAATAAGCTAACATATATACTTGACAGCCATAGGTGTGTCTTGTCGGTACAAGCCAACAACAGCTTGTAAACTATAGCTTATTTAATAATTTAAAATTTTATACAATGAACTTAACAATAAAATTGTTGGTAGCCTTAATGGTACTATCAACCACAGCGTGCAATGCACAAAAAATTAAAAATCAAAAAACAGAAACCGTACATATATACGGAAACTGCGGAATGTGTAAAAACACTATTGAAACTGCAGGAAACATAAAGAAAGAAGCCAAAGTAGAATGGAATAAAGAAACCAAAATGGCTTCCATTACTTACGACAGTTTGAAAACAACAAGTAGTGAAATCTTAAAGCGAATTGCTTTGTCAGGGTATGACAATCAGCTTTTTATGTCGCCAGATGACACCTACAATAATCTACCAAATTGTTGCCAATATCAACGTGCTAAAAAAGATGTAAGCACCACCGAACCAATGTCAGAAATGACAGAAAATCACAACCAACATTCTCATTCCGATACGATGAAAATGACCAAAACCAAATCTGAACCAAAGGAAGAAATCACAAAAACGAATGATTTAAAATTGGTTTTTGACGATTATTTCACATTGAAAAATGCATTGATAGAATCTGACGGAAATCTTGCTTCAAGCAAAGCAAATGCCTTGGTAAAATCATTGGAAAGGGTACAAATGAACGACTTAGAAATGGATGTGCATATGGTTTGGATGAAAGTGATGAAAACACTAAAAACTGATGCTCAAAACATAGCCAACAGTCAAGACGAAAAAGTACAACGAACATACTTTATTTCGCTATCAGACAATATATACCAACTGCTAAAAGTAGCAAAATATGAAGTGCCTGTATATTATCAACATTGCCCAATGGCGAATGATGGCAAAGGTGCCAATTGGTTAAGCACAGAAAGTGCGGTAAAAAATCCGTATTACGGTTCTATGATGCTCAACTGCGGTAAAGTAGTAGAAACCATTGATTAAAAATAAGGGCGAAATGCCTCGGCATTTCGCCCTTTCTTAAAAATTAAAAAAATGAAACATACATATAAAATAGCAGGAATGACCTGTACCAGTTGCGAAGCAAAAGTAAAATCTGCTTTGCTAATGGTAGAAAATATAACGTCTGTTGAAGTTTCAAAAGACAATAATTCTGCCACCATTACTATGGATAAACACGTCCCAATTGCTGCCTTGCAAAACGTATTGGATGATAAATATAAAATAACTGCCGAACAGCATAATGAAGCCACCGAAGAAGTAAAATCTTGGTTGGAAACTTACAAACCTATCTTACTTGTTTTCGCCTACATTTCAGGAATTACCCTATTGATACAGACAAAAAACGAAAGTCCAAATTGGTCTGAATGGATGCGTCATTTTATGGCAGGATTCTTTTTGGTATTCTCGTTTTTCAAAATGCTGAACCTTAAAGGATTTGCAGACAGCTACAAAATGTATGATGTAGTTGCCAAAAAATTTCCTGCTTGGGCAAGCATTTACTCCTTTGTAGAACTGGCATTAGGTATTGCTTACTTGGTCAATTTCAACCCAATGATTACCAATGCAGTAACATTTGTTGTAATGACCGTTAGCATAATTGGTGTATTACAATCGGTACTCAACAAACGTAAAATTCAATGTGCTTGTTTAGGGGCAGTTTTCAATTTGCCAATGAGTACAGTAACCATTATTGAAGATGCACTAATGATTGCAATGAGTGCTTTTATGTTATTTCAATTCATTTAAAAATCAAAAAAGATGAAAAATTTTATAAATGGGTTGATCGCATTCATAGCATTGTTTTCAACCACTTCGCTTTTGGCCCAAAAAGTAGTAAGATACGACTTAACGATTACTGACACCATTGTAAATTATTCGGGAAAAGACAAACGAGCCATAGCTGTAAATGGACAGATTCCAATGCCTACGCTAACTTTTACCGAAGGCGATACTGCCGAAATTGTAGTACACAATCAATTAAAAGAAAGTACCTCTTTGCATTGGCACGGCTTATATCTTCCCAATAAAGAAGATGGAGTTCCGTATTTAACGCAAATGCCTATAGAACCAGGCGAAACTTTTACCTATCGTTTTCCTATTATTCAAAACGGAACGCATTGGTATCATAGCCACAGTGGTTTGCAGGAGCAAATTGGAATGTATGGTTCGCTGATTTTAAAAAAGAAAAAAGACGACCCTACTTTAAGAAAAGGTATTGATGATGTACCGCAGGTTCCCATTATTTTAAGCGAATGGACAGACATAAAACCAGAAAATGTACATAGAATGTTACACAATGCAAACGATTGGGGTGGTATTAAAAAAGGTACAGTGCAAAGTTATTCAGAAGCCATAAAAGCAGGTCACTTCAAAACCAAATTAGGCAATGAATGGAAGCGAATGTTAGCAATGGATGTGAGTGATGTCTTTTATGATGCCTTTTTGATAAACGGGAAAACCGAAAGTCAATTATCTCAATTTAAAGGTGGCGAAAAGGTTCGACTTCGCATTTCAAATGGTGGTGCTTCGTCTTATTTTTGGCTTAATTGGGCGGGTGGAAAAATGACTGTTGTTGCGAATGACGGAAATGATGTAGAACCAGTAGAAGTGGATAGATTAATTATTGGTGTTTCTGAAACTTACGATGTAATTGTTACCATTCCAAAAGATGGCTTGTCCTATGAATTTTTGGCTACGCCAGAAGACCGAACAAAATCGGCTTCCATTTATTTGGGAAATGGCAAAATTCAACTAAAAAGTAGAATGCCAAAACTCAAATATTTTGAAGGAATGAAAATGATGAATGATATGATGAATATGGATGGCAGTATGGACGATATGGGAATGAATATGAGCAATCAACAAATGGATATGAACACCGTTATGTATCCTGAAATAACAGGTGGTTCTAACAAAAAGTCCAAGAAAATGAAAATGGATGAACCAATGGAACATTCTAATCATTCGCCAAACAATTTACAGAATATTATAACTCTTAATTACGGAATGCTAAAAGCACCACAACCAACCAACTTACCCAAAAATGCCCCTGTGAAAGAACTACGCTTTGAATTAACAGGAAATATGAATCGCTATGTTTGGAGTATGGACAATAAGGTGCTTTCAGAAACGGATAAAATTTTAATAAAAAAGGGAGAAAATGTTCGTATTGTGCTGTACAACAATTCAATGATGCGACACCCAATGCACTTGCACGGTCACGACTTTAGAGTACTAAACGGACAAGGCGATTATGCACCACTTAAAAACGTGTTGGACATTATGCCTATGGAAACCGACACCATAGAGTTTAATGCTAATTTAGAAGGTGATTGGTTTTTTCATTGCCACATTTTGTATCATATGATGGCAGGAATGAACCGAGTTTTTTCTTACGAAAATCAAGCACCCAATCCATATTTACCCAATAAAAAATGGGCGTATAAAAAACTGCAGAAAGAAAGTAACCAATTTCATTTAATGGCAGAAAACGATTTTGCTACCAATGGTAATGATGGAATGATGATGCTGCAAAATACACGATGGAGTATTGGAACAGAATGGCGATTGGGGTATAATGACCACCACGGCTATGAAACTGAAACCCATATTGGTCGCTATATTGGAAAAAATCAGTTTTTTATGCCATTTGTTGGTTTTGATTGGCGGTATAGAAAATTAGGTATCGATGAACACGAAAAAAATCTTTTTGGACAAACCAACACTAAAGACCAACGAGCCTTAGCAAGTTTAGGATTCGTTTATACCTTACCTTGGTTGGTTAATTTTCAAGCAGAAGTTTTTCAAGACGGTAATATTCGTTTACAGTTAATGCGAGAAGACATTCCTATTACACCGAGATTACGTTGGGCATTTATGGTTAATACAGACAAGGAATATATGACAGGATTTAAGTATATCGTAACTCGGAACATAGCCCTTTCAACCCATTATGACAGCGATATGGGTATTGGGTTTGGTGCAACATTTAATTATTAATCATTTTAAGATGACTACTAAAAAACACATACACCAGTATGATAGCAACGGTAAACAAATCTGTTGCTCATTAGAGGAAAAAATAGATGCAAAGACGCCACCGCCTCTGTTGAATACAGCACATAGTATAGATGATGGACACGACCACTCTCACGATCATTCTCAAGGTAGCGATAGTATTTGGAAGGAATATCTGCCAGCAATTATAAGTTTTGCCTTATTAATTTCTGGTATAGCAATGGATTACTTTGATGTTGCCTTTTTTAATGATTGGGTAAGATTAGTTTGGTATGTTGTGGCATACATTCCTGTAGGTTTTCCAGTAATAAAAATGGGATTCAATGCTTTAAGAAAGGGAGAAGTTTTTACAGAATTTTTCCTAATGAGTATTGCTACCATAGGTGCTTTTGCCATTGGTGAATATCCCGAAGGAGTTGCAGTAATGTTATTTTATGCGGTTGGTGAATTATTTCAAGGTGCAGCAGTAAGAAGAGCTAAAGATAATATCAAAGCACTTTTAGATGTAAGACCCCAAATTGCACATATCCTAAAAAATGGAACTTTCGAAACAGTTCACCCTGAAGAAGTAACGATAGGTGATACGATACAAGTAAAAGTAGGAGAGATAATACCCTTGGACGGGAAATTGCTGTCAGATAAAGCAAGTCTCAATACAGCCGCTATTACGGGTGAAAGTAAACCACAAAGTATCTTACAGAATGAGAATGTCTTAGCGGGTTCTATAAATATGGAAGGTGTCATTGAAATTAAAGTCACTAAAATTTATAAAAACAGTTCGATTTCAAGAATTTTAGACTTAGTTCAAAATGCCACTTCTAAAAAGGCAAAGACAGAATTATTGATTAGAAGATTAGCCAAAATTTATACGCCCATTGTTGTATTCTTAGCCGTATTGGTGTGCTTTCTTCCTTACTTTTTTGTTGATACTTATGTCTTCCAAGATTGGTTATATCGTGCATTAATTTTCTTGGTGATTTCTTGTCCTTGTGCATTGGTAATCTCTATACCATTGGGCTATTTTGGAGGTTTAGGAGCAGCTTCCAAAAACGGTATTCTCTTTAAAGGAGCAACCTATATGGATAAGCTAAAAGAAGTGAATACAATGGTAATGGATAAAACAGGAACCGTTACCAAAGGTGTTTTTAAAATCAGCAAGATCAAAACTTTTGGCAATTGGTCTGAGGAATCTTTAATGCCATTACTCTTATCTATTGAATCTAAATCTACTCACCCTATAGCGAAAGCCATTATGGAATATAAATCAGACGTTCCAATAAAAGAAGCTACTGAAATTAAAGAAATAGCAGGAAAGGGATTGACTGGTTTAGTTGAAGGGAAAAACGTAGTGGTTGGCAATCACAAATTGATGCACCAGTTCAATATTACTACTCCACCCGAAATTGAAGAAATAGTAGAATCAAACGTATTGATTGGAATAGACGGAGAGTTTGCAGGATTTGTAACCATTGCAGATGAAATAAAGGAAGATGCTAAAGAAACTATTAAAGCATTTAAAAAAGAGGGTATTAATTACATAATGATGTTATCGGGAGATAAGAATAGTATTACTCAAAAGGTGGCCAAAATACTCGGTATTTCAAAAGCAAAAGGCGGTTTGCTCCCAGAAGATAAATTGAATGAAGTAGAGCTACTTAAAAAAGACCCCACAAAAACAGTTGCTTTCATTGGAGATGGTATCAATGATGCTCCTGTATTGGCAGCAAGTGATGTTGGTATTGCTATGGGTGCAATGGGAAGTGATGTAGCTATTGAAACAGCAGATGTTATTATTCAAACCGACCAACCCTCAAAAGTGATAACAGGAATTAAAATTGCTAAATCGACTCAAAAAATCATTTGGCAAAATATCTTCTTAGCTTTTGGAATAAAAATCATTGTACTTATAATGGGAGCAGGTGGATTAGCTACTATGTGGGAAGCCGTATTTGCAGATGTAGGAGTAGCATTATTAGCAATATTAAATGCAGTAAGATTACAAAGAATGAAGTGGTAAATCTTAAATTTATAAAATTGATACTACAAATTAAAAATATGGTCTGTCCTCGATGCTTGAGTAGTGTACGAACTATTCTTGATGATATGCAGATAGAATATAATCAGATAGAATTAGGCATTGTCGAATTAAGTAAAGAGATTACCCATAAGCAAAAGGAAAAACTTTCTGAAAAACTTCAAACACAAGGTTTTGAATTACTGAGCAGTAGAGAATCTAAAATCATTAATTCGATAAAGTCCTTCGTGATTAACAAAGTCCATTATTTAGATAGCAGTCAGCGTTCAAGTTATAATCTATCTGATGAACTCAGTAAGGAATTGCATATAAGCTACTCAAAATTGAGCAAAACGTTTTCTCGTGTCGAAGGTATTACGATCGAGCATTATTTTTTACAGCAACGAATTGAGAAGGCAAAAGAATTATTGAGCTATGGAGAAAAAACCATTTCTGAAATAGCTTTTGACTTGGGTTACAGTAGCACCGCTCACCTTTCAGCTCAATTCAAAAAGATTACCGGAATGCCGCCTTCGGCATTTAAAAAAATCACAAAGAATCGGAGAAAGTCGCTGGATGACATTTGATATTTCCAAATAATATAAAGAATTGCCAAAACGTTATAATTGATAATCCTAATAAATTTAGTACCTTTGTAAACAATGACAAGAAGTCTTTCACATAGAATTACCGCCATTTCAATGGCTTTGTTGATGATGCTATCGTCAACGGGATTCTCTATGGATATTCACTATTGTCAAGATCAGTTAAAGAGTGTCAGCTTATTAGGTAAAGCTAAATCCTGTCACGAAAAGCAAGAAACGCCACCTTGTCATAAGATGAAGAAGTCTTGCCACCACAAAGAAGATAACGTAAGCAAAGCAGATAAAGATAACTGCTGTCATAATGAAACGGTTGTCATAGAGAAAACAGATTTGGATGCCACGGCTACCCAAATGGCAACCGTTCAGGATATACAGATTGACTTTGTAGCTGCTTTTGTTGCGGTTTATGTCTTTAACTACAGCGTGCAAGCTGACTATCAGCAGTATGCACAATACAAACCACCCTTGCCAGATAGAGACGTTCAGGTACTCTATCAGACTTTCTTGATTTGATTCATTCATTTTCATTGATACTTCATACCGCTATTTGGCAGTATGAACCTATTTCTATTTGTAAAATTTTAAGAATGAAAATGAATAATGTTAAATCAAATAATCAAATTTTTTATAGACAATAAACTTGTCGCTTGGCTTCTATTGCTGCTATTTATCGGCTGGGGCGTAGTTACCGCACCCTTTGATCTTGGTGTAGATAGCCTACCCCGTGATCCCGTTGCGGTTGATGCCATACCAGATATTGGTGAAAACCAACAAATCGTTTTTACTAAATGGATGGGAAGGTCTCCGCAAGATGTAGAAGACCAAATTACATATCCGCTCACAACGTCTTTGTTGGGCATTCCGGGGGTCAAAAGCATTCGTAGTAATTCAATGTTTGGCTTCTCCAGTATCTATGTAATTTTTGATGAAGGTGTAGAATTCTACTGGAGTAGAAGTAGAATACTTGAAAAGCTAAACTCACTTCCATCAAACCTCTTACCCGATGATGTACAACCCACCTTAGGCCCTGATGCAACTGCTTTAGGACAAATCTATTGGTACACCTTGGAAGGTCAAAACGAACAAGGAAATCCTACCGGTGGGTGGGATCTGCACGAATTACGATCAATTCAGGATTTTTATGTAAGGTTTGGTTTATCATCCGCTTCTGGTGTTTCAGAAGTAGCCTCTATAGGTGGCTTTGTTCAGGAATATCAAGTGGATGTTATACCGGACAAAATGAGAGTGTATGGCATTACCCTTAATCAGGTAATGAAAGCCATAAAAGAAAGCAACTTAGACATTGGTGCTCAAACACTGGAAATCAATCTTGCCGAATATTTTGTCAGGGGCTTGGGATATGTAAAATCAGTAGAAGATATTGAAAATGCTGTGGTCACAGCCACCGATAATGTACCCATTCGCATTAAGGACATTGCCGTAGTAAATATTGGTCCAGCTACTCGTAGGGGAGTTTTAGACAAATCAGGTGCAGAAGCTGTTGGTGGCGTGGTAGTAGCAAGATATGGAGCAAATCCATTAGAAGTAATTAACAATGTAAAGGCTAAAATTGATGAAATAGCTCCAGGATTACCTACTAAAAAATTAGCCGATGGCACAGTTTCACAAGTGACAGTTGTCCCATTCTATGATAGAACAGATTTGATCAATGAGACTTTAGGCACTTTAGAAGAAGCATTGGGTTTAGAGATACTTATTACAATTATAGTGGTGATTCTGATGTTACTCAATTTAAGGTCGTCATTGTTGGTGGCGGGTTCACTTCCAGTGGCTGTTTTAATGTGCTTTATCGCAATGCGATACTTTGGTGTCGATGCCAATATAGTTGCTTTATCAGGTATTGCCATTGCAGTTGGAACGATGGTCGATATGGGAATTGTCCTTACGGAAAGTATGATCACACATATCAAAAAAGCTCCACCAAAGCAATCCATTTCAATTACGATTTACAATGCCACCACCGAAGTTGCCTCAGCAGTTATTACAGCAGTAGCTACTACGGTTGTAAGTTTCTTGCCGGTGTTTACTATGGTAGCCGCAGAAGGTAAACTATTCAGACCATTGGCATTTACTAAAACCTTTGCCCTTATAGCTTCGATAGTTGTAGCTATTACCATAGTCCCGCCATTGGCAGCTCAGTTGTTTGGGATTAAAACAAAGTCAAAATGGCTGTCTTTTGGCTATAATATTGGATTGGTGGTATTTAGCATTTTCCTATTATTTGGTCAGTTCTATTATTTAGGCATAATTGGCCTTGTAGTTGGGATCACTGGAATAATTAGTTACTGGCTAAAATCATTTCAGAATGGAAAATTCCATTCCTATTTTGAAATAGCAAGAAACATTGTCTATGCCCTGCTGGTTGCTTGGCTTCTCGCCAAAATATGGATGCCATTGGGTGTTACAAAAACTGTACTTACCAATTTTCTATTTGT
The DNA here is from genome assembly GCA_020635395.1 of Flavobacteriales bacterium. NCBI lineage: Bacteria > Pseudomonadati > Bacteroidota > Flavobacteriia > Flavobacteriales > Flavobacteriales bacterium. Next base: position 515,540 of record JACJZV010000001.1, read on the forward strand.
TTCATTTATTTCAGGTATATTAATCGGAAGCTTTTATATAGTAATTCATTTCTACGAAAGGATTTTACGTTTCCTACTTAGAGTAAAGTTGTTATTCCTGTTACTCGTTGGCAGCCTAATTTTCTTTGGCATTCAAATCGCAAAAAATACAGGTCAGGAATTTATGCCTGCCTTAGATGAAGGGTCATTTTTACTGATGCCTACTTCGATGCCACATTCAGGTATGCAAATGAATGTGGCAAACCTTCGGGCTTTGGATATGGCTGTTACAGCTATACCAGAAGTGGAAACAGTAGTTGGAAAAGCAGGCCGGGTAGAAAGTGCTTTAGATCCAGCTCCAATGTCAATGTATGAAAATGTAATTCTGTATAAATCGGAATATATGACCAATGCGGATGGTCACCGTTTGAGATTTAAGACAGATAAGAATGGAAAATATTTGTTGTCAACAGGTGGGGCTATCGAATATGAAAAAGCTCTATCAGGTGGCATTCAAATCAGCGATTTAGTACAAGATGATAAAGGGTCGTATTTCCGCCAATGGAGAGAGCACATACATTCTCCAGATGATATTTGGAACGAAATTGTAAAGGCCACTAATCTTCCTGGTGTTACGTCAGCACCAAAACTGCAACCCATAGAAACACGATTGGTGATGCTACAAACGGGGATGCGAGCACCAATGGGCATAAAAGTAAAAGGTTCAGATTTAGAGACCATAGAAGCATTTGGCTTGGAATTAGAAAAGCATTTGAAGAAAGTAGATGGAGTAAAAGCACCTGCTGTATTTGCAGAGCGAATTGTAGGTAAGCCCTATATGCTGTTTGATATTGACCGAGAAAAAATAAGCCGATATGGATTATCAATAGTAGATGTACAGAAACAGTTGCAAGCTACGGTCGGTGGTATGGTAATGACTTCTACTGTGGAAGGTAGAGAGCGATACGGCATTCGTTTACGCTATCCAAGAGAACTGAGAAACGACCCTCAAAGCCTTAATAATATTCTGGTTTCCGCACCGAATGGATTGCAAATTCCATTGGATGACCTGGTAGAAATAAAATACGAACAAGGACCTCAAGCAATAAAAAGCGAAGATGGTTTTTTAGTTGGATATGTACTGTTTGATAAAGAAGTAGGCTTTGCAGAAGTGGAAGTAGTTAACAATGCACAGAACTATTTACAAAATAAAATAGATAATGGCGAATTGACATTACCAGCAGGAGTCAATTACAAGTTCGCAGGAAATTATGAGCAACAAGTCAGAGCTAACAAACGGCTATCCATTGTCATCCCTATTGCACTGGCTTTAATTTTTCTAATTCTTTATTTCCAATTCAGTTCTATTACTACTTCACTGATGGTATTCTCAGGTGTGTTTGTAGCATTCTCAGGGGGCTTTATTATGATATGGTTATATGGTCAGCCCTGGTTTATGGACTTTGACATTTTGGGAACCAATATGCGAGACCTGTTTCAAATGAAATCCATTAATCTCAGTGTAGCAGTTTGGGTCGGTTTTTTAGCCCTGTTCGGTATTGCTACGGATGATGGCGTTTTAGTCGCTACATTCTTAAAAGATAGTTTCAAACGAAATACACCCGCCACAGTTCGTGAGATAAGAGATGCGGTTGTAGAAGGCGGTTTACGCAGGGTAAAACCAGCAATGATGACCACTGCTACTACCATTTTGGCTTTACTGCCGGTGCTTACTTCCACAGGTCGTGGGGCAGATATAATGCTACCAATGGCCATTCCTTCTTTTGGTGGAATGACTTTACAAGTGATTACGATGTTCACTGTTCCCGTTCTGTATTCCTTATGGAAAGAAGCACAACTGAAATTTTCTAAGAATACTCAAATGTTAAAAGATGAAAACTAAATATATAGCAATACTGCTTGCTTTAATGGCTTCGACCTTTACGGTCAAAGCACAGACTTTGGACAGTCTGCTAAAAAAAGCGTATGATAAAAATCCGGCATTAAAGGCATTACAATTAGAATACGAAGCGGCCTTGCAAAAAGGACCACAGGTCAGTCAACTACCAGACCCAACTGTTGGTGTTGGAGTTCCAATTCTTCCAGTAGAAACCAGATTGGGGTCGCAAAATCTCATTATCTCAGCCAGTCAAATGTTTCCTTGGTTTGGAACACTAAAGGCAAAGGAAGATGTCGTCTTGACAATGGCAAAATCTAAATACGAACGAATAGCTGCTGAACGATTAGACATAGATTATCAGATCAAAACAGCCTTCTTCAATCTATATCTATTACAGGAGCAGCAAAAAATCATTCAAAAGAACATTCGCATTTTCGAAACCATTGAAAAGGTGGCCTTGGCAAAAGTAGAAAGCGGAAAATCTATTGCTTCTGATGTGCTCACAGTTCGGATTAAAGTAGCAGAACTGAAACAGCAAATACTAATTCTTGAAGAACGAAAGCAAGGCTTTTCAGCAAGTATTAATAAAGAGATAAATAACCCAATTACTGATACCATTCAAGTCGATACCACCAAAATCACATTAGCTGAATTAGCCTACGACTTAGAGCAAATCAAACAAAAGATTGAATCAAATCACCCATTGATTAAACAACTGGATTGGAATATAGAAGCCTCAAATAAAGCACTTGATTTAAATGCCTTGGATGGGAAACCTACTTTCGGAATAGGCATAGATTATGGTTTGGTAAATGGCAGAATCGATGCCATTCCGGCAAACAATGGGAGAGATATTCTTATACCCAAAGTAATGGTCTCTATACCAATTTACCGTAAAAAATATACGGCTAAGAAGCAGGAAGAAGAACTAAAACAGCAAGCTTTTGAACTTCAAAAAGAAAGTTTGACCAATCAAATGATGAGCAGCATTCAGGGCTATGAATCGGAATACGAAAGTGCAAAATTGATGTATGAGTTAGCTAATAAGCAAATTGAAATATCGAATAGTGCTTATGACATACTCTTAACGGATTATAGCAGTAAAGGAAAAAGATTTGACGAGTTGATGAAGTTGCAAAGTGACATAAACCGCTATGAAATAGCCATTGTTAACGCCATAGTGCAATCCTACTTAGCCAAATTTAAAATAGATCGTTTAACGGATTTCTAAAATGAATGAAATGAAAAAATATAATATATATATCGTTGCCATTATAGCCGTTGGAATTGGCTTACTACTGGGTTGGTTCTTGTTTAAGAATACTACTCCAATTGTGCAAGACCACAGCGAACTTAATTCAGTCAAAACAGAAGCAGAAATATGGACCTGCTCAATGCACCCGCAAATTCGTCAAAATGAACCAGGCGATTGTCCCATTTGCGGAATGGATTTAATTCCAGCCAGTCAAGCAAGTAGTGATAGTGAAATAGGTTTTCAAATGACCGCTGATGCTATCAAATTGGCTAATATTCAAACAACTATTATTGGCAAGACTGAAGGATCTGATGGAGCTGCCCTAAAACTCAATGGCAAAATACAAGCCAATGAAACAAAATCTGCCAGTCTGGTTTCTCATATTCCGGGAAGAATAGAAAAACTATATGTAAGCTATACCGGTGAGCAAGTAAACAAAGGTCAGAAGATAGCAACGATCTACTCACCAGAACTAATAACTGCTCAAAAAGAATTGTTAGAAGCTCAGAAAATACAAGATATAAGCCCCGGCCTTTTAGCAGCAGCCAGGAACAAGTTGAAGTATTGGAAAATCGGAGATCAGGTAATACAAGACATTTTGAGTTCCGGTACTATACGAGAGAATTTTAGTATTTATGCCGATCATTCAGGAGTCGTAAATCAAAAAAGAGTAGCTGTTGGAGATTACCTTTCAACAGGCGAAGTGCTATTTGATGTGCAAAATTTGTTTAGCCTATGGGCTTTATTTGATGTGTATGAAAATGACTTACCAAATGTCAAAGTTGGCCAAACCATAAACTTTACAACTCCTTCAACACCCAATAAAATATTCAAAGCCAAAATCACTTTTGTTAATCCGGTTATTGACCCCAATACAAGAGCGGCAACCATAAGAGCTGAAGTGAGCAACACCACCGGAAAGTTGAAACCTGAAATGTTCATAACAGGTGAATTAGCGACTTACAAAAAATCAAATGTGCTTACAGTTCCTAAATCAGCGGTCTTGTGGACAGGACAGCGTTCAGTGGTTTATGTAAAAGTTCCTGATACAGACATTCCTTCATTTGAATACAGGGAAATTGAATTGGGTGAAGCCAATCAAACAGGATATAATGTTATTAGTGGCTTAGAATATGGAGAAGAAGTGGTGACCAACGGAGCGTTTGTAATTGATGCTTCCGCTCAATTAAATAATCAAGCAAGTATGATGAATAAAAATGTGATGGCTAAAAATACTATTCACTCAAGCCACCTTCCCGACTATACTGCTAATACACCCACAGCATTTAAGGAGCAACTAACAACGTTGGCAGACACATACTTCGCAGTAAAAGACGCTTTGGTTGAGAGCGATAGTGAGAAAGCCATTGAAGCAGCAAACGGAGTGCTCAATAGAGCAGCAAAAATAGATATGTCTTTGGTGAAAGACAAAGCACATATCTATTGGATGGAACAATTAAAAGCCATTCAATCACACGGAAAGAAAATAACCGAAACAAAAGACATTGAAGAACAACGAAAACAGTTCGATTTTCTCTCTCAGGCACTCATTAAATCTATAAAAGTATTTGGTATTGCTAATGATACTTTTTATGTACAACATTGCCCAATGGCGAATGACAATGAAGGAGCAGATTGGCTGAGTAAACACGAAAAAGTGCTTAACCCATATTTCGGAGATAAAATGCTGACCTGTGGAACAGTACAAGATACAATAGACATAAACTTCAAAAACCCACCGATGCAAGAGCAGTCAAACGTTCAAATCAATTTACATAATCATTAATTATTCACAATTTAAATTTTATTACAATGAAAAAATCAAAATTCAAATTTCTAATCGTAGCACTATTTGCTATAGGTCTCACACTTACTTCGTGCGGCAACAAATCAAACAATTCCACCCAAACTGAACAATCAGAAAAGCAAGGAAAGGAATACACTTCAGCCTATGTATGTCCGATGCACTGCGAAGGAAGTGGCAGTGATGAAGCAGGTAAGTGTCCGGTTTGTGGAATGGACTATGTAAAAAATGAAAACCATAAAAAAGACGGGCATAAACATTAAGTCTATTCCAAATGATGTAATTCTTAACCAATACTTTGAAAGCCTATGGTTGCGATAGTAGATAAATTTGCATAAAACAACAGAATATGATTCACAACTATCAACTACAAGGTATGACCTGTAAAGGTTGCTTACGTAATATCCATACAGCATTGTCTGAAATAGATGGTGTTATAGATGTCGATATTGCTTTTGAAGAGTCTATTGCTACCATAAAAATGGAAGAACATATACCATTGGAAGTTTTGGAATCAGCTGTCCAAAAGAAAAACACCAAGTATCATATCCATCCAGATAAAGGTGATGGTTTAATCACAAGGACTTTTCCTGTGAATGGGATGACCTGTAATGGCTGTAAAGCTCACGTAGAAAAAACACTTTCTTCTGTTGAAGGTGTTCAAAGCGTATCAGTAGATTTAGAAAAAGCCGAAGCTACCATTGATATGAAACCAGAAATACCAATCGAAAAATTTCAAAAGGTTTTAGAAAAAGATGGTGGCACGTATAGCATTTTTAAAGCAGGTCAAAGACCTAATGTTAATAAGGAGAAACAAGAAAAACCAAAAGGTAAAGGCACAGGAACGTTTTATTGTCCTATGCATTGCGAAGGTGACAAAACCTACGATGAGCCAGGAGACTGTCCTGTTTGTGGTATGGATTTAGTCGAAGAAGTAAGTCTATCCACAACAAACAAACAGCAATGGACGTGTCCTATGCATCCAGAAGTTGTAAAAGATGAAGCGGGTGCTTGCCCTATCTGTGGTATGGATTTAGTTCCAATGCAACCCGACCTTTCCGCAGAAGAAAAAACCTATAAAAGTTTACTGAAGAAATTTTGGATAGCAACTGTTTTTACAGTACCCATATTTATTATTGCAATGAGCGAAATGCTCAATAACAATCCATTGTATGATATAATAGAACAAAAATATTGGAATTGGATTCAGTTTGCACTATCTATTCCAGTTGTGTTTTATGCCACTTGGATGTTTTTTGAACGTGCCTACAAAAGTGTTAGGACGTGGAATCTCAATATGTTCACTCTTATAGGCATTGGTGCAGGTGTGGCGTGGTTGTTCAGCGTTGTAGGAATGTTGTTTCCAGATATATTTCCAGATCAGTTCAAAACGGAATCAGGAGCGGTCCACGTTTACTTTGAAGCAGCAACAGTTATTCTCACATTAGTTCTTTTAGGTCAGTTATTAGAAGCTCGTGCACATAGCAAGACAAACTCTGCCGTAAAGGAATTACTAAAATTGGCACCTAATAAAGCGGTCAAAATTATTGATGGGGAAGAAGTCGAAGTCAGCATTGATAGTATTGAACTAAACGATATTCTCAAAGTAAAACCGGGTGATAAAATTCCTGTAGATGGTGTAATAACTGAAGGTGATACCAGCATAAATGAATCTATGATTACAGGAGAGCCAATTCCAGTAAATAAGGCAGCCGGTGATAAGGTGAGTAGCGGAACAATCAATGGCAATCAATCTTTCTTAATGAAAGCTGAAAAAATTGGAAGTGATACTTTGTTATCACAAATAATTCAAATGGTAAATGATGCCAGTAGAAGTCGTGCACCTATTCAAAATTTGGCAGATAAAGTATCCGCCTACTTTGTTCCGGTTGTGGTCATTATATCCATATTCACATTTATCATTTGGTCATTATTTGGTCCTGAGCCAGCTTATGTTTTTGCTTTCGTTAATGCCATTGCGGTTTTAATCATTGCTTGTCCTTGTGCATTGGGTTTGGCTACACCAATGAGTGTTATGGTTGGCGTAGGCAAAGGTGCTCAAAATGGTGTGCTTATAAAAAATGCAGAAGCACTCGAAAAAATGAATAAGGTAAATACACTTATAGTTGACAAAACAGGAACAATCACCGAAGGAAAACCGACAGTAGAAAAAGTAGGTTCATTTAATGATGATTTTAGTGGAAGAGAAGTACTGAATTACATTGTTTCATTAAATGCTAACAGTGAACACCCGTTAGCAGAAGCCACTGTTAAATATGGAAAAGAACATAATGCTGATAAATTAAAAACAAACGACTTTAATGCTGTTACTGGTAAAGGTGTAGAAGGCATAGTTAATGGTCATAAAACTGCATTGGGAAATCCAAAAATGATGGAATATGCTCAAGCAGAAATCACTTTCGAGAAGCGTTCAGTAGCCGACCAATATCAACAACAAGGAAAAACGGTCTCGTATTTGGCGATAGGTGGTAAAGTTATCGGGTATGTGGTTATTGGTGATAAAATTAAAAAGACCAGTGCCACTGCAATAAAAAGTTTACAAAAGCACGGAGTAGATGTAATTATGCTTACAGGTGACAATCACAATACCGCACAATTTGTTGCTTCTGAGTTACACCTATCTGGTTTTAAAGCCAGTATGCTTCCCGAAGATAAACTCAAAGAAGTAGAGAAGCTTCAAAAAAGTGGCAAAGTGGTGGCAATGGCCGGAGATGGGATAAATGATGCACCTGCGTTAGCCAAAAGTGATGTAGGGATAGCAATGGGAACAGGTACAGACGTTGCGATAGAAAGTGCTACGATAACTTTGGTAAAAGGGGATTTACAAGGAATTGTAAAGGCTAAAAATTTGAGTACCGCTGTAATGAAAAACATTAAGCAGAACCTATTCTTTGCACTTATCTATAATACATTGGGGATACCAATCGCAGCAGGAGTTTTGTTTCCATTTTTCGGAATATTGTTATCACCAATGATTGCTGCTCTGGCAATGAGTTTCAGTTCGGTATCAGTCATAGCAAATTCACTGAGATTAAAAGGTGTGAAAATATAGTCCCACCCAAGCCAACCCACAAACACGGCTAATGTAGTGACCCAACCCACAAAGCCAACGCAATTCACTACATTCTATGGTACTGCCGCCATTTTTAACTGTCATACTTTTTGTGTGGTGTGAGCCACCCTTTCAGCACATTGCTTTTAATTGGTTAAGCATTATTTTATTAATGGTACGATTTAAAAGCAAAGAGCTGAGCCAACCCTTCACACCAAACAAAAAGACCGCTACATTCCAACCACCACCACCATTTCGCTTATGCCAGTATAAAAATGTCGGAAGCATACATTAACATAATGTGGCATTATAGTACTTTATCCCCTCGCTTATAGGCGACTATGCCAACCCTATAAAGTCCTATAATAACATTATGTTAAGTAGCCAGTACCATAGCTGTCCTTATCAGTCCAGAGCCGTGTTTTAGCCACCGCACCCCACCCAAAATCCAACAATTCCCCACCACCCTTTTCAGCGGTCAGAAAAAAAATAAACTATGTCTTGTTTTCGGCTTTTAGTAGGTGCTATTCCGTTTCTCTACATACCACCCACTACAGCCTATAATAGCCAAGCAAGAGTAACTACTGCATTCCATTTCACGAAAGCAACCCTCAATTCCATTACGCAATCCGTATGCTTATCCAAGCAATAAACTTTGCAGTTATGTAAAGTTTGCAAAGTTTGCAATCCTGCAAAGCATACAGGAGTGCTTCATTTCATTCCCACCCAATTCGTTCCATTTCATTCCGTCACTACACTTGCAACCCTCAATGCCCTCGCTTCTAATAGCGGTATAGTTTATTTTTTTCTGGTCATATTACCCCAAATGGAATTGAAATCTGCATATCAATAAGAAATAATAGTGATGAAATCATTTGAGCAAAAAGGAACAAAAAGGGCAGCAAAAATAGGGCGGCTCGCTCAATGCCAACCCTCTTAAAAAGCCAAAAGACTACGGCATAATGAAAGGCAAATATTAGTTGATTATTAAATAAGGTATTTGCCTTTCAGCCTTCGGCACTTATTCCGTTTCCTTTTGTCTTTTTAGCCTCGCCACCCTGTCAATGGGCTTTCTTTTTTTTCCGTTTTTTTCTTTGTCAAAAAATTTTTGTGGTGAAGCGAAGCGGAACAATCCAAAAGTCCGTTTTATGAAACAGAAATTCACAGTTAAAACAAACAGTCCTTCAGCTAATCTGAACAAACCACACTTTTACGTCCTATCTAAAGGATTGAACAGCGGAAAGCCACTTGATGCACCTTGTCCGAATTGCTTTATCGTTACTACACGTAATGAAGCCTTAAAAGAGCAGTTGTACTGGCTTTGTCATAGCTTGTTGCAATCAAAAGCCTTACATAAGCATTTAAGAGGTTCAGTCATTCCCTTTATTTCCATAGTAGAATTTAGAAAAGTACTTTCTTTAAATTTTGAAGAGGTGGCAAAAGATGAACCGAGATTTAAAAAGTCTGTTCAAGCTCTACAAGCCTTGGATAAAAAGCAATGCCAATATTCAGAGAATATCAGACTAATTGAAGAAGCAAAGAGAATTGTTATGTATCGCTACATTAAAAGGCGGTAGATACGTGTTTAAGTCCACTTTAAACCGTATTTAATTCCACCCTAAAGGCACACCTTTGGAAAATGAATGCAAACTATACCAACAAAGAAAAAGCCCAACTGCCATAGGCAGAAGGGCTTCTTAATCCAAAATTCTAAATAACGGCTTCTTAGAATAGTTCGGAGATTTTCATTGCGTTACCTTGTGCGAACACGTAGTAATCTGAATTTACTTGTTGGTAGAACTCAATACCAACCACATTCACCACCATAACGTCAGTAGTCATAGTTGGAGTACCAGGTAATGTAGCTACCAGTGAGGTAGTAGTGGTGATTGCTTGGTCTACAGGAAGATAGTTTGAATACTCAACCGCTTTTAGCTCATTCAATGCTGCGTCTTTTGGTTCATAAACCTTTGTAGCTGCATTGTACTCAAAATCAGAAATCACACTTATCCCATTGATGATTCTGAAGTGAGTTGCACCAGAAGGAATGTTCAAATAGTTCAGTGGGTTGAACGCTGGAACGTCTAAAGTTGACTCGTCCCGGTTAGCACCTGCGGTAATGGTATAAGGTGCAGAGAATGTTCCGTCAAAAGATGTGAAGCGATTAAACTCGAAACCACTTAAATACTGTGGAACTGAAGAAATAAGAACAGCTCTTTTACCTCTGGATTCTGAACCGTCTTCCAAATTGATTTTCTTCATAATAGCAGTAAGTCTTCCAGTCACTTGACTGTCAGCCATATTTTTCATTAGGCTTGCTAACCCAACTCTAATAGATTTTCCTGCCAATGCACAACCGCCAAACTCGTTCATATTTTCACGAGTTCTTTGGAATGCAGGATCTGTTGCGATTTGGTCGGCTGTTGGACCACCTGTTAGTCCAGCAAAATAGCCTTGATTTCCCTTGATTTTAAAATGTCTAATGTCGCCAAGAGTTCCGACATACTTTAATGGTCCTTTTTGCCTTGCCATAATTTTAATTTTTTAATGTTATACAAATAATTATTACTATTGCAAAGTAACTAATAACTAATTGATTATCAGTTGTTAAAAGAAGGTAAGCAAGTGCAAACAAATGCAAACAAACAAATAGTGGTAAGACCACATTTTGAAATCGTCAAAATACTTGATGGTGATGGTATGATTGTAAAAAATATTTTCAACAATAAGGAAGAAGAAATTAGACTATTAGGAATTGATGCACCAGAGATAAAAGTCAGTTCAAAGACCAAAAAAGATGAAAGGGAAACTCATATACCTGCACAACTTTTACTGGAGCTTGGCTATAAGTCAATGAATTTTCTAATCAAGAAAACAAAAAACCAAAGTTCTGTTACACTAATCCAAGAGCGAAAGAATTTGAAAGACCGATACGGAAGAAGTTTAGCTTATGTTCGTTTGCCTAACGGTAAAACTCTTAATGAAATTCTAATCCGTAGAGGCTATGCAAAGCCATATAACAAAGTTTATTGCTCTGAGCTACACAACTATCAAAAGCTAAATCTAAGAGCAAGAACAAAGCAAAAAGGCTTATATTCGCTTACTCAATCCTTCTAATAATCTGACTTTATTTATCTTTGTTTTCCTTTGATTATCAACTTATTGTTGCCCATTTGTTGCCGAAAACACCTAACTAACTGATAATCATATATCAATTATTTATTGTATTGGGAAGTGAATATACAAAAAATAGTATTAGGAATTAAATAATAGGTGTCCACAATGTTGATTATAAGTTTAATCTGAAAACAGTTGTTCGTCATTATTGAATCGAAGTAATTTGATGTTTCAAGATTTCAACAATTAAGAGTTTTATTCCACATTTATTTTTACCCAACTCAGAGTAGCTTAAATTTACCTTTAAATTGGTCTTTCAACAAAGCAAGACTGAAGGTTGGTTTCAAATCAAAATTATATTTAATGACTAAAATTTTAAATTACAAGGAGGTTGATAGGTTATTTCTTTCTTATAACTATCAGTTGTCTTCGTTGTCTAGTACATCAATTAGGATTTATACATTGAAGTACGGCATGTATAATGCTGCGGAAATTGTTAAACTCGAAGAATCCGAAGATATTGAGAATTTTAAAAGTGAATTTTCGCATTTAGGCTATGCGACCATTGTAAAACATTTCGACAATTTAGTAGATATTGAAGAGTACCTTTTTAATGGTTTTTTTATAGAGACACCTCTTGGGAATGAACTCAAAAGAAGATATGAGAAATTTGTAAAAGGTCAGCTTAAGAACTTACCTCCCAAAAGCAAATACGAGTATATTGATAGTGCTTTTAGCTATGTCTTACAAGATGAAAATGGTACAGTCCTAGAAAATAGTTTTGTTGAGGGGAACGAGGTAAAGCTTATTGATAAAATAAGTGAAGTGCTAAGCCAAATCAATAGAGCCATTTTTATTATTATTGAGGCTCCAGCCGGATTTGGTAAGACATGCAGTGCGTATGAATTGTTAAATTATTTTTCTTCGGAAAATTTAAATAAGCTACCATTCTTTAGTGAGCTTTCAAGAAATCGAGAAGCTAGAATTTTTAAACATATTTTACTTAACGAGATAAACGACCAATTTCCACTCGGAATAAAGGATAACATAGTTCTTGAGCAAATAAAAAAGGGGCGTATTCCTTTGATTGTGGATGGTTTTGATGAGCTTATAACGCGTGATAGTACTAAAGAGGAAATTGAAAGCATGCTATCCACAATCTTGGAACTTTTAGATGGTAAAGCGAAAATTATAGTGACAACAAGAAAAACAGCTTTGTTTTCTAGTGAGGAGTTCTTTGAAAGTGTTGAAAATAGTACGAAAGATTTCCATGTTGCTCGGTTTGAAATTTTTCAACCTAATATTGATAATTGGCTAAGCAAGGATAAAATTAACCTTATCGAACTTCATGGTATCCCAAAAGAATCAATTGAGAATCCGGTTCTTTTGTCTTATTTGCGAAATATCTCATACGAAGTATATTCAAATTATTTTGGAGTAAATGCTACTGATAATCTAATAGATAAGTATTTGAATTACTTATTGATAAGAGAGAAAGAAAGGCAAAATATAAAACTGAGTCCAACACATCAACTTCTAATCTTTAGGCGACTTGTGGCTTTGATGGCTGAATTTAACTTTACATCAGAAAGTAAACCAGTTTTTAAGGAATTTATCCTATCATTTAATGATGCAATTTTGAAGGGTAGTTTAACAGAATATCCGGTATCTGAAAAACCAACGCTTGAAGAATTGTCTGAAACTCTTACTAATCATGTGTTTCTGGATAGAAAAACCAACGAAGAGATAGGTTTTGTAAACGATTTCATTTTTGGAACTCTAGTTTCACAAAATTTATTAGATGAAGGATTTTTAGAAGAAAATCCAAATTTCATTAGATGCCTACCGCAAGATTTTGCAATCAAATCCCTCCAAGCGTCTAAAATTCAGAGTTCTGAGGTAAAAAAATCACTTTGGGATTCATATAACGGCTTCAGTAATCAAGCCTATGATGTTGGTTTTAATTTTTACCTTGATTATCACTTTAATAAGGAGACTAAAAGAAATTTTGAAAGTCTAATTTTGGACAATTGGAACATCAAAGACTTTGAGTTTACACAAAGCCACTTTAGCAATTGTGTTTTTACATCCATTAAATTCGAGAATTGTTTGTTCGATCTTAGCCTATTTGATGGCTGTTCTTTTCAAAATTGCAAATTTATTAATTGTATGTTGGCGGCTTCGATATGTATAATAGAGCATAATAATTTTGCTCTTTATGCATGTGAGTCCAATAATGATTTTGTAAAAAGGGTGGGTGATCGACAGAATTTGAATGATAAAGAACAAATCGTTTTGCCAGATATTGAAATACTTAATCTTTTCCTAATCCCGAAGAAAAATAATGTTGTCCCAAGAACTATTGGATTCATCAAAGAGAGTTTGAAAAATTACCCGAAGCCAGCAATTAATAAATGCATAACTAGTTTAAAGGGCAATTCTCTAATATATTTTCGAGATGATCTTTGCTTCATAACAAAGAAAGGTTTGGATTATAGAACAAAAATTAACAGAAATAGATGAACAGACCTCACAAGTTGGCAGGTGCCGAAATAATCTGTAGGGAAATTGTGTCGGACATATCCTTTCAATTGGATAAAGCAGGCTTATTATACCGAATTTTTTCAAGAGTGAAGGCACTTGATTCAATAGGTGAAAAATTCATCAGAAAAAAATCAGAAGGAGAATCTTATTCAAATGGTGGAAAAATGTTGCAGGATTTCATTGGAATAAGAGTTACATCTTACTTCCATGACGACATCCATCCAATAATGGAGTTAATAAAGTCTCTTTCCAAGTATAAAATTGTTGATGAAAAAATCGACCTGCATTCGTCAAGCGAGTTTAAGCCAAAAAGAACCAACATAGTATGTAAAATGTCCGAAAGTCAAAAGGAAGATTTCTCATTTATTATACGCTCATTAGGAAGTGAATATGAAGGAAAAATAGATTCCACTTTCGAAATTCAGCTAAGAACAATAATTTCCGAAGGATGGCACGAAATAGACCATAATCTTAGATATAAATGTAAAGAAGATTGGATTTCTCATTTGGAAAGTGACAGAATGTTAAATGGAATCTACGCATCGTTGGAGACAAATGAGGTAGCATTGAAAGAAATGTTCGAAAGACTGGCATATAATCATTATAAGGAAAAAAATTGGGACGCATTATTAAGAACCAAATTTAGATTGAGGCTTCAGCTAGATTCAATATCAAACGAACTAAAAGCAATTCTAGATGCTGATAACGAATTAGGGAAGAAAATTCTGAAGGCAGAAAGGGCTGAACTAATTAAAACTTTTATAAAACTGACAGATTCCGTACCTGTCACAATGGATAATATAATTTATATAATAAATTTATTGGGTTCGGGAAATGAGAAAATATTATATCTAACACCAAAAACAATTTCCCAAGATGATATTTTTAAGAAAACAAACGAACAAAAGTTAGCTGTTTAATTTACCCGGAGAACAGAATACCACTTGTAGTTTTGCATGTAATCGCAGGATAAGCTGAAGTAATTAGATTGATGCCATTTGGTTGAACTAAATCTACAATTCCTCACCCCTCCACCAAACTTAACGAAATCCGTTTTCGGGCAATGTCCACCTCCACCACTCGGGGGTAAACTTCCTGTCGCAGTTTTAGCACTTCGTTGGGCGAGGAAATGCGGTTGTGGCTCATTTTAGATATGTGAATGAGGCCATTTTCTTTGATGCCTAAGTCAACAAACGCACCAAAGGCCGCCACATTGGTAACAATTCCTGCCAGTTTCATGCCCACCACCAAATCGTTTATAGATTTTATTCGGGGGTCGAAGGCAAAGGTTTTTCGTGGTTCTCGCGGGTCGAGGCCGGGGTTTTTAAACTCAGAAACAATGTGTTTTAAGGTAGGCAAACCTACTTCAGGTGTCACAAAATTTTCCAACGAAATACCTTCCAATTTTTGAGGATTTACGAACATATCCTCCGGTTTTGCACCAACGGCATGGCACATTTTTTTGGCCAAATCGTAGCTTTCGGGGTGAATACCCGATTTGTCTAACACATTTTTGCCATCGCTTATTCTCAAAAATCCGGCACATTGCTCAAACACTTTATTGCCCAACCGAGGAACTTTTTTAAGCTGCTCTCGGGTATCAAACCGACCATTTTCTTTTCTGAAATCGATGATGTTTTCGGCGGTTTGCTGGCCGAGGCCACTCACAAATTGCAACACATGTTTGCTGGCAATATTCAAATTTACCCCAACCTTGTTTACGCAACTTACTACCACTTCGTGTAGTTTTTCTTTGAGTAGGGTTTGGTTTACATCGTGCTGATATTGCCCAACACCCAATGATTTTGGGTCAATTTTTACCAATTCTGACAAAGGGTCTTGCAATCTTCTGCCAATGCTGATAGCCCCTCTATACACCAAATCAAGGTTCGGAAACTCCTCTCTGGCGGTTTCGCTGGCCGAATAGATGGAAGCTCCGTCTTCGTTTTCGAGAAATATCATCGGTTTTGCATTTCCAAAATCTATGTTTTGAATGAATTGTTCTGTTTCTCGTCCAGCCGTGCCGTTGCCCACCGCAATGGCCTCAATGTTCAGTGCTTTTACTTTTTGTTGAATAATCTGGCTACTCTTTTCAGGCTCCCTGTCCGGAAAAATAGTTCCCTTTTCTAAAAAAGTGCCAAACTTGTCGAGGCAAACCCATTTGCAACCCGTGCGAATGCCCGGGTCGATGGCTAAAACCGATTTGTTGCCCAACGGTGGAGCCAAAAGCAAATGTTTCAAGTTGTCGGCAAAAACCAATACAGATTCTTTATCGGCTTTCTCTTTTAACTTCTTTTTATATTCCGATTCAATTTGGGGTTGCAACAGCCGTTTGTAGGCATCTTCCGCTGCTTTGGCAACCAGTTTGCCGCAATTGTTGCGTTTCGGAACGCATTTAAACACAATGTCGTTAATGGCTTTTTCGGCATCAGGTTCAATCGAAACGGATAAAAAACCTTCCTTTTCGCCACGCATCATGGCCAAAAACCGATGCGATTGAATGTGTCTCAGGTTTTCATCGTGTTTAAAATAATCTTTATAAACCGCCGCTTCGGGTTCTGTGTCTTTTTTGCGTTTTACTCGGCACGATACCACACCAAATTTTTCAAAACGGTCTCTTACCGAGTTTCGCATAGAGGTATTCTCGCTCACCCATTCGGCCACAATATGCAAAGCTCCTTCAATGGCATCATCGGCAGTCTTTACATCGCCTTTTACAAAACTTTTTGCCTTAAAATAGGGGTCAAATTCACGTTGAGCATAAATGATTTGTGCCAAAGGTTCTAATCCGTTTTTTCGTGCAGTTTCGGCTTTGGTCGATTTTTTTTCTTTATAGGGCAGATAAAAATCTTCGAGTTGGTCGGCATCAAAACAGCCGTTTATTTGTTTTTCGAGTTCGGCAGTTAGCTTGCCTTTTTCTTTTATTTTCTGCAGAATAAAATTTCGCCTTTTTTCTAATTCTTTGAAAAAAGTGTAAAGGGTTTCTATCTCTGAAATCTGCACCTCATCCAAACCTCCAGTTTTTTCCTTTCTGTATCGAGCAATAAACGGAATGGTAGCCCCTTCATCAAGCAATTTCACCGTGCCGGAAATACTTTTTGGGTTTACATCTATTTGGCTGGATATGTAGTTTTCTGCAAGCATTTTTAAATTTGTGTTGCGGCGAAATTATGTGTAATAATGACAATTCAACCAAAAAAAGAAACACAAGCTATGATAAAAATTGACCTTTTACGTGTGTCGATATTGATATTTTCTCATTAGTTTTGGAATGACAGAGGTTCAGTTAAAAAAATAAAAGTAACAGATGAACTACATAGTTTCAAATATAGAAGAATACCAGAAAGCTTATGAAGAAAGTGTAAACAACCCTGAAGCATTTTGGGATGGCTTTGCCAAAGAGTTTGTGTGGCATAGGCATTGGGATAAAGTGCTGGATGCCAATATGCACAAACCGGAAATACATTGGTTTGTTGGGGGAAAACTAAACATTACCGAAAACTGTATTGACCGACATTTAGAGACAAAAGGGGAGCAAATTGCCATCATATTTGAACCAAACAATCCGAATGAAGCTTCGCAGCATATTACCTATCGGGAGTTGGCCAAAAACGTAAACAAAACGGCGAACATGCTGAAAAATATGGGAGCCAAAAAAGGCGATAGAATTTGCCTTTATATGCCCATGGTGCCGGAATTGGCGTATGCCGTGTTGGCCTGTGCCCGCATTGGGGCTGTGCATTCGGTGGTTTTTGCAGGTTTTAGCAGCAAAAGTTTATCCGACCGAATAAACGATGCTGAGTGCAATATTTTAATTACCGCAGATGGGGGACTTCGGGGTGATAAAATAACGCCATTAAAAGATATTGCAGATGAAGCATTGTGTTCGTGCAACACCATTCAGAAGGTTATTGTTTTGAAACGGGCATTGAACAACTGCAATATGACGGCTCAAAGAGATGTATGGTGGCACGAAGTTTTTGAGCCTGCCTCAACTGAATGCCCTGCGGAAGTTATGGATGCAGAAGATATGCTGTTTATACTTTACACCAGCGGAAGCACAGGCAAACCAAAAGGTATGGTACACACCTGCGGTGGCTACATGGTATATACCAATTTTAGTTTTAGAAATGTGTTTCAATATGCCGCCGGAGATATTTATTGGTGTACGGCTGATATAGGTTGGATTACAGGACATTCCTATATCCTTTATGGGCCTCTCAGTGCGGGTGCCACTACCGTTATATTTGAAGGTGTGCCCAGCTATCCCGACATGGGAAGATTTTGGGAGATAGTAGAAAAACACGAGGTGAACATCTTTTACACCGCACCAACGGCCATTCGCTCGCTCGCACAGTGCGATGACTCATTTGTAACAAAACACAATCTTTCTTCTTTGAAAACACTGGGCACTGTGGGCGAACCAATAAATGCAGAGGCTTGGGAGTGGTATGATACAAACATTGGCAAACATAACTGCCCCATTGTGGACACATGGTGGCAAACAGAAACGGGGGGAATTATGATTTCGCCATTGGCAGGCATAACGGAGACAATTCCAACATTTGCCACCCTGCCGTTGCCCGGAGTGCAGCCCTGCCTTATGGATGAGTCGGGTAATGAAATGGAGGAAATGGAAGCCGAAGGCAGACTGTGTGTAAAATATCCGTGGCCGGGCATGGCCAGAACCATCTATGGCGACCATCAACGATTTAAAGACACCTATTATTCCAGTTTTGCTGGAAAATATTTTACTGGAGACGGAGCAAAACGCGATGCAAAGGGCAATTATCGCATTACAGGTCGGGTGGATGATATTGTAATTGTGAGTGGTCATAATCTTGGAACAGCGGAGATAGAAAATGCCATCAATGAACATCCAGAAGTGGCCGAATCGGCGGTGGTAGGCTATCCGCACGATATAAAAGGCAATAGCATTTACGCTTTTATAACGCTTAAAAACAACAGCCAATTGAGCCAAGCGGCATTGGAAAAAGCCATTGCCGATTTGGTTTCTAAAACCCTGGGGCCAATCAGCAAACCCGAAAAAATACAGTTTGTCAATGGTTTGCCCAAAACAAGAAGTGGGAAAATAATGCGGCGAATATTGAGAAAAGTGGCGGCAAACGAGTTGGAAAATTTTGGAGATACCTCAACACTTTTAAACCCCGAATGTGTAGAAGAAATTGTTAAAGGCCGAAAAATGTGATTTTGGAGCAAATAAAAATTTTACCCAAAAAAGTATTTAAGCAAATTTATCTAACTGATATTAAGTGTGTTGCTATGTAAATCAATTGGCTCGACTTTTCATTTCTTTTTAAAATTGAAAATTAATCTGAACCTTTTTACTTGTTTTGGATACTATGGGTATGAAACGATTTTATTTTTATTTACTGGCAATGGCAATAGGCTTGGGGTCTTTTGCTCAAAGCGAAACAAAGCCCGAAAAGGTTTACTCATTGGTGAAGCAACGACGCACAACCGAGTGGTATAGAATTCAGGCCGAACTTTGGAAAAAGGAAATTGATAAAAACCAACAAAATGTGGATGCATGGCACAATTATTATCGAGCCAAAAGAATGTTGAAAATTTATAAAGAAGGGGTGACGCAAAAAGATCTCGACAGCATTGTGTCCACAATGAGTACAGCCATTCCAAACACGTTCGAGTATCACTACATTTCTTTTTACAACTCTGGTTTTCGGAATCCGGAAATAGATGTGACACATTTAAGAAAAGCACAAGAACTGGGGCCTGACAGAGTAGAAATTATGGCGGATTTAATGACCTACTACGAAGTAAAACGTAACCATAAACAACTTGAAACAATTGCCCAAAAATGGTTTGCATCCAACGACATTTCGACCGGTATTTATAGCTTTTGTTACAATATGCTTATGAGTGTTGATGATAATGCTATTCTGATAACCTACGGTGATAATGATACCTATCCATGCTGGATTTTGCAGTATGTGAAGGGTATAAAACCAAATGTCAGCATTATTAATGCATCGCTCATTATGCAGGATGAATACAGGCATTTGCTTTTTAAAGAAATGGGGTTGCCCGATTTAAAATTTGATACGACTAAAAGTGATTGGTTTAACACTGCCGAAGAGAAATTGCTCAGACACATTAAATCAAACACCAACCGACCTGTTTATCTGGCAGTTAGTGTTCATAAAAATCGGTACGAGTTTATAAAAGATGAGGTGTATAATGTGGGGTTGGCTTATAAATGGTCGGACGAAAAATTTGACAACATCGCTGTTATTAAAAAGAACTACGAGAAATATTTTTTGAAAGATTACATAACGCACCAGTTTCAAAACGACATAAGTCAGGCAGTGGTGGATGATATGAATTCGAACTACCTGGTGCCGTTGGTTACGCTTTATCATCATTATAAAGAAAGTGAAGACCCTGAGCAATTGGCTTTAAAAAGTGTCATATTAACCATTGCAGGTCAGGTAAATCAGTTGGAAGAAATAAAGAAACTACTCTAATCTGGGTGAATAAAATTCACAACCATACCGACGAATCGTTGATGAGCTTTGTTCAGCAAGGCTCATCTTCGGCGTTAGAAGAGTTGTATAAAAGATATAGCAAACCCCTGTTGGTGTTGATATACAGAATGCTCAACGGCAACGAAATTGCAGCTCAAGACTTGCTGCATCAGGTGTTTCTAAAAATTATGGAGAAACCTAAAAAGTTTGATACAACCAAAAAATTTAAACCCTGGCTGTTTGCCGTTGCTGCCAATGAGTGTAGAAAATCGTTTCGACAAGCTACCACAGAAAACCTAAGTGAAGTAGCTGATTGGGCTAATGCCGATTCGCAAACGGCAAGATATGAGCAGAGAGAGTTTTACCATCAACTTGAAATAGCGTTGAACAAATTGAATTACGAAATGAGAGAAGTATTTGTTTTAAAACACCAACAGCAGTTGAGTATAAAAGAAATTGCCACCGTTTTGGAGATACCCGAAGGCACCGTAAAATCTCGGTTGCATTATGCCCTTAAAACATTGGCCACACAGTTAAATGAGTTTAATCCGAAAAAATAGTTTATGAAACAGTTAGAAGAGGAAATAATGGAATGGGCAGAGAAATATTCGTTCGACCAACTCAGCCCCGACATGCAAAAAAGTGTGCTTTCTTCTATTTCGAGCGAAGAATACAATCAAGTACACGAAACATTTAATAGCTATTCCGCTTTGTTTGGTGCCGACGAGAATAAACTTCAGCCTTCTGCACATATTTTGCCAGATTTGATGCAAAAACAAAATGCTAAAAAGAATGGTTTGGCAAAAATATTGGTTTACAAAATGCCTGTTTATCAAGCTGTTGCGGCTTGTTTTTTGTTGTTGGGTTTGGCCTATTTTTCTTTAAAACCAAAGGTGGAATCGGCTGCTGAAATTGCGGTACAAAAGCCTGTAGTTGAAAGAATTTACGACACGGTTTATATAGAAAAACCATCAATAGAAAAAGAACCACGGGTAATTGAAAAAAAAGTGTTTGTGCAGGGCAAGTGCAACGAGCCGCATTTAAACAAGGTCAATGCCTCGCGAGAAAAGTTTTTGGCACACGATAGTGTTACTCCAATTTCGGTGGGTGATATAGTGCGGTCGTATGGCAACACGACCGTAAGTGCAGAAAAACTCGAAAAATTTAAGATGCCGATGTAAGCAAATTACACAGCAAAGCAAATATCGCTTAT
Source organism: Flavobacteriales bacterium (assembly GCA_020635395.1). Classification (NCBI taxonomy): domain Bacteria; kingdom Pseudomonadati; phylum Bacteroidota; class Flavobacteriia; order Flavobacteriales; species Flavobacteriales bacterium. The sequence continues at coordinate 536,931 of JACJZV010000001.1, forward strand.
CAGGTTTTCGGGGGCCGTATCTTTTGGACTATTTCGATAAAACTCGTAAGGATGAATGCCTTTTTTGGGTTTAAATTCTTTGGCACGAATCATCATTTGCGAAGCTGCCCATGCATTTCCAATATGGTCGTATGATCCTATGTGTCTTATAGTGTGAAGATTGCATTTCTCAATTTCGCCCTTAACCCAACCTGCCGGAAGATTTTCCGGATATTCGGTAACGCAAACCGCCGAGGTAAATTCCACTCCACCATTAACAATATCAAATTTGTGATATTGCGAAAACCAAACGTCGGATAAGTGTTGCGAACCATTAAATTCGTTAAACAAAGCATCAAAATCTTTTTGCATAACGTCGCCAATGGTGTGCATTGTTGCGTTTCGTTTTATGCCAACGTATTTTCCTCCATTAAATGGCTGAACGCCTTTAAATTCGAGTTTGCTGTGAATGTTTCCGGTTTCGCAATAGTCTTTTAGCATTTTTAAACCACGTTCAAAATCCATACCGATGCCGGCTTGCATTATTTTTTTAAAGAAGAACATGAAGAAGGGTAATGAGCCATGCATTTCCCAAGAAACAGAAATTTTTGAGTCCTTTTCCTTTAACCGAAAATAAATTTTTGAGGTTGACTTCCACGGCTTTAAAAAGGTTAAATCCATGTCAATAACATCACCCGTTTGCCCATTATTTTTCATATTTCCGCTTCCGGTTCGTTTGCCTTGCCATTCATAAAAATCGGCTTTTTCATTAACCGAAATTTTTACCTCTGGCTCTAAAATAGCCCATGGCGACCATTTTTGCCAAATAGTGTAGTTGTTGATGGCTTGCTCAACCGAAGCTCGGTTAGCATTAATTTCAATAGATCGAGAAACGAACATTTTGGGCATAACTGAAAAATTTTGGCTCGAAAATAGATTATTTAGTTAAACCTCGTGTTAAGAAAAAAAATGAAAAAAGGATAGATTTGAATATGCGAAATCCTAAAGCACAATTCTGCACCAACGGCTTTGTTGAAAATCCTTACAGCACAATCGGTATGGCCACTGCCGCCGGAATGGGTTTAATGTTTATGGGAATCATGACTGGGTTGCATGTATATATTTGCATGGCTCTGCTTTTTGGAGGTATTCTATTGGTTTTCGGTTTTTCCATTGCTACCATAAAATATGAAATATTTGATGATGGAATAACTCAGCAAATAAGACGAAAAATACCTTATCAATTATGGAAAAAAGAAGAAAATAGAACCATAAACTGGCATGAGGTAAAGTCGTATAAAATTGATTTTGACAAAAATCGGTCGGGAAAGGAATATGAGTATATCAAACTTTACCTTAAAAAATCGCCTGGTCAAATCTGGATAACCGACCAAATAAATAGAACAGGATTTGTGGAGTTTAAAGAAGTGTTTTTACAAATAATAGAAAAGCATGAACCTCAAAAACCAACCGCCACACCTCAAACCGAAAGGGCTGTGCAGCCACCTCAATTAAAAGCTGAGCATATCGTGATTGAAAGAAAATCAAGTTTTTACGACACTTTTTTCGCCAAAATCGTAACCGTTTTCTTTTTGATTCTTACGGCTATATTGCTCGCTATTGGATTTATTCACGGGTTTTCCGGCACCCAATGGTGGAAAGTGAACATCATTTTATTGCCCGGAACTATATACATGATGCGGCGGGTATTTTTTGCAAAATAAAAAACCCTGCACTACACAGGGCTTGAAAGCTCAATATGCTCTTTGAGCGACTCTTCGGCCTTTTCAATAATTAAATCGTAAAAGGGTGTGGTGTCATTATCAACCTGAACGGCCTCCAACGCATCATAGTAGCGTTTTCTTGAGGTCAAATCACCCTTTAAGGAAGTGATAGTGTAGCCATTTTGAAGTAGAATAAAATTCATTATTAACCTCGATGTGCGGCCATTGCCATCAATAAATGGGTGGATGCTTACCAAACGCTCGTGCATTTCGGCTGCTAAAAGCACCGGATGCATGCGTTTTTTTTGTATCTCATAGTGCATAAAATATTCTTCCATCATTTTTTCGAGAAGATACGGCTGAGGCGGAACATGCTGGCTACCCGAAATGCGAACTGGAACATTTCGAAACCTTCCGGCATTTTCATTATCAATACTTTTTAGCACTAAACGATGCACCTCTAAAAGCGAACGGCGATTAAACTTTTCTTTTCCCGAAACCAAATCTTCAATAAAATCAACAGCTTCGGCGTGGTTGATGGCCTCCAAATGCTCTCGCATACTTTTTCCGCCAACGGTGATTCCTTCGTTTATAACCAAATGAGTTTCTTTGAGAGTCAGCGTATTCCCTTCTATTTGGTTGCTGTCGTAGGTATATTGAATTCTGAAATACTCCTTTAGCTTATACAAAGCCGAGCCTTGCAATGGTTTTAGAGCCTTCAATTGATTTTTAAGCTTATCTAACTTGTCGAGTTTTTCGGTATAACCTGTGGGCAACTCGGGCAAAATCAATGCTTGATTTGATGTGAGGTATTCTACACGGCTCTCGGCCACCATCAATATTTCGGCATAATTTTGCTCGTATTGAACGAGCTTGGCAATTTTATCTGCCAACAATTCTTTTTTGATTTCCGAAAAATCAATGTGCATTGCCTCTGAAAGTTGAACCAAGTGTTTTTCGGAAGGAACCCGCTTTCCGGTTTCGTATTTGGATAAAAGTGCTTGATCTATACCAGTTTTGGCTGATAATTCAAGCATGGTTTTGTTGCTTTCGGTTCTCCATTTTTTAAGCGATAGGGCAAGATTTTTCATAATAGACAAAATTTAACATGACAAATTTAGTCATATTTTAATGTATTTTTACATTTTTCTCTTTTTTGACTTTTTTAATACAAAGGGAGAAAGATTATATATCTCCTACCATAGGGGTTGCCATTGTCTTTGTAGGTGGTTTCTTCTATACGAAAGGAGTCTGTGATTATTCCGGTTTTATAGATGTCATCTGTCTTAAAGGCACCAACTTCGCCCGGTAGGCAAATATTTTCGTAGTAGGGTACTGCTTCCAAATCGCCACTTATCCAAATGCCGGTACGCTCGCCATTTTCATATTTACCCATCTCTTCGAGGTGGCCATTGGGGTCGTAAAACTTCCACATTCCATTTCTTTTGCCGTTGGCAAATGTTCCTTCCAATCGCTTTTCGCCATTGTTGTGATATTCGGTTATTGTTCCACCGGAATAGTCGAGCGTTTGATTGCCGTTTTTGTCGTAATATGCTGTGTAATAAATATTTTCAAAGTCAACTTTCATTTCTTGGTCGCATTTAAAACGCTCAAAACTGGACAACACCAAACCGCTAAGAAGTTTATTACCGTTAGGATTCCACATTTCTATAGTGCCGTAATACTTTGTGGTGTCGTTGGTTATGGGGTTTATATACCACCCGGTGTCGTAGTTTACAGTCTTGTACTTTTGTCCATTCAAATTATTATAAACCCAAAGCCCAACTTTTGCACCTTTCTCAACCCTTCCCACACTGGCCACAACCCCGTTTTTGTAGTAATAGGTATAATCGCCCGTGCGGGTGCCATTAAAAGCAATAATATTTGATCTACTTAAAGACGCATTGCCAATTATTCTTGGATATTTTATGAAATTATCCATACTGTCTCTGCCCCAGTATGAAAATGTGGAAGTATTGTCTTCGTGTGAATAACCATGATCCATAATACGGACATTTTCGGAATAACTTAGCTCGTAAGTGTAATCATTTTCGGAATAGTTATGCGAACTATATGAAGAATTCTTTAAATAAAAGACACTGTCTTCCAAAGAGTTATAAACTTTTACTTTTAAGCCACCTTCTTTGAAATAGTAATAACCGGTATCAACAAAGAAGCCGTGATGCAGGTTTACCTCCACCGAAGTGGGAGCCGTCACATTGCCTCTCCAGTATCTGCCATGTGGGTAACCTTTCTCAAACGTAACGGTTTGACTTAGCTCTTGTGGTCGAACAAAACTTTGAAATGGCCCGTGCAGTGTATCGAGATGATAATATGCCTTATATTCAATTTGGTTTGGGTAATATTTTTCCGGCGAGTAATAATCAAAACCAATACAATATCCATGTAGTTTGTCATAATAATATTCTTTCAAAAAGGACGAACTATTTCCATAGAGTCCGTGTCTAACCCCCTCAATATAGTTGGCATTGTATGGAAAATCGTAGGCGGAAGAATATGTGCCGTCTATTTTATTGTTTTTGTAATGGATTGTAGTTCCCCAATTCTGCTGAATTGAAGTAACATTTCCCGATTCAACATAAAGCGAAGATTTTTTCCGCCAATTATAATGACTGCTGTTGCCCGAATATTGGCGTGGTTCCTTCACAAACAACATACTGTCGATTGACCCATCTTTATGTTTAATTGTTTTTAATTTTACCTCGTATGCTTGCTTTTTGGAAGTTTTTGAGTTTATCTCTCCAGTATATAAATGATTTTGATAAATCACAGAATAGTCTAATTGCTTAGGTGTATTAATCAGGTCTGATTTTCCAAGTATCTCTTTTGTGCCAATCTTAGAATATATACGGGCGGCATATCTACTTTCTTCCCCATGTTCATCCATCAATTTTGGAATTTCGACATAGTCTATAGAAGTTACCTTAAAATCTTGATTTTTATCTTGCCAAAAATGCCTAAGTTGCAGATAATCCTTTCCATTCGAGTCAATCCTCTGCCATTCGGTATATTTCGTTGTGTTTCGCTTTTTGTCTTTTACTGCTCGATAATATTCATCGGTGTGCAGAAGGCAAAAGGTTGTGTCGGTATATTTTTTTTGAGGTTCTATTTTGCAAACAACAAACCCGGTACTATCTCTATATTTTTTCGACAGAAAGTAGTTAGAGTATTCTTCAAACACAATTTCCTCTTTTTTGCCGTACACAATTCTTTGAGAAGCGTTAGAACCGTTGTAATTGTCAAACCGTTTCATGCCGGTCTTTTTTGTCCAATATTTATTTTCTGTTGGGCTTGAAGAAGTATAATAATAAGTTCTAAACTCCATTTTTTTTCCGCTTTTGGGGTCAAAACGGGTTACGTTATAGTATTTTTCAATTTCATTTCGCTCAAATTTTTCGAGTACTATTCCCTTGTCGTTATATAGATATATGGGTTTTGTAAATGTATCTTTAGTTAGGTCAAACTCCAATTCAACCAATCCATTTTTATGATATTTTTTAAACGAAACAGTATTGTCAGGAACAATGTTAATGTTTTCGACATAAAGCATTGAATTGTACCAATAGGGTATCGTCCATTTTTTAGTTGCTTTATACTCACTCAAATAAAAATATTTAAAAGAGGTATATTCTCTTTTTACATTTCCATTTTCAAAATAAGAAATCGTACGACCCATGCCAGTGCTATCAAACCAAAATTTTTGATAGGTTAATTTTCCGTTGGAGTAGCCTTTCTCATACGTGCCATCGCCAAAATTGCGGTTATACCAATAGGTAATTTGCCCTTTTTTATCATATTTTTTTTCTTCAATTAGTCTGCCCATGTCGTATATCCACTCGCCGGAAATGCCATTTTTATATTTGCTCTTAAAATTCTGCTCTTTTCCGTTTTTGACTCCCAGTACATAATTTGCTGTATGACTTAGCCTGCCTTCGTAATATGTTTTGTGTTCGCCATTAAACTCCCCATCTTTATAGGTATAATGATATTCTTTATTTTTTCTAAGAATTTTCCAATCTCCGGTTTTAATGTTGTCGGCATATTCTCCGGTTTGCACAATGTTATGCCCTTTGCCATAGTCATACCACACCGCCTTTCCGTTCTTTTTATTTTCTTTAATTGAAAAAAGCACCGCCACAATGGTGGTGTCTATATGGCTATATACGGGGTTGCCCCATTCATCAAATTTGTACTTGTCTTTGGCGTAATAAATCAAATAGTCGCCATCGGGTAGCTTAAATGGATTGTAGGGCAAAAAAAGTTCATCATCCGAATATCCTTCCCATATTCCCGATATTTTGGTTTTAGATTTTCGCGAATGACGAGAATAACCATTTCTGCTATAATACCTATCGCCATAGTATTCATGGTTGCCACTATTAAATGGCACTCTTACTGGATAGATATTATATGTTTTACCTTCAAATGTGGTATGAGTAATTTTTAGCTGAGCCCAAGTTGATATTGGCCAACAGGCTATTATCAGAATTATTAGTCTATTCATTATGTCCTTTCTTTTTTAAAATAATGGTAACAATTTGATATACTGCACATCTCCGTCATAAGAGGCACCATATCGGGTTTCGGTTATACGTATGGGACTAACTACCACATTTGTCTCGTCAATATCCGGAAATTGGTAGGCATTTACATCGCCTTTTACGCACATGTTTTCGTAATATGGCACAGCTTCTAAATCGCCTTTTACCCATAGTCCCGCACGTTTGCCGTCCTCATATTTGCCTATTTCTTCCAATCGACCATTGGGGTCGTAAAATTTCCAAACGCCATCGCGTTTGCCATATTTAAACTCACCTTCCAATCGTATCAATCCATTATTTTGATATTCATAAATTTTACCACCTTCATAATCTAAAGTTTGGTTGCCGATCGAGTCGTAAAATTCGGTATAGAGCAATCGTTCAAAATCAACTTCCATTTCTTGGTCGCATCTAAAACGTTCTTCGCTGTTTAATATCAATCCTTTCAGCAGTTTTGTGCCATCAGGCCGCCACATTTCTACCGTTCCATAATATCTTGTAGAGTCGTTGGTAATTGGGTTTACATGCCATCCGGTGTCATACATTACCCGTTTGTGCAATTGGCCGTTTAGGTCAAAATAATCCCAACTGCCCACTTTTTGCCTATTTTCTACTCTGCCCACGGCAGCCACCACATTGTTTTTGTAGTAATAGGTGTAGTCGGCCGTGTTGTAATTGTTGAAATGAAGTAGCATACCCTTCAAGTCTTCATATCCGGTTTGAGGTACAGGTTTTGTTTTGGTGGATGGGTAATAACGCATATACTCATTATTCTGTACTGATGCGTAATAAACACTATCTTGAAGTCGATAAAATACCTTGGCCTTTAAGTTGCCTTCTTTAAAATAATAATACCCTGTATCTATCAAATAACCATGATGGAGGGTGGCCTCCACCGAGGTGGGAGCAGTGACATTTCCTTGCCAATATTTGCCATGCGGAAACCCTTTCTCAAAAGTTACTGTTTGGCTTAGCTCTTGTGGCCGCACGAAACTTTGAAACGGGCCGTGCAGCGTGTCGAGAGTGTAGTAGGCTTTGTATTTTATTTGGGTACTTAGTTCCTCTTCGGGGCTGGTGTATCCATAGTCCAGCACCAGTCCGTGCACCATTCCTTTATAATATTCTGCCATGCCGCCTCCGTTTTCGGCTCTGCCGTGTAGCAAGCCATCTTTGTAATAGGCGGATGAATTATACGATGTTACTTCCCCTTGTTTTTTGTTATTCTGATAGCTAATTCCGCCAATTTCGTATGGTTTTCCTTGAGAAAGCAAAATTCTGGCTCTACTCATATCTGGCGATATGCCGTGCGATGTATGGCTATGATATCTACCCCCATAATACCCTTCATACACTGGATATGCATGTTTATTTTTCTTTCTTTTTAGGGCATATTTTAATTTTCGCAGAGGTTTGAATTTTTTCTTACCATACCCATAATAGTCATAATCCCGATTTTTGTTCCGTTTGAACTTTTTTCTATTAAAAAACCTTTCCATTCCGGGTTTTCGGTACATGTAATTTTTAAAAAAATCATCAGCTTCAGGATTAATGGTTACTTCATAAACATAATCTTGCAACTTCTCCGATAATTTTTCGTCGTATGTGAAGCTGTATTTGTATGGTTTAAATTTTTTTGAACGCTCGTACTTAACCAATCTTACTTGCCCGCTTATTGTTTCGCCGTTTGCAAAAACCGTGTAGTTCAGCGAATCGGCGGCTTTCGATAGCTCCAGTACTTTGTCAGAATAAGAAACTCCTCCATACGATTTTTTGTTTTGGAGAGAATAAACGGGGAAAGCAAATCTATGAACAACCTTGTGGCTGGTATCTTGACCGTATTCAGTTACAAAGGCTTCCACCATTTCTTTTTTGGTAATGGAGTCTAAAAACTGATTAGACGAGAATGAAGATATTACCCTACCATTGAACTCGTTGGTTTTAAAGGAGATATATGGGCTGTGTAACAAATAAAATTCCCGCTCAATTTCTTTGTTTTTCTTTCCATAGGTTCTATTGGTTGCAGATTTTAGTATGAATCCTGTTTCATTTTTGTGCAGCGAGTCGAGATATTTTGACGAATAGTGTTCCTTAACAACAACTCCATTTTGGTCATATTCTTTTTCCATTAAAGAAGAATAGCTCCCACTCTTGGTTTTTTCAGAAATTAATTGGCCGTTTTCTGGATTGTATTCATATTCATGCAAATAAAAGTTAAATACGGGGTCACGTTCATATTTGTTTGTTATTCTGCCTTCTTGGTCATATCTATAAACGGGCTTTGTAAATGTATCCTTGTCAAGGTCGTATTCTAACTCCACTTGTCCGTTCGGCCAATAGCTTTTGTATTTTTTACAATTTTCCATTCCATTAATGGTTTGAGCCATAGTCATAAACTTTTGACTGGTTAAAAAATCAAACGTTAATGACTTGTTCAAATAAGAATAGTAGTAATAATAGTAATACCATTTTTCGAAATCTGAAACGATATTTCCATTTTTTGAATAGAAGGTAATGTGTTCACCAAAACCGAACGAATCAATTTTTTGTGAGGTAGTTTGTTTCAACACTCCACCTTCATATAACCTATAGTTAATTCCATCAACGGGATCGGCCACAAAATGTTCTTCCAGTTTTCCTGCTGCGTTATATTTTTTGTGTTCTGTTTTTAATCCAAAATTGTAGTTGTATTCCGTTTTAATGTGGTATGGTTTTTCATCGTAATAGGTAATGGATTGCCCATTTATTACCCCTAAAACATAGTTGGCCGAAAAAGTCAGTCTATCGCCTCTCCACTTTTTATGTTCTCCATTTAGCAAGCCATTTTTATAGCTGTATGTTTCTTTACTAAATTCGGAATATAAATTCCATTCGCCTGATTTTTCACCGTTTTCGTAGCCTCCGGTTTGTATTATATGTTGCTCATCGGAGTAGTCATACCAAGTGGCGGAGCCATTTTTTCGGTTATTTTTTATAGTGAAAATTGCGGCCACCAAGGTGGTGTCGGCATGGCTGTATATGGGGTTGCCCCACTCATCATAATTTACTGCTCGCTTTTCATAAAAAACCAAATAATTACCATCGGGTATTTTAAACGGATTGTAGGGCAAGAATTGCTCTTTTGGCCATTGATTCCAGTATGTTTCTGGGGTGTCTTTTTTCTTCTTTTTATTCTTCTTTGCACTTCGTTTGGTGGTTTCCACAATATCATAAATGTCATAATCAATTTCTCCAAAATCCACATAATCCACTATGCGTTCAAAATCGCCATAGTAATCATAATCATACCTATCTGGTATTGGTATTCGCACCGGATATACGTTGTAGGTTTTTCCTTCAAATGTGGCTTGCGTTATTTTTAGTTGGCCATTAGATGCAAAATAGCATTGCACAATTAGTGCAATTAATAGGGTCTTTTTTAGCATTTAGTTGTTGTTTTTGTACGAATTAACGCAAAAAAACGAATCACATTGCCAAGAATTTTGTAAATGTCTCAATTCGTTTGAAATTCGGGAATTTTCAGTATTTGTTAAAATGTAGAGTAAGGTATTGAGGCCATAGTTAACAATTATTCTTTTTTTTTGTAATGATGATAAAATAATCACCCACAATTCGGAATATCAAGAATGAAGGACAGGTTTGAAACGGTATTGGAAAAGTTGGACAGCAAGGTTTGGAGTGTGGGCATCAAAGTGCCTTCTGAAGTTTCAAAAAAATACATTGGTCAGGAATACAAAAGAGTGCTTTGTACACTTAACGATATACACACGTATCAAGCCCCGCTTTTATCAATGGGAGAAAGCAATTACTATATCAATGTAAATCAGCAAATTCAGAAGAAACTAAAGATAGGAATAGGGGATAGCATAATGGCCGAAATAGAACCCGACAACAGCAAATATGGCCTGCCCATGCCCGAAGAACTGAGCGAGCTACTCAAAATGGACAATAAAGGAAGCGAGGTTTTTCATAAACTTACTCCCGGCGTTCAACGAAATCTCATTCATATTGTTGGCACACCAAAATCATCCGAAATTAGAATCAGAAAGGCAATAGCCATTGTGGAATATATAAAGCAGGTGGACGGAAAAATCGTTTTTAAAGAATTGAATATTGCATTAAAAAATGGGTAGATACGCAATGTAGAGACGCAATGCATTGCGTCTCTACATTGCGTATCCATTGCGTATCTATTCTAATATTTTTCCCACACATTCACCAAAACCCACCCGAAATTGGTTGTTTTCTGAATAGGCTCTCATGGTTATCGTATCGCCGTTTTCAATGAATTTTCGGGTTTTCCCGTTTTTTAGAATGATGTCTTTTTGGCCGCTCCAACTCAATTCCAACATACTGCCAAAACTATCTTCAGTTGGGCCGCTTATAGTTCCGCTGGCCATCACATCGCCCACATTTACATTGCAACCGCCAACGGTGTGATGTGCCAATTGTTGAGCCATATTCCAATACATATATTTGTAGTTGCTATGGCAAATGGTGGTGCTTTCATCGCCTTCTGGGGCAATGGCTACTTCCAATTTTATGTCGATGTTTTTGTTTCCTTCAAATTGAAGGTATGGTAAAACTTCCGGATCTTGTTTTGGACTTTCTATTCTAAATGGGTCGAGAGCTTCCATAGTAACAATCCAGGGTGAAACCGTGCTTGCAAAGTTCTTGGCCAAAAAAGGGCCAAGCGGCACATACTCCCATCTTTGTATGTCGCGGGCACTCCAGTCGTTAAAAATCATCATTCCAAAAATGCAGTTGTCGGCTTCATTTACAGAAATTTGTTCTCCAAGTTTCGTTGTTTTTCCAACCACAAAAGCCATTTCCAATTCGTAATCCAACCGTTTTGAGGGGCCAAATATGGGTTGCTCAGCGTTTGGTGGAACGGTTTGGCCATGAGGTCTTTTTATATCGGTGCCGCTTATCACTATTGAGCTGGCTCGGCCATGATAGCCAACCGGAAGGTGTTTCCAATTCGGAAATAGAGCATTGGCGGGGTCTCTAAACATTTTTCCAACGTTTGTTGCATGGTCAATGCTGCTATAAAAATCGGTGTAATCGCCAATGTGTATCGGTAACAACATCTTTGCTGAAAGTCGGTCTTTCAAGATATCGTTTTGATGATTAAATAGTTTGGAAGTATTGTTGCACAACTGTTGTTGCATTTCTTTTCTAACAGCACTCCAAGTGCTTTTTCCGCAGGCAATAAAATCATTCAAAACACAACTATCAAATACAGTTTTGTCAAAATGGATATTATCAAATACCCCCAAATTGGTGGCGGCCTTTAGGTCAATAAGGTTGTCGCCAAAAGCCACACAGGGCGTGGCAATGCCGTTATTTTGGTATATGCCAAAGGGCAGATTATAAATTGAGAAATCGTGAAAATCAGAAACGTTTAACCAGTTTTGCATTGTGTTTTAAATTTGGTTCAAAACAACATAAATAAAATCTAAAACAAGTCTTTAGAACAAAAAATTGGTTGAAACATTTGTAAAAGGGATTGTAAGTTTTAGTTATTCCGCGGAAAAATGTGGTTCAAATGCGTAGATTTTCCCGCGGAATAATTTGTGCTTCTTCTATAAGTTTAAAATGAAAAGTAGAGGAATGCATCAAATGGATTTAATGAATATCCACTATCACGCACAATGGGTTTTTGGCCATTAAAGAGGGCGTGCAATCCGCTGTCTGGTGCAAATCGAACATCGTTTAATTGGAGTAAATGTTCGTCATCTTCTTCGCAATAAATAGGCGAAATTTTGTATGAAATTAGCATTTTGCCAATGCTTCCCGAATCACGAAAAAATTCATAGTTCATGGTGTCGGCATTCATGTCTAATGGCAAATAATGGGGCTTAAATATAGTATCTCCCTCAAAATTATTATTATAACACCGCACGCTAAATGGCGAAGAAGATTCATTGTATATGTCGATAGTTGGTTCCGAACGAAAATAGATTTCGGAGCATTCGCCATGTTCAACAATAATAACGCATGATGATAAACCGAAAATGGCAAGAGCCAATAAAAGCAAAATTCTTTTCATGTCTGTTTTCTTTCTCTATTTAAAATCAGGTTGATGCCAAATCCAGCGTTGAATCCGCCCCAATCAATGCCAATGCCCGGAACAAAAGGTGGGGCAAATGCAGGCTTAGATTTTGCATAGTAGTTCGTAAATACCAGAGGATAAAAATCAAAACGCACCAAATCATGCCAAAACCATTCAATACCAAAACGTACATCAGTATAGCGATAGCTCAATTTTTTGAGTTCATAGGAAAAGGTTTTGTCTCCAAAACTGCTGCCTTTAAATGTCTTTTCTCCATAAAAATCAAGCACACCACCACCATAGTTGTATGATAAGCAGGCGGTTAATCTTTTGCGTTTTTGCTGACCCTGAGCATTTACTTTTCTATTTACAAAATCTCTGGAATGCAGCGTTATGCCCACGGCAAAATAACCTCCGGAGGTGGTAGATTTGTCGTATTGATATAAATTTCCGGCAAACTTTTGGCTACCACCTCCCATCCTAAATTCGACGTGAGGCATGGCCATAATACCATATTCTACCACATAAGCCGAAGCGGCTCGTAGGTGAACGCCGGCACTGTATATATCAATTCGTTTTGTTGATTTGATTGTATCGGTTTGTGCATTTGCTTTTGGAACTACCAAAACAAATAGGATTATGACAATTATTGCTCTCATAAAAGCAAAATCTAAAACGAAAGTTGAAGCATGGTACGCCAATCAATATCATAACCGGTATCCTGCTTTATAGGAAAGTCCTGATAAAATTTGGCATTTAGGCTGCTGTCGAATGCAAAAAATGCTTTTCCAAACCGAAACATTTGTTTGTCGTCTATATCGCAAAAGAATGGAACAATGTGGTAGTAAATGCTCAATTTTCCGATACTGCCGGTGTCTCTAAAAAATTCATAATTCATGGTGTCTGAGTTCATGTCGAAGGGTAAATAATGTGGCGATTTTATGGTGTCTCCCACATTTTTTTGGTTGTAGTGCCAAACGTAAAAATCATTATTGGCCGAGTTTTCCATCATCAACGTTGGTTCTTCTTCATATCCATCGCACATTCCAATTTCTTTTGAATCGCATCCATAAGCCATAACGGCAATCATCGAAAATAAGATAAGTCTTTTCATTGTTTTAAGTGTATAAAAATGCAGAGTGATAGATTGTACAAATTAGTTCTTTTTGCAACGTTAAGCTCGATGTTTTGTATTGTAATTGCCTTTAATTCAACACAATATGAAGGTTGAGTAAACAGGTAAATACCCAAGATTGGTAGCCTATACTCTTTGCTTTTTGTAGAAGTTTCTTCTTTTTGAGCAAATGAACTCAAAGATATAAAAAGGAACATGGCTATGGCGGTTGTACATTTCACAAAAGCAAAAGTAAGCCTTTGAAAAATATAGAATTGTCACAACTGTTTAAATTCTATTTTGGGGTATCCCGCGTCTCCATCAATGCTGTAAAAATCAACAAAATGAGCTTTGTAAAAATAGCCGGATGATGATTGAAGAATAAAACATTTCTTAGGGTTCACCACATACACGCTGTTGCCGAAATCATACCATTTCCAATCGTATCCAATGGCATCTTGTGCATCGCTAAACGGGTGCTCTAAGGTGTCGGATAAGGTTATGTTTTCAAAATCAACCCCTTTAATAATCGACACTTTGGTGTTGTATGGATTGGTTAATGCACCCACCACCAAATAGGGCAATTCTTCGGCCTCAAAATAGTAGGTGTATTGCCTAAAAATCAAATCGAAGGTTTCTTTTGGCGGTTCCACATCCACTATTTCATGGCTTATAAAAGAAAAGTAGGTTCGGTTAAAATTGCCATTTTTTGTTAGTGTTGCCGTTTTTATTTCGGTTGAATTAAGCTCTGCATATTCAATGTTCAACTCTTGATTGACAAGTTTAAATTTAACTTTAACAAAGCCTAAATCTTTGTTTTTCAAATCTTTACCCAAGTTTATAATCCAAACAAAAGTGTGGTTTTGCCAACCGCTCAAGGCAGTGCTATCGTCTTTTCCGTTGCTCCAATCCCACATAAATTTAAGACCAGTGGTGTCACTGATTTCCGCAAGCTCGGTGGCTTGGGTAACGGCGGCAAAAACACTTTTTCCGGTGTTTAGGTAGATGGTTTGATTGTTGGCCGAACAGTTAAATGCAACATCCCAAAGGCCGCGGTCAATGCTTTTTACCACCTCATTTTGAGCAAGGTTAAAAAACAACTGATTCTCATACTTTCTGCCCATACCAATGGTTTGCTCTTGCACATCACCTCGTGGAAAAGGTGCAATGGGTGTTTCTTTTTCAAAACAACCTATGGTCAACATGGATATTATTAAAATGAGTAATGCCTTTTTCATTTTGAGAGTTTTAACGCCAATCGCATAAAATAACTTCTGCCCGTGCCCATAGATAGTCCGGTATTTTGCGTATGCACACCGTTTGAAACAACTGTGCTTTGGAGGTTTGTTACGTTCATCAGGTTTTTTACCCCTACACTCAAGTCCAAACGCTTATTCATAAAATGTCTGTTCATTTGAAAATCTACCAACCCAAAGCCGGATATTTTACTTTCGGTAATTTGGTTGTCGGTAAGCGAGAAAATGCTTTTGGGTCCTGTATATTTTCCTGAAAGGGTAAATTTTATTTTTCTCCAATCTTGATTGATAGATGCCTGCGTTTCGATATACGAAAAATCTGTTTTTTGATTCGTTTCAGCATTGTTTATCGAAACAACGTTGGTGGCAGAAAACCCAATGTTTACCCTTGTTTTATTTGTTGCTACTGCCAAATTTACTTGCCCACCCAGACTTTTGAACTGATCGAGATTTACGTAGGTATATTCCGTACCTGAAATGTTGGCGAGTGTTATTTTGTCAAAAATATCATTATAAAATACAGACAATGAGGGCCTTATTACTCCTTTTTTAATCTTATGAAATCCGGTAACGGATGTTTGAAAGTTGTGTGATTTTTCGGCTTTTAAATTTTCGTTGCCAATCACATTGTGGTTTACATCCACAAAATTTAGATAAAGTTCCTTTATATCCGGGGCTCGAAAACCACGGCCATAGCTAAACCGATAGACATATTTTTTTACCTCATATCGAGCAGAAAAAGTGGGGGCGATTGGCGATTTGTAAACAGAATTGTATGCCAGCCGAATGCCGGGCTTTATAGAGAAATGGCTGCCAACCATCATCTCAGATAGGGCATATACCGCCATATCGGTTATAGATTTTACTCCTTCTTCAATGCGAGCCCCTGTTCCATTTTGAAAAATAAAATCATATCCCAATTGGGTGTTCCATTTTTTGGTTTTGGTCAAAAAATTATACGAACCTCTTGACTGCAAAGCCACAAAACCTGTGGTATCCTGCCCATCGGTTGACGGAACTTGTCGGCTTTCGAGAGTCACCAAATCGCGATAATACTTTACACGTTGTCGGTTGTATAGATTGTACGAAACAAAAGCATTTAGATTTTTATTACTGTCGATAATCCGATCATATTGCACCTTTTCGTCCAATCTTGTGGTATAAAAATGCTCATCAAAAGCTGTCTCAAAATAGGGTGCGTTTGCTCTTCCTTTGTTAATTAGTAGCTCTCTAAAACCTTCTGATTTAATCAAAAATTGATTTTTCTGATTTCCGGTTGATACCTGAAAACGCCCAAAAAATTGCTCTTTAGGTTTCCAAGAATCGTATCTGCCCTCGTCTGTGGCATTCCAACCTCTAAACATATTGCGGCCTGCCTCTGCTCTAACATTCACTTTTTTGAGCTGTTTGCCTCCGGTTATGCCCAGATTATACTGTCCAATACTTTCGTTATAATTGGTGAGCAAAACCTCACCGGCAGTCGGACTTTTCTTCTTTGTTATGATGTTTATCACGCCGGCAAGAGCATTGCTACCGTAGGCAGTCGATACAGGACCTTCAATTACCTCAATTCGCTCCACATCGTTTAGGTTTATTTGGCTCAAATCAATGTTGCCATCCAATCGGCCAATTACAGGCACTCCATCTATCAATATTTTTACATTCTGCCCAGAAACACCCATCAGACTAACCGCACTTCCTGTTGAGTTGTCATTGGCAATCTGCACATTCAATTGCTGCTCCAGAGCCTGTTTCAGGTTAAACACGGAGCGATTTTCTAAATCTTTAGCGGTAATTACCGTTATTCTTTCCACCGCTTTTTGGGTGGTCTGTGCTTTTGCCTGAACCGTAACCACCACTTGGTCGAGATTGTTTGAAGTAGGTTTTAGATAGATTGAAACAGAGGTTTGATTTGGGATAACTACCACCGCATTTTCGGTGCTGTGCGATACTTCGGTTGATTTGATAAAATATTTTCCGGCAGAAAGTTCAAATTTAATTTGGCCGTTTTCGTTGCAGGTTCCGGCCTTAACAATGCTTTGGTTCGAAAAAGTTTCGTTTGTGGCCACAACAACCTCCGCATAACTAATGGCGGAGCTGTCGGCAGCAGAATGCACCAAAACGGATAAAGTGTTTTGGGCGAACAAGTCGCCCAAAACACACATCACTATGAACAAAAAGCCGAGTTTTTTCAATCAAAAAATGGATTATCTGGCAATGATTAATGGAGTGCAAGCCGAACCATTTTTGGTTAAAATGGTCACAAAATACAAGCCATTGCTAAGGTTGTTGGTGTTTATAAAGTTTTCAGTTTGCTCCACGAGCGTTTGTCCATTGCTGCCTATTATGGCAATACTCAACAGCTCTTCGTTGATAGGCAACTGAATGGTCACCATGTCATTTGCAGGATTTGGAAACATCGAGAATTGAAAATCATTGGTTTTGGCAATGCCAATGTTCCCAACCTTTTCTTTCACAAAATGAATTTCGCTGCTGCTATACGAGGTGAAATACAGTTTCCAAACGGCTCCGGCCTGAGTTCTCACAAAAAATACCTGATCTGGTGTTATGTCATACGACGTGCCGTTCCAGCTTTTCCAGTCATATCCTATTTCGGTAATGTTTGTATTCCAGTCTAAAAAAGAAGTGTCATTGCTCGTTACGTCCAATCCGTCTCGCTGAGCGTTTTCGGTGTTTTTATTCAATTTTACACCATATACCGGGTAGTTAATAATTTGTCCTCCGGCATCAATTGGGGCAACATATTTGGTAAAAACAAAATCCCACGATACAGCATCGGGCTCACGATCCAAAAATGCATCATTAACAATGGAATAATAGGCAAAGTTGCGGCCGGTATAATCTGTTTTTTTCAGTGTCTGAGTTATTTTGTTTGTTCCGTCCACATTGGCTATTACAAATGTGTAGGTAGAGCTGGCAAGTTCGTCAATATAAATTCTTCTGAAAGATTTGTCGCTCAACTGAATGAAATAAATCGAATCGCCAACCACCATGTGTGTTCCGGGGTCGTAAACTCCCCAACCCAAATCATAATCGCTGGTTAGGTTTTGGTTAAAGGCACCTCCGTCCCAAGTTTCAACAGAGTTGATGTGTGAAGGCCAATTTTTAAAACCGGTGCTGTCGAAATTGTCCCAATCCTCTATTGCATAAGGGCTAGAGTATAGCATAACGCCGTTTTGACCATTAATTAAAATTGAACCTGCAAAGCCTTTGGCCTCTATGGCAATGTCCCAATTTTTGTTCGAAATAGCTTTAACCTCCCCATTTTCGAGGCTATAAAAAATATCCGACTGTGTGCCGTTAATCATTGCTGTGTCGGGTGTTTGGGCGGCAACTCTAAGGCCAACCAACAAAATTGCTAAAGTGAAAAACTTCTTCATTTCTATTATTTAGATGAATTTTAAATAGTGGTGCAAATATGGTCTTCATAATCCTGTATTTTTGCCGATTTAAGGAGAAATAATGTCGCTTAAAGTAGAAACTAAATGATTTTTAT
This sequence comes from Flavobacteriales bacterium, assembly GCA_020635395.1. Taxonomy (NCBI): domain Bacteria; kingdom Pseudomonadati; phylum Bacteroidota; class Flavobacteriia; order Flavobacteriales; species Flavobacteriales bacterium. The sequence goes on from JACJZV010000001.1 coordinate 555,135, forward strand.
TTTATATTGATAAGTTTCATTATTTCAGTAAGTTATAAATTTTTATTTTTAATAGTTGTATGGAAAATGTCGCTAAAATTGATAAAAATCAGAAATTAAAAACGGAAAATGCCACTTTATGGATTTTTAACCAAAACGAAGTTGGCTTAGAAAAAACAATGCCGTTGAGCCACGCGATGGTGCACTTTTTTTATTGCAAAAGCGGCGATGTGGTTTTCAAATTTTCGGAGCAATACCAAAGACAGCTTCCGCAGGGTTCTTTTTTTACTATTTATGATTCTCAACGATCGCTACACACTGAGTTGATTTCCGAAAAATGTCAGTTGGTGTATATGGCCATGTCGCCAGAGTTCATACATCAAATGTTGCTCGACGACAATAAAAATATGGTAAAGTTGGGTTTTGAAGGTTTTGGTGTGCGAGAATATTCTGTAAAAACCATTGGTTTTGGTTGCGACATACTGCTCGATCAATTGCTTAATGGCAATGAGCCTAATGTACTAAAATCGGCATTTTATCAAGCAAAAGTACTGGAATTGCTCAGTTATACCTTTGATGTGGAAGAAACAAGTTTGTATGAAGCCTGCCCTTTTTTAAAGGAAAAAGACAACGTAGAACGCATCAAAAATGCCCGAAATATTTTAATAGAACAATATGAGTTTCCACCGGGTTTGGCAGAGTTGGCCAAACTGATTGGCATGAACGAATACAATCTTAAAATTGGTTTTAAAAATGTTTACGGGTTGCCACCATACAAATATTTGCAGGAATACAAGCTCAATATGGCAAAAAAAATGTTGAATGAAGGGCAGATGCAAGTGGCCGAAATTGCGGATAGCATTGGCTACAAAAGTGCCAGCCATTTCATTGAAGCGTTTCGAAAAAAGTTTGGCATTACCCCAAAAAAGTTTGGGAGGTAGGGCAAACCATCATATCAACCCCTCATCGGCAAAACTAAAATAGGAAGTGGGTGTAACAATCAGGTGGTCAAGCACATTGATGTCGAGCAAGAGGCCAGCATTGGTTATTTTCTTAGTAATGTCTTTGTCGGCTTGGCTGGGTTTGAGACCGCCACTGGGGTGGTTGTGACAAAGTATGATAGACGAGGCATTTTTTTCGAGAACTTGTTTGAAAACTTTTTTTGGGTCAACCACCGTAGCCGAGACACCGCCTTCGCTGATACGGTGTTCGCCGATAATGATATTTGCATGATTGAGCAGCACAATCCAAAACTCTTCGTGGTGTAAATAAGCCAACCGATGATTGATGTATCTGTAAATTTGCTCGCTGCTGCTTATTTTCTTTACCTGAAGTGCCTGTTCTGCATTTTTGCGACCGCCCAATTCAATGGCACTGATTATGGTAATGGCTTTGGCCGGGCCAATGCCGTTTATTTTGCACAAATCGGCCACCGTAAATCGAGCTAAATTATGCAAATTGTTGTCGGCGGCTGTTAGAATATCTCTTGCCAAATCAATAGCCGAGCGATTTTTGGTTCCGGTGCCAATTAAAATGCCCAAAAGCTCGGCATTGCTCAAACTTTGTTTGCCGTTGTTTTGAAGTTTCTCGCGGGGTTTTTCGTCATCGGCTCGGTTTTTTATAGCTATATATTCAGGCATATTGCAAAAGAAAAGGCTTTTGACAATATGCCAAAAGCCTTTATGTAATTTATTTTGTTAAGATTTTTTTTAAAGCGAATTAACGTGCTTTGTCAAGCTGCTTTTTAAGTTGGCAACTTTGTTTTTGTGTATCACGTTGTTTTTGGCAAGTTTATCCATCATCGAAAAAGTTTCTTTCAACAACCCTTCGGCTTCAGATTTTTCGGTAGAAGTACGCACTTTTTTAATCCAAGTACGTGTGGTTTTGTGCTGATAACGGTTTCTCTCGTTTTTAACCTCGTTGCTTCTAATTCTTTTTATTGAACTTTTATGATTTGCCATATCAATTTTTAAAGGACGGCAAAAGTAATATTTTGGTTTTGAAATGCAAAAGTTGTTTTTATTTTTTTTGAGACACGAGATTGGTTAAGGATTCCTGAGCAACTACCTATCTAAAGTAACTATGCTTCTCTCTTTGCAACAATCTCCAAATTGCCTTTTACCTGTCGCACAATGCTGTTGTCGGGTATTTCGGTTTTGATGTAGCACCCGGCACCCACCGTTACGTTGTTGCCTATTTTTGCACCTGCCACTATGCTGCAATTGCCTCCAATCCATACATTGTCGCCAATAGAAACACCCATTTTGCTGGCAAACTTGGCATGATTGTGTGGCGAGTGGTTGGTAGTAGATATGATGGTATTTGGGCCAATAATTACGTTGTTTCCAATGGTTAGTCCGCCAGTGGCGTTGATGTAGTTGCCCATGCTGCCACCCGGCATCGAAATTTTACCGTTTCGTTCAATGTTTTGCCAATCAATTACTTGCGACCGAAAATCGACCGGCCACGGCACATTGCCATTTATTCTCAGAATTTTTTGAAAAAAGAAATACCGTTTGATTATTTGGAAATAATACACCTCGCCGGGATAAATGTTTTCAAACGCCGGATACCAGAGTTTTACCATCAACTTAAACAAACTGTTGTCGAGGGCGATAAATATTTTTTTTATCAATCGTATCAAGCTGTTTTTTCTTGCCATGCAAAAGTAGGAAAAAGTGGGGTGAGGGGATAATGTAGAATAGATTTCAAAATCACCAAAAACTGAGAAAAGCAAACGAGACCCTAAATTTGGTTGATATTTCGTTCACGGAAATTGGAAGAAAAAGAGTGTAAATTTGCTTGACAAAAAATAGTAATAGGTCTAATGACAGGTAAAACAGCAAAACCATTTTTAAAATGGGCAGGTGGAAAAACACAACTCATTGCAGAGATTGAAAGGTGGTTCACAAATGTTATTAATTCTTTCACGATTAAATGAACTTGAATTTCGATACCAAACTTGCCGAAAGGTTCAGAAGTAGTTCGCAAATTGCAAGAGTTTTATCAGAGAATTGGGTAAAAGATAATTCATATTGCCCATGCTGCGGTGAATTACCGTTAATTGAATTCGAGAATAATAGGCCTGTGGCCGATTTTTACTGTAAAAAATGCTCAGAAGAGTTTGAGTTGAAAAGCAAAGGTGGTAAACTGACAAAAGCAATTACAGACGGGGCTTATTCTAAAATGATTGAAAGAATCAGTTCTGAAAACAATCCTAATTTTTTCTTTTTGACTTATTCGAAAAATTGGTCTGTAAATGACTTTCTGATTATTCCAAAACAGTTTTTTACACCTGAAATCATCATCAGAAGAAAGCCATTGGCCGAAACAGCAAGAAGAGCAGGCTGGGTAGGCTGCAATATTGATATGTCAAAAATTGCAGATGCGGGTAAAGTATTTTTGGTTAAAAATGCTCGGGCAATTAATCAAGAAATTGTTAAAGAAAATTTTAATAGAACACTGTTTTTACGGGCAAAAAGTACAGATGCAAAGGGTTGGATTTTGGATATTATGAAGTGTATTGATGAAACAAAAACTGATGTTTTCAACCTTGATGAAATTTATAAGTTTGAGCAAAAACTTAAATTAAAATACCCTAACAATAATTTCATTAAAGATAAAATCAGGCAACAGCTTCAAATACTTCGTGATATAGGGGTTATTGAATTTGTTGGTCGTGGTAAATATAAAAAGATCAAGTATGGAAACATTTAAAATTGAAATTCAAGAATTCTTGTCAAGAATAGTTGAAGTGAAAGCTAAAACAAAAAACGAAGCAATTTCCTTAGTGCATGAAATGTACAGGAATGAGGAAATCGTTTTAGATGCTGGAGATTATATCGCAACAGAAATTGGAGAACATGTTTCTGAATGACCTGAAAGGAATTAAGCATAAATTACCCAATCTTAAAACCATCAACCCCAATAAAACCTAACCCCTTGCAACACAAAAATAACTGCCGCTAAGAGTGATAAGCCCACCAAAACCTGTCCCACAATCTTGGTTTTTAGTAGGTGAAAACAGTTTATAAGCATGGCTATTCGCACAATGGAACTGCATGCAGTGAAAACCAGCAAACCGCCCAATATGTTGTGAAAATAGTGGAGCGAAACATACAAGCCTACACAGCCCAATAGAGTAAACAACGAGGTGTAAACAAACTGTAGGTGTATTCTATTTTGCACCTCAAATGCCGATGCAAAGGGGCTGCTTATATACATGGCAAAGCTAAAAAGAGCCAATATCTGCACCATAGGGCCGGCATCCTGCCATGTTTCACCGAGCAGAAAGGGCGTTAAAACATCGCCCCAAACCACCAACACTGCCACAGGAATGATGGCCAAAAAAAACTGAAACCGCAAAATGTTGGTGGCCAATTTTTGGGTTTCTGCCACGTTGTTTTTTAGTCGAGCCAACTGCTCATATAGCACCTGGCTTATGGCAAAACTCACCGCTGTGAGCGGTAGGTAGGTCAGTTTGAGTGCATTGCCATACAGTCCGTTGGTTTCGCGGTCGAAAAACATTAGAATAATAAAAACTGGAAGTTGAGTGCCCAAAACATTAATTAATGCAGAGGGTGTGAGCCAAATGGCAAAACTTTTGTATTGTTTGGCCAACTGCCGAAATGGGGCAACATGAGGCTTGAGGAACAGTGCGAAGTTTTTGGGTAGATAGGCCACAAAACTGATGATTTGACCCAGTATATGGCCAAGTATTAAACCGTTGTTTTTGTTGGCAAACAAAAAACCGTGAAAAAGTTGGTAGGCCGATTTGGATGAAAAATTGAGTAAACGGTTCGAGCTTATTTTGGTGTAACGTTTTTCTCGATTCCACCAGATATTAAAAATATCAAAACCTGCCGTAAAATAGATGGCAGGAGGTGTAAGGTAAAACCAAAAAGGAACGGATGAAAAGCCCATGAAAGAGGCAAATGCACCACCAAAAAGGAAAAGAAACAGGTAGAATAAGCACACAAAAAGGAGGTTGATGAAAAGTGAAAGGCTTATCAAATTTTGAGCCTTTTCATCATTGGATTCTACCATGGTGGCGTGTTCAAATTTGAGTGTGCAAAACGCAACACAAACAGAAATGATAGAAGTGAAAACGGTAAGGTCTCCGTGTTGTTCTTTGCTAAAAAGTCGGGCTAAAAGTGGTGTAATCAACAACAGGTTAAGCACTTGCACAATGGCAGCACTGCCAAAAAGTTTTCCGGCATTTTTTAAAAAATCTGTTTTTATAAAGTTGAAAACCGACACCGGACGAAGGTCGGGTTTATTTTTGAAATTGTATGAAGGGTAATAAATTATCATGTTTTTGGCAGCACTGCGAGGCAAGTTAGGCAAAGAAAAAGGGGGTTGAATGACGAAATCACAATACATTTGCACTCGAATTTGCAAATGAAAAACGGCGATTTAGGACACACCATTTACCATTTTTTTATCCGTCAGGGATTTTCTGAAAATGCGGCACAAAATCTTAATTTGTGGGTGTTGCTCATAATTACGGTTGTTTTTATCATCCTTTCTGATTATGTTTTTAGAAAGTTGTTTGTGGCCGTTTTTCATCGGTTTGCGGCAAAAACCAAAACCGAGTTGGATGATTTTATGGTGGCCAACAAGGTACCACATCAGTTGGCTCACATACTGCCTTTGGTTATTGCCTTTAAAGTAGCCCCTTTGGTGTTTTCCGATTTTGAACCCTACCGAGCCTTTGCCGACAAGGCTTTGCACATTTCGGTGGTGGTGGTTATTCTGCTTTTGGTTAGAAGTTTTTTTAGAACGTTTCGAGATTATTTCAAAACGCTCGACAATTTAAAAGATAAACCCATTGATAGCTACATACAAGTAATAATGATGGTGGCATGGATTATGGGTATTCTTACCATTTTTGCCATTGTCACGGGCATTTCGTTTTTTAAATTTATTACCACGTTAGGGGCGGCATCCGCAATCATCGTACTCATTTTTAAAGACACCATTTTGGGTTTTGTGGCCAGCATACAGGTGTCTATCAACGATATGGTGCATATTGGCGATTGGGTAACTTTTGAAAAATTTGGGGCAGACGGCGATGTGATAGAAATAAATCTTGCAACAGTAAAGGTGCAGAACTTTGATAAAACCATAACCACCATACCCACATATTCCCTCATTGCCGACTCTTTTAGAAACTGGCGGGGCATGATGGAGGCCGATGGAAGAAGGATAAAACGGGCAATAAAACTTCGGCAAAACAGCGTTCACTTTTTAACGCCTAAGGAGGTAAATAAACTAAAGAGAATAGACTTAATAGCTGAGTATCTAACTCATCGTCAAGACGAAATAAATCATTTTAATGAGAAAAACGAAATTGATAAATCGGAAATAATAAATGGTAGAAACCTGACCAATTTGGGGGTTTTTAGGAAATATGTAGAAAATTACATTCGGCATCATTCGGCTATAAATAAGGAAATGACCATAATGGTTAGGCATTTAGAACCCACATTAGAGGGAATTCCGGTTGAGATTTATGCGTTTAGCAAAGACAAGCGTTGGGAAAATTATGAACACATTATGGCCGATATTTTCGACCACATCATTGCGGCAGTACCCATTTTTGGCTTAGAATTGTTTGAGTTGAACAGCCGAACGAATTAACCCATTGCGAAATTCTAAAAATTACGGTTTATAGCCCGACAATCTCAAAATCTTGTCGCTGTCGGTTTCATTCATCAAATCCAACAAGGTAATTTTTGGGTTTTTATCCATGTATTTCCGCACAATTTGCCACCCCGACCATGTAGCAATTCTGGCAGGTGATTCTTGCGGAACATTTGGCCCCGTGCTAAAAGGAGCATCGGTAATAATGCCTCTAAAACGGGCAAGTTCGGTGCTGTACAGCAAATTTTCGTTTATCAAAAAACTCCAAATTTGAAATTCGTTTTCAAAACACCATTCAATTTTCCCTTTTTCGTAACCAATTTTTAGCGAATCGGGCATTTCGGGCATTAGTCGGTCCATGGCATAAAGCAATTTACCCTCATAAATCATTTCGTCTAACAACCGTGATTGGCTGTTTTTTGATTTTTGAAACTGGGCATCAATCCATGCAAAAACGGCATTTCGGGTTATGTAATCTTTTCTGAATGTCCGTATTTTATATTCGGGAAGTTCTAAACTTGGGCTTTTATAGGGTGCAAAATCATCGCCTAAATAGTAATCCAAACTCACATATATAGCCGAGTCTAACAGAATATTTTGAGAGTACAATTGGGTGATTGCAGTGTTGAAAGTGGGTATTACAAGACTTGGAAAGTAATGATGATAGTAGCTAAAGGCCGAGTTGAGTTCTTTTTGTAAAAAATCCAGATTCTCAAAAGTTGAATCTACTGCATTGAACAAATGTTCAATGTCTTTAAAATGTAAAAATCGAATGTAAGCATCTGCCTGCTCTGGCACCGAATATCGGATGCCGCCAGTAACATGTCGCATAATTTCATTTTTGTAAAGGCTAATAAAATTGGAATCTAATTGGTCAAGTGCCACGTAGTCTTGCTCGGTTTCAACCGAAAAAAGTTTTTTTTCGAGCCGATTGAGTTTTACCTCAACTTTTTCTTCCTTTAAGTCTAAAATGTGTTTGTTCTTTTTTTTACAACCAGAAAAAAGTAGGGTTGAAAGCAAGAATAAACTTAAAATGAATCCAATATTTTTTGATTTTTTTATCATTTTTGTCGCACAATTCAATTGCAAAGTTATGAAGATGAAAAGAATAACATCCATCGGTTTTATAGTTATGTTGCTTTCTGTTTTTACCCTATCAAACGCACAAGAGCAACGTTTTCGTTTAGGAATGAAATTTTCGGGAAATCTTTCTTGGATTTCACCTGTTACCTCCAACATAAAAAGAGTGGGAACCTCCGTAGGATACAGCTATGGGTTGATGGGTGATTATAATTTCCAAAAGTATTATGCGTTGAGCAGCGAATTGCTTTTTACCAATATTGCCGGAACCATTCAGCACACAGATTTGTTGAATTATACCGACTCTGTAAAGGGGAAGTCTAGTTTCAGAGATGTAAAATACGAATACAAAACGCAGTATGTTCAGTTGCCTGTTTCCATAAAATTTAAAACCAAAGAGTTTGGATATTGGTCGTATTGGGTTCAATTCGGTATGGCTCCATCATTTCTTACTGTGGCAAAAGCCAATATTATTGGCCAATCATTGCCGTTTGACGAAACAGAAGGCATAAGAGTTAACAAAAAACAAAACGATAAATACCAGTTTGACGATTTTAATGACAAAGTGTTTTTATTGAGATTGCCCATGATAATTGGAGGTGGTTTTGAATATAGCCTTGCCGGAAATACATCGCTATATGCCGGTATCAGACTCGACCAAAACTTCGCGGATATGTTTGCAGCCGACAAATCAGTAATTGGCAAAAACAATTTCGTGAGCCTCAATCTTGGGGTTTTCTTCTAAATTTGGCCAATGAAAATTGTACTTGCTCAACTAAACTATACCATTGGCGACATATCAGGAAACACGGCTAAAATGCTGGCTCAAATAGAGCAGGCAAAAAAAGACAAGGCTGATTTAGTGGTTTTTTCTGAGCTGAGCATTTGCGGATACATTCCCAAAGATATGCTCAACTACAATAGTTTTATTGATAGATGTTGGCATGCAATCGATGAGTTGAAGCAAGCCACAGGTGATATTGCCATTTTGGTGGGTGCTCCGGTATTTTCTGGCTTAAAAAAGGGAAAGAGACTTTACAACTCAGCATTATTCATACATCAAAAAAAAATAGCATATCAAATAAACAAAACGCTATTGCCCACCTACGATATTTTTGATGAGTATCGATATTTTGAACCAAATAGCAGCTTTCAACTGATTGATTTTAAGGGGGTAAAGATTGCTGTTACTATTTGCGAAGACTTGTGGAATTTGGATGAACCATTTTTGTATGGGCAAAATCCGATGGATGAACTTATTGGGCAAAAACCGGATTTGATGATTAATCTTTCCGGCTCGCCATATAGCTACAACCATGTGGATGAGCGGAAAGACAGGATGGTTCAAAATGCCAAACATTATGGACTTCCGTTGGTCTATGTCAATCAGGTGGGAGCAAACACCGATATTTTGTTCGACGGTGGCTCCATGTTTATAAACCGAACAGGCGAAATAGCCGAAGAACTCAAGTATTTTGAAGAAGACTATCGCTGCATTGATTGGCACAAAGACCGAATTTATCAAGACAATAGCCAAGATTATCACGATGAGGATATAGAGCTGATACACGATGCTTTGGTTATGGGTATCAGAGACTATTTTGGCAAAATGGGTTTTAAAAAAGCCTTGCTTGGCTCCAGCGGAGGAATTGATTCGGCAGTAATAAATGCTCTGGCAGTAAGGGCTTTGGGAGCAGAAAATGTTTTGGCGGTGCTTTTACCTTCCAAATATTCATCGGAAGGCTCGGTAGTAGATGCCGAAAAATTGGCCAAAAATTTGGGTTGTCCATATACCATTGTTCCCATAAAAAATATGGTTGATGTGGTGGAACAAACCTTACAACCCCAGTTTGAGGGATATACAGTGGATGTGACCGAAGAGAATATTCAGGCCAGAAGCCGAGGATTGCTGCTTATGGCCATGAGCAACAAATTTGGAAGTATTTTGCTGAACACAAGCAATAAAAGCGAGACCGCCGTAGGTTATGCCACCTTATATGGCGATATGTGTGGAGGTCTATCGGCCATCGGCGATTTGTATAAAATGCAGGTGTATGAAATGGCTCGTTACATCAACAAAAACAGTGAAATTATTCCGGAAGAAATAATAAACAAAGCTCCAAGTGCCGAGCTACGCTTCGACCAAAAAGACAGCGATTCGTTGCCACCTTATGAACTGTTGGATAAAATTTTATTCCAATACATTGAAAGACAAAAGGGCTGGCAAGAAATTGTGCAGATGGGTTTTGAAGAAGCCACCGTGCGAAAAGTAGTTAAACTGGTTGACCGCAATGAATACAAACGGTTTCAAGCTGCACCTATTTTAAGAATTTCCAACCTTTCATTTGGTGTAGGCCGACAAATGCCGCTGGTGGCAAGGTTTAATAATTAAATTTCGTGAAAGCCTTTTTGCATAAAAACCCAGATTTTTTGATTCATCTGGGGTTTTTAATGCTGATGTGTATGAGCCTTTTTTTTTGGCAGGAAAGGTTGTATGCAGATTCGGCCTACTACACATTTCGGGTTATAAACGAAGGTAAATTTTGGGTCGAACATCATCGGTATATTTTGGGATTTTCCCAATTTTTTACGCTTATTGCCGTAAAACTTCACTTCCCTTTAAAAACAATTTTGGTACTCACTTCGGTAGGTCATGTCGTTTTTTTTTATGGTATTTATTTGTGGTGTCGATATGGATTGCAAAACCCCACAGCAGGCATTCTTTTACTAATGATTCAAGTTTTAGGCATAGCTCAAGGCTTTTTCGTACCCATGTTTGAGCTTTATTATGCTGCTGCACTTATTGTCCTTTTTTTTAGTATTCTCCGCAAAAAAGAAACGCCCGGATATATCGTTTTGTCGAGTGTTTTGTTGGTAATCATAGCCACAGCCCACTTTAATGCCATGTTGTTATTTGTCTTCTTTTTAGCACTGCATTTCATAGAAAATAACTATCAGTTTAGGTGGTATTATGTGGTATTTGGCAGTGTATTGGTTGGCACTTTTTTGGTAAAAAGTCAATTTCAAAGCCATTACGAAATGGCCAAAACGCAATCTTTTTTAAATAATCTTTCCATTAGGCATTTTAGCGGTAAGGCTCTCACCTCGTGGGGTGTTTTTCTAATGAAAAATTATTCTTTCCCATTGGCCATTTTCGCATGGATTGTGTATGTAATGTTGCAAAAAAAGAAAATCGTTTTGGCATGGGTTTATATGATTGGCGTGCTTTCTTTTCTTGCAATGGCTCACATTTCTCATCCCGAATTAATTCATACCAGATATCAGGAGCAGGTTTATTTCGCTTTTTGCTTTGCTGTTGGGTGGGCAGCAGTTTTGATATGGCCGCACATAAAATCAACGACAAAAAATACTTTTATTTTTGCAATATTCTCCGTCGGAATCGTCAGTATTTTGTGGGCTTCCAAAACATTTGTTGGCCGTACAAAAGAGATGAATTCTTTGGTAGAGAGGTCTTTGGAAAATCCGGCACAATCAAAATGGGTGGTAAATCAAAACCAATTGATGTATGAAACCAATTGGTCATACCCCATAGAAACCATGCTCTATTCTTCTGCCATTAAAAAGAAAACAATCACAATTTGCACGCTTGAAGATGTTGAATATAATGAGAATGGGAAGAAATTGGTTGATGATAACTATTTGTTTCGAAAATGGGAGCTGTATGACCAAAAGAGCTTAAATCGGGAGTATTTTGAACTTTCGCAGCAACCGTACAAGCCGATTTCTTTGCCCAATAAATAGTATATTGTAAAAACTAAACCGAACTAAAAAATAATCAAATATTTAGTATAAGTGTTTTAATATCAATGCTTTGTGTATGTGGTTTGATTTTTGCGGCAAACAATGCACTTAGCAGAAACATTATGAAAACAAAATTACTTCTCACCATTATTGTCTTTTTGAGTAATTGCCTATTCGGATTTTCTCAAACAATAGACCAAATCAAAAAAGCATCGGATGAACACAATGCCCCAAAGAAAACTCCAAAATCAAGTGAAGATGGAAACTCGAGTGATTATTATGAAGAGCCTCCACAAACACAAGTAGAGGAGGAGGAAGAAGAGGAAGAGTCCGTATCCGACAATAATTATTATGTTTATAGACAAAGAACGCCACGGCCACCGAGGCCTCCACGAATAAAATATAGTGATACTGCACAAAATTATAAGCCAAACGGTGGTTCGGTTGCTTTTCGATATACGCTCGACAATAGAAATTTATCTATCGGAGTGTTGGAGGCAAAATTCCATATTGGGGCACTTCAATTACGAATTAGGGAAAATATGCTCACTGAATTCCACCCCGACAAAACGGATCATTACAATACATTGGATTTGCAATTGTTTGGTTTTCAGACAAGAAGCAACGAGCCATTTGGCATTGCAGCAGGCATTGGCGTGATGAATGAACAATACTCGGGTAAGGCTTATTTTGAAATGACGGAGGAAATTAGGATGGATTTTACTCCCAAACTCGGTTTCGAAATTTGTGGCCGGCAGGCATTTAATAAGGGTGTCACGGTTCGTGTGGAGTGGAACAGTTCCGTAAATGTACTGCTGTTAAAAAAACCGAGGTATAAGGTTAAGCTAAACGGAATCTATAATCTTGCAACATACTATGAAACAGTTGATTATACTAGTTTTTTATGCGGTCTAACCATGTCTCTTTAGATGTGGGAAGTATGCTTACTTTTGTTGGATATTCAAAAAAAGGAGTATTCTTCAAAACCTTTTTAAAAAATTATCGTCTTTGAAAAAGAAGAAAAGAGAAATGAAAAAAGTACTGTCCATAATTTTTTTATTCATGGCTACGGCGGTTGTCGCACAAGCACAAACCGAGAAGCCATTGTTGGGCGATAGCCCATGGCAAATTATAGTTTCTGATGATATAACCCTTCAGTCTGGAGTGTTTGTAGAATATGAATTTCCGGCGGATACAGGATATGATTACGTACTTTCCATGACCCACGGAAGGCAAAACGTGCATGCAGTCATTGTTATCTCAAATGTTCAAGATTCCATTGTTTCCAGATATGTACAAGATCAAAACAGTAGAACGCTTGATTGTAATTTTTGGGTGGATCATTCGGCTTCATACAAGGCGTTGGTGGGCATTACCGACCCCGCCGGAGCCAGGGGAGATGAAATTGTTACCGCCTTTTCATTGGTAAGGAAAAAAAGAGTGGAAGAATAAAAAATTTTCATTTACCTACAACATTTTGGCGGTATGGAGACACCGTATTATAAAAATGTTGTATGAAAAATGTATTGTTGGCAGCCTTTGCTGTTCTGTTCTCCTTAAACCAAACCATCGCTCAAGACATCGTAAAAATCATTGATTCTCGAATTACCAATGTCACTGTATTTATGCAGGGTGCACAGGTTACCAGAAGCGGGAAAGTCTCGTTACCCAAAGGTCAGTCGTATGTGGTGTTTGACGAGGTGTCGCCATCAACAAATCAAGAAAGTTTGAAGGCTTCAGGAAAAGGAAGTTTTACAATTTTGGATATTAGCTATCGGGTTTTTTATCCGGAGCCAGAGGCCATCAACCAAAAAGAACAAAATGCTACTCAACAAAAAATCAATAAGGTTTTAGATTCTATCAAAATTCACAATCTGAATATGGCCAATAATTCGGAGAAAATAAATGCGGTGCAAACAGAAAAAAATCTGTTGCTCGGTCATCCGCTGTTAAGAGGTGGAGGAAAGCCAGATTCACTTGATTTACTCAAAGGAACCTTGGAATATTTGGAGGGGAAATTGAAAACATTGGCTGACAGATTGTTGGAGCTAAAACTCATCGAAAATAAAATGTTGGAAGAGAGCAACAGGTTGTCTCAACGCCATCAAGAACTGGTAAATTTTCAGCAAAACGGACAGTGGCCTATGCAAAAAGCTCCCAAATATCAAATCGTGGTTTCTGTAATGGCCGAGGCAGCAACTTCGGCAGAACTGGAAGTAAACTACAGTGTATTTTCAGCCGGATGGAGTCCGTGGTACGATATTTCGGCCAAAGATGCAGGCAATGATATTGAATTGATTTACAAAGCTGCGGTTTACCAAAATTCAGGCGAAGACTGGAGCGGTGTGAGGCTGCGAGTTTCAAACGCCAATCCAAATCAAAGTAATGTAAAGCCCGTTTTGCCGGTTTGGTATATCAACTATTATCAACACATTCAACGAACTGTAGCCAACAAAGACAAAGCCCTCAGAAAAGAGGCCTACTACTACAATACCACAGAAGCAAAGGCCGATATGGCAGAAATGGATGATGAAAAAGCACCAGCCGCAACTATGGCTTACGATTACAGTCAAAAAATGCAAAATTTCTCATCGGTAGAGTTTGATATTTCGCTGCCGTATAACATAAAAAGCAACGGAAAGGTGCACTATGTAACGGTGCAAAGACACGTGCTAAAAGCGGAATTTAAACATTTCTTGGTGCCAAAATTGGACAACGATGCCTTTGTGGTAGCTCGTATTCTTGATTGGGAAAACTTGGATTTATTAGTAGGCAATGCCAATATTTATTTTGGTAATACCTTTATCGGTCGCACCGTTATTGACCCAACGGTAGTAATGGACACTCTCGAGGTTTCGATGGGTAGATACCGCTCTATGGCTGTAAAGAGAACAAAGTTAGATGAGGAAAACAAAAACAAAATTATAGGTTCAAACAAGGTGTATAGTGCTACCTATCAAATAGAAGTTAGAAACAATAGCGGCAACCCCATCGATTTGGTGTTGGAAGATCAAATACCGACCACCACCAATCAGAACATCAAAATTGAACTGGTAAATGCCGATGGTGGGGAGCTGAATGCTCAAACGGGTTTGATAACTTGGCGAATGAAATTAGCTCCGCAGAAAAAACAGATTGTCAAATACAAATACACCATTGAATATCCTAAAGAACAGACATTGGGCGGATTGTGATGGATGAAACATCGGCAGGACACTGAATGAACACGCCGTAGGAACACGCTGTAGGAACACGCCTCGAGGCGTGTTCCTACAGCGTGTTCATTTCCGTTCGTCAAATAAGGCTTTTTGTTGATGCCGAACACCTTATTTTTGCCCAATATATCATCATGAGTTCAAAAAAATATTTGTTAATACTGATTTTGTTGGTGGCTGCGGCAGTGGGGTTGTATGTCTTGAGGGGCCAAAAACTAAATAGCCATAAAAACACAGAGGATTTTTACATCGAGAATCCCGATAAAGTGGAAATGATTTTTATGACCAATTTATTAGGGGATAAACAGATTTTTCTTAAAAAAAGTGCCGATGGAAATTGGACGGTAAATGACAGTTTTCCAGCCAACAAAAAAGAAGTTGATTTTTTGTTAAACGGAACTATGGCCAAACTGCGAACCACCGGCCCTGTGCCAAATGCAGCCAAGCAAAATATTATAAAAGCCATGGCCATAGATGGAATAAAGGTGGAAATATATGAGAACGGAAAAAACCCAATAAAGACCTATATTGTTGGAGGCACCACACCTTCATTGTTGGGAACCTATTTTAAAAATGAGGGAAATGTTGACCCCAAAATTGTTGCTATTCCTGGAGAAGAAGGGTTTGTAAATATTCGTTATTCGTTGGATTTAGACAATTGGATAAGCCGCACCATTTTTGACAGCAAGAGATTGGATATTGAAGAAGTGGAAGTGATTTATGGAGAAACTCCGCTGCATGGGTTTAAAATGGTTCAGAATAGCGATGGAAATATCGATTTTACGGCTGAAAAATTTGATGAGAAAATGCTAAACGGAGCGGCAGTGAAATCGTATCTGAATAATTTTGAATTGAAGAATTTTGAGGGGTTTATTTATGCTAATGATTCTTTAAAAGACTCACTTTTAAAAACAACGCCATATTGCACTATTCGGCTAAAAAGTAAGAACAGAGGTGTTGATGAACTTAAATTTTACCGTAAAAAAAGCTACGAAAAAATGCACGGTTTGTATGATTCACAAGGCAATCAATTGGCGTATGACCCAGATAGATTTTATGGAATCTACAACAAACTCGGCAGAGTGCTGATAGTGCAGGATTATACATTCTCAAAAAATTTAAGAAGCGTCAATAACTTCTTGCTCACAAACCCCGAGTAATATCATATCCGTCTAATGTTTTTGGCAATTATGGTAAATTGCCAAAAGGTTCGTAGCTTCGTACGTTCTGTTATACCACATTTGAATGATATGAAACGGTTATTTGGCCTACTATTTCTTTATATTTTTTATTTCAACGCCTATTCTCAAATTACACAAGACACTATAAACAATCCATATTGGGTTGAAATGATGCAAAACCCATCGGTAAATTTTTTCCAAACCCAGCGGGCATTTGAACTTTATTGGAGTAACAAAACCATCGAAAAAGGCTCAGGTTACAAACCCTTTAAACGGTGGGAATATGCCAAATGGCAAATTATTGACAGCTTGGGAAACATTCCGGCTCCCGGAGTTTTGGAAGCAGAAGTTGAAAAATATCTTAGACAAAGAGGTGCAATGGGAGGTGGTTTTGGAAGTTTTAGTCGAGGTGGAGCTTTGGGAAGTGGGACACCTACTTGTCAGCAAACTGGAAATTGGTTAGAAATTGGCCCCAGATATTTGCCCTCAAACCGAACTGGACAGCCCAATGGTTTGGGAAGAATTAACTCCATTGGTTTTCATCCTACAGATAGCAATATTGTGTATGTGGGTGCACCAGCGGGTGGACTTTGGCGGAGCTATGATGGCGGAAATACATGGGCAACCAATACCGATTCGTTGGCTACGCTCGGTGTTTCGTCTATAGCCGTTGACCCCAATAATCCCGACACAATTTATTTAGGTACGGGCGATAGAGATGCCAGCGACAGTTATGGCCGAGGTGTCTTTAAAAGTACGGATGGCGGTCAGACATGGAATCAGACTGCTACGGGCATGGGCAACAGAACCGTTGGTAAATTGTATATCGACCCACGAAACACCCAAATTTTGTTGGCAGCTACCGATGGTGGAATATACAGAAGCACAAATGGCGGGAATAATTGGACTCAGGTTCAAACTGGAAATTTTAAAGATTTAACACTTGATGCGGTCAATCCGGACTTTGCGTATGCATGTGCAAGTTCAGCAAAATATTATAAGTCAACCGATAATGGAGCAACCTGGACAAACATTACCACAGGTTTACCCTCCGGGAAATCGAGAATGGCCGTGGCAGTTACCCCAGCCGATTCCAATTTTGTGTATGCGGTGGTCACCAATTCCAGCACTTTTGCCGGATTGTATTTGTCGGTGGATAGAGGAAGCAGTTTTACATTAATGAGCGATACCCCGAACATTATGGACTATTCGCACCTCGGCACCGGAACGGGGGGGCAGGCATGGTATGATTTGGATATAGCCGCCGACCCATTGGATAAATCCATTTTATATGTGGCCGGAGTTAATATTTTTCAGAGCAAAGACAGTGGTAAAACATGGAAAATAAACGCCCATTGGGTGGGCAGTGGTGGTGCACCCGAAGTGCATGCCGACAACCACGTTATGGAATATCAACCTGCTACCAATACACTTTTTACCGGAAATGATGGAGGAATTTATTTTACAAAAGATTTGGGAAAAAATTGGACCGATATAAGTTCTGGAATCGGCAATGCCCAAGTATATAGAATTGGTCAAAGTGCCACCAATAGGGATATGCTCATAAATGGCTATCAGGATAATGGAACAGGATTGATGGAAAATATGAGCTGGTTCACCACTGTGGGCGGAGACGGAATGGACTGCCTCATTGACCCCAGCGACCCTACGTGGAGCTATAGCGATTTGTATTATGGCGATATCCGACGCTCAAAAAATGGTTCGAGTCAAGGAACCATCGGTGCCAATGGCAAAAACGGCATTACAGAGCAGGGAGCATGGGTAACTCCTTTTGTGTTGATGGAAGGCACACCCAGCACCATGTTTGCCGGATACAAAAACGTTTGGAGAACAACCAACGTTACGGCAGCAACTACTTCAGCGGTTACCTGGACTAAAATTTCAGACAATGTTGCTGGGTCGAATTCACAAAATATTATTGCCTTAGAAAACGCTCCTGCCGACCCTGATATTTTGTATGTTTCCCGCTCGGGAAATGTTTTTTACAAAAGCACCAACGTTTCTGCCGCCACACCAACTTGGACAGATTTAACATCAAACTTACCCAACAATGCCAATGTAATGACCATAGAGTCTCATTCAACAATGAAAAACAGGGTTTGGATTACGCAATCAAATAAAGTGTATCAATCAGACGATGGGGGCAGCAATTGGACAAATATCTCAAGCGGACTGCCTAATATTCCGTTGTTAAGTTTGGTTTTCGACAGCAGCAGCCGACTCCAGGGCATGTATATTGGCACCTATATGGGGGTGTTTTACAAAGATACCACCATGAGCTCATGGCAGTGGTATAACGACAATATGCCCATCAATACTCGAGTAAATGATATTGAAATATATTACAGCCCGCAGGGTAGAGACAAAAGCCATGTGGTGTGTGGCACGTATGGGCGAGGCAACTGGCGGTCTCCGCTTTATGACGAAGATTTGGAAGCTCCCATTGCCGGAATGGAGTATTCATCTAATAAATTGTGTTTGGGAGAAACGCTTTCATTGACAGATACTTCCGAAAATTTGCCAACTGCCTGGCTGTGGAAATTCTCGCCCAATACGGTTTCGTTTGTTAACGGAACAGACAGTTGCAGCCAGCATCCGCAGGTGGTTTTTAATGCTAAAGGCAAATATTCGGTTAAGTTTTATGCCGAAAACTGTGCAGGGTATGATTCGTTAGAGATGATTGATTTTGTGGAAGTTTTTTCTTCCATTAAAGCGGCAAGTTGTACACCCAAAACAAATAACACCACCATCAATGCCGGATTTGGCACATACAGTGTAAGCATTGACGGAAAAACGGTTACCAGCAGCGGAACCCGAAGTGAGGGCGAATATTTAGACATGGCTTGCCAAGAAATATTTACCTTAAAAAATGATACAAGCTATTTTGTGGACGTAACTCATGGAAAGAGCTATAAAGAATATCTCAAAATTTATATCGACTTTAATAACAACGGAAACTTGGAAGATGCCGGAGAGTTGGTGGTGGATGCGGCCAATGGTTTTACCCACCACGACACCATACAAATTCCAATAACCGCGGTAACTAATACCCTTATTCGCATGAGGGTAATGGGCGATTATGGCACCATACAACATAGTTGCGATACCTTGGGCTATGGGCAAACCGAAGATTACGGCGTGGTGCTGGAAGCCTTAAAACCAATACCTCATTTTGTGATAGATACAAATTCAATTTGCCAAAACGGATTTGTTACCCTTACCGACAGTAGTGTAGGTTCGATATACAAACGCCGATGGTATATGAGCAAATATGGAACACTTACCTTTAAATCGGATTTGGATGGTCCGGTTACGTTCAATTTGCCCGACACCGGATATTATTATGCCGAGTTGGTGCTAAACGACAGCATCGTTTCCAAAAGAATAGATTCCATTGTTTATGTAAAACCGATTCCCAAAACCAATTTGGGTGTTATCAATGGGTCGAATACCGTTTGTGAAGGTGCAAGTGTTGTTTTGAAAAACACCACCAATTATAAAACGGCCAGCTTTGAGTGGTATAGAAATGGAGCAAAAATGAACGGATTATCCGATTCTATTATCACACTGGGCAATGTAGTTGTTGCTGATTCCGGCACGCTTGTTTCAACCGTAAGTTTAAATGGGTGTTCGGCCACCAGCAATTCGCTAAAAGTAAAGGTAAACCCAACACCCAAACCCAAGTTTGTTTTTAACAAAGCCGATACGTGCTGGTCTAACAATGGTTTTGATATGGTAAACACCTCGACCCTTTCAAGTGGTACAATGAGCTATAAATGGTCGTTTGATGATGGCAATACCAGCACAAAAACCGACGTATCGCACACCTATTTAGACACCGGGAGCCGTGCCATAAAATTGGTGGTTACATCCAATTTTGGGTGTAAAGATTCCATCTCAAAAAATATACATGTATGGGCAAATCCAACCGCCAATTGGCAGTTTAATCAACAGACTCAATGCCTCAACGAAAACAAATACATCTGCACAAATTTGTCGTCGGTGCCGTATGGTTCTATCGTAAAATATCATTGGGATTTTGGCAATGG
The DNA here is from genome assembly GCA_020635395.1 of Flavobacteriales bacterium. Taxonomy (NCBI): domain Bacteria; kingdom Pseudomonadati; phylum Bacteroidota; class Flavobacteriia; order Flavobacteriales; species Flavobacteriales bacterium. The sequence continues at coordinate 575,067 of JACJZV010000001.1, forward strand.
CGATACAACGAATACGCCTGATGCCACAGTTTCTTTCAGTAAAGCTGGTAAATATGATATAATTTTCACCGTAACTTCAAACAAAGGCTGTTCAGCCGTTCTGCCTCAGCGAGCCATTGTGGCTCAAAGCCCCACCGCCGATATTGGTTTGGTGCAACAAAATGTTTGTTTGGCCGATAATCTGTTTGATTTTACCGACAATAGTTTGGGTGGCAATATTGTTTCGCACCAATGGACTTTTGGAGATGGAAATACTTCTACGACTGCCGATAATTTAGGATATTCCTACGGCAACGCCGGAAATTATCAGGTAGATTTGGTGGTGAAAACAGATTCAAACTGTTACGATACGGCCACCCGAATGATAGATGTTTATGCGAGTCCGATAGCGGCTTTTACCATTAACGATACTTCGCAGTGCGAAAAAGGAAATAACATAATTATTGCCAATAAAACCTTGTCAAACGGGGCTACCATTGCCGCTACCAATTGGGATTTTGGCAATGGAAATACCTCAAACAATGCCAACCCGGCTTCGTTTTCATACACCGCCGAAGGCAATTATAGTATCCAAATGATTGTGAGAAGTGATAAAAATTGTAACGACACAGCCACACAAAACGTTCGGATAAACGCCAGCCCCAAAGCTCAATTTTCGGGCGGAATTATTTGTTTGGGTGATACGGTGCAATTTCAAAACAGTTCAACCATATCAACAGGCCGAATTGTGAGCAATACATGGGATTTTGGCGATAAAATAACCTCCTCAAGCCTGAACCCGTGGCATGTTTATAAAAAGGCAGGAACCTATCAGATTCAATTGATTGTTGAATCGGCTTTGGGTTGTAAAGATACGTTGACAGACAAAACGGCTGCATTGGTATATGACAAGCCAACGGCTGATTTTACTTATAAAAAGTTAGCTTCGTTTGATGCCACCACCGAAATGTTGTTTGAAGAAAATGCTCAAAATGCCAATTCGTGGAACTGGCAAATTTTGGGAATAAGCAGTGGCAGTGGACAAAGTTATCAATGGCAATTTACCGATACAGGCACATTTGCCATAATGCTTTGGGTAGAAAATGCCAATGGGTGTCGAGACACAATCATTAAACAAATTTTTGTTTTTCCTGACGGAGAGTTGATGGTGCCCACCTCATTTTCGCCCAATAACGATGGGTTGAACGAAGTTTTTAAACCCTACGGCGTGCGGTTTGTGAAAGAATTTGAAATGACCATTTACAACCGTTGGGGCGAACAGATTTTTAACAGCATAGACCCTTCTATTGGTTGGGATGGCACCTATTTGGGTAAACAAGTTCCGGCAGGTCAATATGCCATTACCATAAAAGTGCTTGATTTTAGCAACGAAAAAATCATTTATAACAACACCATTACCATTTTGCGTTAGGGTAAGTATATGGCAAGATTTATTAGCGTTGAGTCAAGAAGCAGTGCGTTGATATGGTGAATATACGCCATAGAAGTGTGTATATATTGATGTTGGTGGCAAGGCTTGAAACCGACACCACAGAAAAAATAACAAGACAAAAAAAGAAATAAAATATGGACACAAATAATATATGGTTTACTTCTGACCACCACTTTGGACACAAGAATATAATCGAATTTTCCAAACGACCTTTTGCCAATGCAGACGAAATGAATGCAGAAATGGTAAAACGTTGGAATGAAAAAGTTGGAGTTGAAGATATAGTTTATCATATTGGAGACTTTGCACTAATGTCGTCAGGAAAAGTAAGACAATTAAGAGCACAACTTAATGGACGAATTTGTTTAATCACAGGTAATCACGAAAGTTCAGCATTAGAATGTGCTGACTGTTTTGAGTGGATAAAAGATTATTACGAACTGACAGTTTCTGACAGCGATGCACACAAAGGAGAAAGATTTATTGTTTTATTTCATTATGCAATGAGAGTTTGGAATGCAAGTCATTATGGGACATGGCATTTATATGGACACTCACACGGCGATTTACCAGACGATGAAACTTCATTATCATTTGATGTTGGTGTTGATAGTCACGATTTCTATCCCTTATCGTACCAAGACGTGAAAAACATAATGTCGAAAAAGAAATGGAAACCACCTTTTGAACCAAGAAATAAATAGATAGAAAATGCCCAGCCACCAACGCGGGTTTGGCAAAAGCTGGGCATTTGTAATAAATTAAACATTTGTTCTTCTATTTAGCTTTGGTAATAAATTGAACTTTCGTACTTTTATTTCCCAGCCTTCGCCAAGCCCGAAACCGTTATCGGTCAGTAAAAGAAAGATGAAACATACTGCAATAATTATATTGATTTTGATAGTTGGAATTGGATGTTTCAATAAAAAAGATCGCAATAATCGGTTTGACTTTATCAATTGTTCTGATACGATACCTGAAATGGATATTGATATAAAAAGAAATGCAGATTCGATCCGAAATGATTTAAGTGAGCTTTATGGATATGATTTGTGCGAGGAATGTGGTTGGGTCAATTTTAAAATGCCATTTAAGATTCAAAACAAGAGTGGATTCTTAAAAGTAATGATTGATTACGATTATGAAATATGTGATAATTGTCCAATAGCAATGAGAGAGAGGAATTATTTTTCAATAATGTTTAATCAACATGATAAATTATTGGTGGCAGGAAGACCAATAGAAAAAGACTCTTTAAAACCACAGATTATTAAATATTTGTCAAAAGTAGGCAAAGATGATTTGGCTCCAGAAGATCTTAATGGATTGAATTACCTAATATATTGGAAACCTGACTGCAATAGAGAAATGCTAGATTCTATACTTACTATAGTTTATCAGTCTCATCTTGAATTTGTTGAAAATGAGCTAAAAACCAAGAATATTGACTTTTGCTCACTTAATAGAATGCAACTGGATTCACTTAAACTAAAATACCCATTGAGAATAGAGTTTGATTTGGAAAAAGCAGGAATTTAGGATTTTGACATTTGAATGGTTTGTGCCACAGGAATAGCGGTATCGCCAATACGTAAACCGTTAGCTCGTCACAAAAGCAACACCCAAATAAAATTATGGATACAGAACATCAAATCAAAGAATATATTGACAGTCAACCCGACTCAAAACGTTCGGATCTTGAAACATTGCATAGCCGAATGCTTTATTTATTGCCAAATTGCAAATTATGGTTCTTGGACGGAAAAGACGAGCATGGCAAGGTGGTTACCAATCCAAACATTGGATATGGTTTAAAAACGATAAAATATGCAAATGGTAAAACCAAAGATTTTTATCAAGTTGGAATCAGTGGAAATACAACGGGTATTTCGGTGTATATTATGGGCTTTGAAAATAAAAAGTACTTGTCTGATACTTACGGAAAAACAATTGGCAAAGCAAGTGTAACAGGCTATTGCATAAAATTCAAATCGCTAAAAGACGTAAATATGGATATACTTGACACAGCGATTTTAGACGCAATTAAGCATCGGATTTAAAGTAGAAAGTGCAAAGCAAAACCTCAAACCAAAACACCATCGAAGAAAGGCTTGGGTAAACACTTTTCAAGCCATTCGCACAATATCAGTGTAAAATTTTACTTTTGACCAATGCACGCAAATGCACCTTTGGCCGAGCGGGTTCGGCCACAATTGTTAAATGAGTATATAGGTCAGCAGCACATCATTGCTGAGGGGAAGCCACTTTATAATTCCATAAAAAATGGGGCATTGCCGTCTATTATTTTTTGGGGACCTCCTGGTGTCGGAAAAACAACGTTGGCCAAAATCATTTCAAACGAACTAAAACGACCCTTTTTTATTTTAAGTGCCACCGAATCAGGGGTAAAACAGGTTAGAGAGGTCATAGAAAAAGCCGAAAAATCGAGGTTTTTGGGTAGTCAAAATGCAGTTTTGTTTATTGATGAAATTCATCGGTTTAATAAATCGCAGCAAGACAGCTTGTTGGGAGCGGTTGAACAGGGCATAATCACACTTATTGGTGCCACCACCGAAAACCCTTCTTTTGAAGTGAATGCGGCTTTGCTGAGTAGGTGTGAGGTCTATGTGCTTAAATCACTTGGTAAGGAAGAGCTGAGAGAAGTGGTGGAGCGTGCCATCAAAACCGATGAGCTTTTGAAGCAGAAAAAAATTAAGCTCAAAGAGTTGGATGCCTTGATGGTGCTGTCTGGGGGCGATGCCCGACGAATTTTGAATACGTTGGAAATTGTGGTAAATGCCAACTCTACCGATAAAATTTTGACCATCACCAATAAACTGGTGGAACAATCGGTGCAACAAAATCGGTTGATATACGACAAAACCGGAGACCAGCATTACGACATTATTTCGGCCTTTATTAAATCCATGCGGGGCAGCGACCCCAATGCAGCGGTGTATTATTTGGCCAGAATGATTGAGGCCGGAGAAGACCCCATATTTATTGCCCGACGTATGGTTATTTTAGCCAGCGAAGATATTGGAAATGCCAACCCAACGGCTTTGGTTTTAGCCACCAACGGTTTGCAGGCGGCTCAAGCCATTGGCTATCCAGAGTGCAGAATTATACTTTCGCAAGTGGCCGTGTATTTGGCCACTTCGCCCAAAAGTAATAGTACCTATATGGCCATTGGCAAAGCACAAAAGTTGATTGCCGAAACAGGAAACTTACCCGTGCCGATGCACCTAAGAAACGCTCCGACAAAGCTGATGAAAGAACTGGATTATGGTGTTGGTTATAAATATGCCCACGATTTTGGAGGGTTTGTAAACTTGGAATTTTTGCCGGAAGAAATTGTTGGAACCACGCTGTATGAACCATCAAATAATGCCCGCGAAAATGAAACAAGAACTCGAATGAAAGCGTATTGGAAGGAAAAGTATGGGTATTGAATGTTTTCCCAAAAACAAATATGCCACCACAAATAAGAGCTAAAAAACACTTTCTTGCAGAGAAACTGTGCCTGCTACTTATGCAGCAGGCCAATAACTTTTAGGAGGTTTGTCTATTTGCCACCAAACGCAAAACGGTTGAAGATTGAAATGGACATGTATGAATTTAACTTTTTGATATACAGAAGTACTCGCTATGTTAAATGCGGTGCAAAGGAAATCAATTTCAAAAAAAGTATTTTGTCATAAATGACATTGTTTTTGTTTTGATTGGCAAAAAGTAGATTTGGAAGTATTTTTGACTACTTTTTTGACAAGAAGTAAAAGCAACTTCTTATTTTTGGCAAAAAAAACGATGAGTGCTACTAAAGTTCCTATTCAATTAATTCGGAAACTAAAAGAACAAATTGTATCTGTTGCTTCTCCTGGAGTAAATATTCACAAAGAATTGGCTGATTTACTGAAATCATCTCAGGAATCGGTTTATAGAAAATTTAGGGGTGAAACGGCTTTTAATATTAGCGAGCTCTATACTATTTCGAAGCATTATGGAATTAACCTCGGTTTTCTACTGAACACTACAGACGAAAAAAAGGTAAATTTTAAACCGTTGTTCAATTTGGGGTCGGGTATTCAAGATTATTTAGAAGATATACTTACCACGCTCAACATACTATCAAAATATGACCAATTCAGACTGACAATGACGTGTGCTGATGCACCTTTGTTTCGTATTTTCGGTTATCCAAATCTAACCAAGTTTAAGGTGTTTTACTGGAACAATATCCTCAATTCGCAGCAGGATGACAACGAAATGTTGGATATGCAAAAGACCATTCCAATGAGTTCGGTGTGCAGGCTTCACGATCTTTTTCTAAATTTGAATATAGTGGAAGTATGGTCAAAAAACACACTGACAGGAATGCTCAATCAAATTGAATATTATTACGACTGTGGCCTGATAAAGGATGCCGATATGGAACTGCTCTCAATGGACATGAAAAAACTGATAGATGACCTTTTTGATCCGACCGACAAACGAAACAGCAATCTCTATCTGCACGAATTGTCGTTTAACAACAATACATTTTTTGTAGAAACCAAACAAAAAAGTGTGCTTTCGTTGGGTGTAAACGGCATAAATTCCATCATGTCGGAAGATAAAGATATACTTTCTGAACACAGAATGTGGTTTCGAAAAGTGATGGCTAAGTCATATCGTGTTTCAGGACAATCAAAAAAAATAAGTTATGCTTTGCATCGCGAATTTGACGATCAACTAAATCGTTCGTTTGTTCCTCGACTTACCACCCGATATTTGGCCGTATAATTTACACCGAAACCTCGCCTTTTATGGCAGGATGTGGGTTGTAATTTATCAATTCAAAATCCTCAAAATCAAAGGCATACAAATCGTTTACATCAGGATTCATTTTCATGGTAGGGTAGGGGCGAGCCTCTCGGCTTAACTGCAATTCAACCTGTTCAAAATGATTTTTATAAATATGAGCATCTCCAAAGGTGTGCACATATTCTCCCAAGCCAAGTCCGCAAACCTGAGCCATCATCATGGTTAAAAGGGCATACGATGCAATGTTGAATGGCACACCCAAAAACAAATCGGCACTGCGTTGATATAGCTGACAACTCAGTTTTCCGTCAGCCACATAAAACTGAAACATACAGTGACAAGGGCTTAAAGCCATTTTTGGCAAATCGCCCACATTCCATGCGTTTACGATTATTCTTCGGCTATCGGGATTGTTTTTTAATAAGTGCAAAACCTCTTCTATTTGGTCTATAACCGAGCCATCCGCAGCCTGCCAACTTCGCCATTGTTTCCCATAAACTGGGCCTAAATTGCCATTTTCGTCGGCCCACTCATTCCAAATCCGAACCCCGTTGTCAGTAAGGTATTTAATGTTGGTGTCGCCTTTCAAAAACCAGAGCAATTCATAAATGATTGATTTTAGATGTACCTTTTTTGTGGTTATCAGCGGAAAACCTTCAGATAAATCAAAACGAAGTTGACCTCCAAAAACACTTCGGGTTCCGGTGCCGGTTCGGTCGCTTTTGTCGGTACCGTTTTCAAAAACAAATTTTAGAAAATCTTCGTATTGAGTCATTTTTATTTTTTTTAAGAATTGAAGTCGTGTCCTATTTGCACAAAAACAACACTTCAAAGAACGCCAACTTATCTTGGTTGTTTTCAACAATATTTAAACCTTAAAAATATTAGTTTTGCGGTTTGAAAGAAAAAACAACATGGCAGTAGCATTAAAATTACCAAAAATGAGCGACACAATGGAAGAAGGTGTGATTGTGTCATGGCAGGTAAAGGTTGGTGATGAAATAAAATCAGGCGATATTTTGGCTGAGGTTGAAACCGACAAAGCCACGATGGACTTAGAAAACTACGAAAAGGGAACAGTTTTGCATTTGAATGTAGAGGAGGGCAAAGCCATTGCTGTTGATAGCATTATTGCCATTGTCGGAAAAAAGGGAGAAGATTTCTCGGCTCTACTTTCTGCAACCCCAAAAAAGGCGGAAGCACCAACAGAAGCTCCGGCAGAAAAAGAAATAATTCCAAGCACCCAGCCTGCAACACCTGCTGCAATTGAAACTACCGTTGGAAACTCTGATAGCCGAATACTGGCCTCACCATTAGCCAAAAAAATGGCTTCAGATAAAGGTATTGACATTGCTATGGTGGCAGGAAGCGGCGAAAACGGACGAATTATTAAACGTGATGTCGAGAGCTATTCCCCAGCGGTTATGCCAGCATCAGTTTCGGGAACAGAATCGTTTACCACCGTTCCTGTTTCCCAAATGCGAAAAACCATTGCCCGCCGATTGAGCGAAAGCAAGTTTACTGCCCCACATTTTTATCTTACCATGGAGATAAGAATGGACAACGCCATTGCTGCCCGACAAGAAATGAATCAATTTTCGGAGGTGAAAATTTCGATGAATGATTTGGTTGTAAAAGCGGCAGCCACGGCATTAACCCGACATCCAAAAGTGAACTCAAGTTGGTTGGGCGATACCATTCGAATAAATAACCACATTCATGTTGGTGTGGCTATGGCGGTGGACGAAGGCCTTTTGGTTCCGGTGGTAAAACATGCAAATAACAAATCGCTTTCGCAAATAAGCACAGAGGTGAAAGCCTTTTCGGCCAAAGCCAAAGATAAAAAATTGCAACCTGCCGATTGGGAAGGCAATACCTTTACCATTTCCAACCTCGGAATGTTTGGCATTGAAGAATTTACGGCCATCGTAAACCCCCCAGATGCCTGCATTATGGCAGTGGGGGCATCAAAAGAAACCGTATTGGTAGAAAACGGCGAAATGAAAATTGGCAACGTAATGAAAGTAACTTTAAGCTGCGACCACCGTGTGGTTGACGGCGTAGTAGGTTCTCAATTTTTATTGACTTTTAAAGAGTTGATGGAAAATCCTGTAAAGATTTTGGTATAAAAAAAAGATACTCAGGCAACGGAAAACCTTTTTATTGCATCATGAGGTAAAATGATTATCATGAAGCATTTTAAAAGAAACCTGATTCTAATTTTAAGCCTACTTTCTGTTCATCAAGCTTATGCACAATGTGATGCTAGTTTTTCACATTACAATCCATGGGATGCAGTAGATTTAAGCATTTATAATTTTAGGGACTCTGGGAACAATGGGTTAATTTACCAAAAATGGGATTTTGGCGATGGCGATAGCACAAATTTCTATTTGACATACGGGGGAGTCTCGGGACATGTCTATAAAAAATTTGGGATTTACCAAATTACCAGGTATATATGGGATAGTGTAAATAGTTGCCGAGATACATTCTCGGATACCATTCACATTAATTGTATTAAGCCAAGTTTTACAGCTTATCACAAATATTCAACTTCCAATTTTGGTGTAGAGTGGGCAAATATTGGGGGTGTTGCCAAATGGTCGTTTGGAAATGGGGACAGTCTTGATTGGTTTAATTATTCTGGTTATTCAATTGCTCCAAGATATATTTACAAATCCAATGGAAAATATAGAGCTTGTTTCTATACAGAGGAAGGTGATTGGAGATGCAAGGATACTTTTTGTGATAGTGTTGAGGTAAATTATAATTGTATAGCAGATTTTAAAATCACAATAAATAAGGATTCTTTCATTTTATCGGATGTTTCTACGAATGCTCAAACATTTAGTTGGAAAATATATAGTGGTAATTCATTGATTGGAACATCTTCAACCAGAACTTTTATAGGAAAACCATCTAGTAAACAGCATTATGCGGAACTTACAATTACCGACGCAAGCAAAAAATGCACTTCCAAAAGGACGAAATGCATATTCCCTGACTCAAGTGTTAAAAATTTTGACGCTTCTATAAACGTGAATCGAGAAGTTGATATAAATACATTTATACCATTTCAACCCACCCAAATTGATTGGGGGGATGGAAATACAACAAATCTATATTCTGGATTAAAACATAAATATAATACTTGGGCTAAGCATCAAATTTGTATAAGTACACCTGGAATTTACGAAAACTGTCCCTCCATGATTTGTGATTCCATTGATTTGACTACACTATGCTCAGCAAACTTCAATGCGGAGGCTTTAAAAGTTTCGAATATAGATTCATTCGGAACAAATAATAGGTTTGTTAGATTATCTGCACAACAACAGATAGCGAAAGATTTGTTTTATAAATACTATTTTGGAGATGGAGATTCATCAACAGAACCGAACAAAGAAATTTTTTATCAATATAAATCGGCAGGACAGTATAAAATTACCAGAATTGTATCAGATTCTGGTAATACCTGTACTGACACAGTCAGCAAAATGGTTGACATAAAGTTTCTTACCTGTGAGGCAAAGTTTGAATCAAAATTGGTCGGAGACACCTTTGTGTTGGTCAATAAATCCCAGGTAGCAGATAGTATTTGGTGGGAGATAAATGGACAAAACCATTTATGGTCTCAGCAAGACACAATCAAATACAGTTTTAAAGACAAAGATTCTCTAATGAGCTATGTAAGGTTATATGTGGTTTCAGACAGCGGCCAATGTGTCTCTACCGTTGAGCAGTGCCTTCAATACCAAAGCAATGTAAATGGGTTTGAAACCAAAATAGTGGGAAATAAAGTAGAACTAATACCCCGCTGTGGTGCGTTTGGCGTTTGGGACTATGGAGACGGAACTGCCTCCACCAAAAATAACGCACACACCTATGCTAATATCGGCAATTACAGTGTCTGTTTTTCTGTGATGAACGCAAACACAACAACGTGCCCCTCAAAAACATGTGATACGCTGCGAATAAAACAAAACTGTAATGCCGACTTTACCTGGAAACTAACCAATAAAATGTATACCTTTACGTATACCGATTCAAGTGATTCACACAAGTGGTATGTGAACGGAAACTATATAGGCATAGGAAATAGTTATTCCGTATATGACACAAACCAAAGCTTAGAGGTAAGCTTGGAAGCTACAAAAGGATACTGCAAAGCGGTGGAGAAAAAATGTATATTGCGTAAACATCTATGGGGACATTATTTTTCGGGTGAAACGCATTCATTTAATTCAGGCTTTCTCAATGCCTATTGGGACTGGAACAATGGTGACAGTATTAAAAAGGCACGAACATTTAATATGACCATACGTGATGCAGGGATATACCAATTGTGTCTAACCAATCTTGATTCCTCAAACAGTGTTTGCCCTGCCAAAGTGTGTGATGAGCTAGTTATTGAGCTTGACACAGGTTGTACTCCTTTGTTAAGCTACTTTATTGAAGATACAGTTCCTAATGGGAAGAGAGTAAATATTGTTACTGAACCGTATTTTAATCGTAGGGTTAGTCTTTCATTTGAACCCGATTGGTGTTACTTTGTTGATTATCAAAAGCCATACGGAATATATGGACAGATGCCCTTGAACACCGGTTACAAAATATGCATGAAAGAGTGGTTTGGTAATAATGGTGATGATACATTTCGTTTTTGTTCTGATTGTAAAACAGTCTTTCTCGACACCGCAAAAACAAAATGCAAGGCCAATTACGAGGTGCAGCTAGATACTACGCAAAAGTTTAAAATACGGTTAATTAATAAATCATCCAACCTTTCAACACACCAGTATTTATGGGCATTCGGAGATGACTCGGTATCTGATTCCAGAAATCCCAGTCATAGGTTTAATAAGTTTGGGAAATACAATATTCACCTCACCGTTTACGATAGCGTTGAGCATTGCATTGCCCGGTTCAAAGATGAAATTGGGCTGGATTCGCTGGGTAAACTTTTAAAGGTTGATGGTTTTGATGTAGAAGTAATAGAGGGAGACAAAACGGACAGAATTGAATCGGTTGGAAGAGATAATTCATCTATTAAAGTTTTTCCCAATCCTAATACCGGACAATTTACTGTTCGTTATATGGATACATGGAATTTGGTAGAACCTATAAAAATTTCATTGTATGATTTGAATGGACAACTCATTTTTGAATCAGAAGATATCGGGGTTTCGGAGACAAACATAAATATGCAAAACTTTGCGAAGGGTGTTTATATTATGAATGTCAACCAACAAGAAGCCAATGTTAGGGTTCTTATTTTAAAACAAAATTAGAAGACCAAAAGCAATCCCGTAAAGATTTTGGTGTAAAAAGGCCATTTAGCTTTTCTTTATAATATCCGAAAACCGCTGCTTGTTGTTTATATCTAAATTTAAGCAGAATGTTATTTTTTGCCCGAAGTTTTTGTACCCCTGGAGGTTTTGTATGTCATTAATCAACGTTGATGAGAAAAATGGCATATAGATTTCAAATAAATCGGGAATCAAATTAATTATCAAGCCTCCGCTGTATAGAAAAGATTCTTGTTTGCTATTGCTCAGTTGAGATTTTATGTCGTTGAAGGTAAAAAAGTCAAGATATACTCCTAAAGGCAACCTAAACGGCAAATCACTTTTTAGATTGGCGGCCATTACCCATTGAGAAATATTTCCATAGTTCCCACGATTTTTGAAATATGTTTGAGTGGGCAACACCTGTCGATGAAAAACAGAACTGTTGTCCACCCCACGATACAGCATCGGACTCATATAGGTATAGTCCCATTTTCCGGCAGCCGATTCTAATCGGTAATGATACGTTGCATCATCGCTGGGGTCTAAAAATATCCCTCCAAACAACCGGATATCAAGGCCTTTCTTTTTAATTTTATAGGTAATATGTTTATTAAACTCGGCATTTAATTTAACGAACATATCATTTTTGGTGTTGGTTGCTATTGATTTTAGTGTCGTATCATACCGGTATGTCAATAATTTTGGAAGACCTGTTTGCAGGCTTATTTCAAAGCTATTTGGATTAAGTGCCTTTCCATTTTTTCGGTTAAAAATGAGTTCAATAAACTGGCTGTTTCCAAGTTGGGTTACGCTGCGTCTGCCCAGGGCAAAACCCGTATCAAGCGAAAGAGCTGTTTTCCGTTGTTCTATGTCGAACAATGGTTTTTCTCTTATAAGGTGAGTTCGCAACGTGAGGGAGCTGGAAATGGGAAGCCTTTTGTCGTGGTTTCTAAACCCAAAAGTTAAAAATGGACTGATGCGGGTGTATTGATACAATTCATCAACTCCTTCGGTTTTAATTAAGTAATTCGGCAAATGAGAAAAACTGGCAGCCTTTACACCAAGCACAGTTTTGTTGTGTACTTCGTTTTTATAATTGGCAAAACTTAGGTCAAAATAGCCATTGAGTGTTTTTGTGGTGCGGCTATACAAAAGCACCGTGGTAAAATTATTTTTTTGTTGTGGAATGGTTGAGTTACTTAAAATCAAACCCTGCATTCCTCTGTTGTGTCCGTTCCAGGCAAGAGCAGGTGCAAAAGAAAATTTTGTAACATTTGGGTTGCTCATAAGCGACATAAACCCAATTTGCAATGGTTCTATTTTTTTAAACATGCCTGATTTTCGCATCGAGTTGTTTTGTTGGTTTATCTCGGGCATAACACCGTAAGGATCTATTTTTACCAAATCATAGTCCATGTTGGGTGCCGCAACACCTTTAATACCATTGTGGCCTTCTACCCACATTTCGTTTATCAATTTTCCTTCTCGATAAAATCCGAGCATGTATGGGCAGGCAATTTGGCCAAGGTTTTGCACAAATATGGTGTCTTTCGATGTGAGAATTTTATAATCGAGATGTTCTTCCGAAATCAATAAATCATCAAAAAACCAGCTAAGATTTTTACCGCTTTTTTCCTCAAAAACTGCTCTAAAATCTGATGGCAACGGATGTTTATATGCCCATCGTTCGAAATATGTTTTAAAACACAAATCCGTTGTTTCTTGCCCTAAATATTGATTGAGATACCTGAAAACCTGAGCACCTTTGGCATAAACGGCATAGCCATAATTATACCCTGCATAGTCAATGGCAGGAATTCCAATGGCCTGATGGTCTTCTATTTGCTCGATGGTATAAGAGAAAATATCTAAAAGATTATTTTGAAGGTCGGATAGCGAATAGTGTGATTCTAAGTATGCTTTTGGCACATATCTATTCATGGCTTTACCTTCAAAATAAGAATTGATTGATTCATCCATCCACGGATATTGACGCTCGTTGTTAGCCAAAATGCCATAAAACCAGTTGTGGCCAACTTCATGCACCACCACTTCGGGCATCATAATGGACAAAACCGTTATCATCGGATATTCCATGCCGCCTCCAGCTTCCAGTTTGCCCTCTACCACGCTGCAATGGCTATATGGATAAAATCCACAATGATTTGAATAATACTGTAGGGCGGTTGCAATATCTTTGGTTAAACTTTTGAGACGTTGAATGGGCTGGTAGCCATATACGTATGTTTCTACCAAGCGTTCGTTTTTGAGAATAACCTCACTCTTGGCTACATTGTATTTTTTTGAAGCAAACCACGCAAAATCGTGAATGCTGTCTTGAATAAACGTAATGGTTTTTGTGGAGTTGGTGCTGGCCGGCGTACTGTCATACATTTTTGGGTAATCTATTCTGTTCTCCAAAAAATCTTTTTCTGATTTCTCCTGCAACTGGCCTGTGGCGGCCACCACATAGTTTTGAGGCAGGGTTATTTTTACCTCAAATTTGCCGAATTCAGAGTAAAATTCGCCCTGATCTAAATACGAAAACGAGTTCCAGCCGTTTACGTCATACACCGCAGGTTTCGGATACCATTGCGTAATTTGGTACTCATTATTTTCATGGCCAAATCGAGAAAAACTTCCCGGAATTTTAACAAAAAATGGAGTTTCAATTTCCACGGTTTCGCCGGATTGTATGGGTTTGTTAAGCGTCAATATGCAAATGTCTATTTGGTTGCCTTTGTATTTCCAATCTACTTTTTGGCCATTAATTTTAAAATCCAATTGGTCAATATAACCCCTGTCTTTGTCATCGGCAAAATGAAAATCGGTTTTGCCGTTCAATAGTTGTTGTTTGGCAAAATCGGTACTGTCGTTTTTGTAGCCATTTGGCCATAAATGAAAGTGCATTTCTGTGAGAGCATTGGGCGAGTTGTTGGTGTAAACAAATCGGGCATTGCCGGTCAATGTATGGTCAACATCGTTTAGCCTCACATTTAGATAATAATCTACGTGTTGTTGCCAGTTGGCCTGAGCGGTTTTTAATTGAGCCTTTGCCAAAAAAGGCAACAAAACCAATGCAAATAATAGGTGTAAAATTCTCATTTATGGAAAATATGTGGGCAAATTACAGATAATTGACGTAAATCATATTCGCGTGTTTTCCACGTTTTGCATAGCTTTGCTTAGAAAATAGATTGGCGAATGGACGAAGAGGAAATAAGTGGAGAAGAATTAAGTGCATTGGTGGCACGATTTGAGCAAAATTGTTTGGTGGATTCGTTCGATTATTATTCTGCCGACCATCTGTCGGATTTAATTGAACACTATATTGAAAAACCCAATTACAAAACGGCACTTCGGGTGGCACAGTTGGCCATAGAGCAGCATCCCTATGATGCAAGTTTTTTTTCAAAAAAGGCTTACATATATACCCTCACAAACAAACCGTCTGATGCCCTGAACATCATTGACGTAGCCTTAGATTTGGAGCCAGGAAACTCCGATTTTTTATCGCAAAAAGCTAGCATTTTGGAGCTTTTAGATAGACCCATGGAGGCTTTGGAGTTGTTTGACCAAGCGTTGGAAAATGGGGCAGACGAGCAAGAGTGCCTATTGCTTAAAATGTTTGTTTATTTCAATATGGGCAATCATGCGTTGGCCATAAATATGATTGAACAAATTTTTAGCAAACCCGTAGAAGACGACCGACTGATTTTGGAATGTCAATTTTGCCTACAACTCATGGATGTTCATGAAGAAGGTATTCGCATATTCAAAGCCTATCTTGACGAAGACCCATATCACGAGGTGGTTTGGTTGGCCATTGCCCGACTCTATATGGTTTCTGGATTTCACGATCTTGCGGTTGAGGCACTCGATTTTGCATTGGCCATAGACGACGAGTTTTCGGAGGCATATTTTGACAAAGGGCAATGTCTTTTTGATCAAGGCAAATTTGAAGAGGCTGTAAAAGTATATCAAGAATATATAAATATTGAGGGGGCTGATGCCTTTGTTAACTGCAATTTGGGCGACTGCTATATGGCTCTCAATCAATTGGCAATGAGCAGAACCTACTACAAACAAGCGTTGAAAATTGAGCCTAAATTTGCCCATGCTTGGTATGGTTTGGGTCAAATTTTGGTGCGTCAGGAAAACTATGAAGAAGCCTATGTTTTGCTGAAAAAAGCGGCAAAATTGCTACCTGATGATGAGCAAATTATCATCGAATACGTTTCAACAATGATAGAGTTGGCCAAATTTGAAGAAGCTGCCAACCTACTGGAAGATCGCATCGAAAAACAAAACTCAAACGAATGGGCATATTTAATGCTGGCCTCCATTTATCACGCCACCGGACTCACATCGTTGGCATTGGAAGTGTTGATAGACGGCGTTAAAAAAATTGAGACACCTGCCAATTTATTCTATAAACTTGCAGCATATTATTTTCTGACAGATTTCTATGAAGAAGGTATTGATGCATTGACCGAAGCACTTTTGCTAAGTCCTGCCGACTATGAAAGATTGTTTGTGGATGCTCCGCATCTTAAAAACAACAAACACATTTTGGATATTATAGAACTGTATAAAAACGAAGACTGAAATGAGCAATATGTATAATTACAACCTGCCACACCTGCCAAAACGAACCGAAAAACCACGCGAAAGCGGAATGACCATGGTTATGGATAAAGGCATGAGTCTTCGGGAGGTGGAAGATTTTTTGAGTGTGTCGAGCAATTATGTTGACTTGGTAAAACTTGGCTTCGGAACTTCGATGGTTACTCCGAATCTCGACCAAAAAATAAAGCTATACAAAGAGGCGAACATTCCTGTGTATTTTGGCGGAACGCTATTTGAAGCCTTTGTTATTCGGGGTTTGGTGGACGACTACATGAAATTGTTGGACAAATTTGGCCTGACCCATGCCGAGGTGAGCGATGGAAGCATCGAAATATCGGAGGAAGAAAAATGTGGCTACATCGAAAAATTGGCGAAAAACTTTACAGTTTTGTCAGAAGTGGGCTCAAAAGATGCCGATAAAATTATACCACCCTACAAATGGATTGCCATGATGAAAGCCGAGTTGGAAGCCGGAGCATGGAAGGTAATTGCCGAAGCTCGCGAAAGCGGAACGGTAGGTATTTTTAGAAAATCAGGAGAGGTTCGCTCAGGTTTGGTAGAAGAAATTTTAACTCAAATTCCGCAAGAAAAAATATTGTGGGAAGCACCAAACAAGGTGCAACAAGTATGGTTTATAGAACTTTATGGCAGCAACATCAGTTTAGGTAATATTGCACCCAACGAAGTGATTCCGCTCGAAACCTTGCGTATCGGTTTAAGAGGCGACACGTTTAGCTTTTTCTTGAAGAGTTAATTGAGAATATCGGAAAAGCAATTAGTCTAAATTTATACGAATTGGAATCGTAAAACGCATTTTGATGGGAACTTCTCCCGAGGTGGCCGGAGTCCAATAGCCTGACATATTTTTTACCACGGAGAGTCCTGACTCACCAACTCCAAATTTTACAGGATCTTTGACTATTTCTGCATTTGTTACCTGCCCCAATTCATCAATAATAAAATCAATATAGATTACACCGCTGTTTGCCTCTGATAAAGCAATGTCCGAGATTACAATATTTTGTTGAATAAACTTTTGTCGAGCATAATCCCCTCCTATAAACTCAGCTCTTTCCATTTTTTGATTGTCATAAAAAAGCCATTCAGCAATAGGAATTGTATCTTCCGTTGAAGTAATAGAATATCTCTCTAAAATGCCTTTTTGAATATTGATGGAGCTGTCAACATTCAATAAGCTATCATAATAAACGCAATTTGTTGCGTAGCCATTTTCAAAAGTTATTAAATTCCAAAGTCTAAGTTTTTCTTTTTTCGTTGGGTAATGACCTTGAACCTGGCCGCTTCCTTGCTCAACATGGCTGATACTATCTGCGTTCCCGGCACTATCATATTTATAATAACTCATTAGGCGACCATTTTTGAAATGGGCAGAAACAGATAATTGATTTGGCAGATTGATGTGTTTTGCCCATGCCGAGCCAACAATGGAATCGTTCATCGTTTCTACAAAAAGCAAAGTGTCTCCTGATTTATTCAAGTAAAATTCTCGAAAGTGCTTTGTGGCCAAACGCTGATTAATTCTTCTATCACCATTGGCATAGTGTGATGTTGAGAGATACATTGTGTCATTTCTGAAGTGTACTTTTTTATATGCTTTTGTCGTATCTCCGTAAACCCATGTTCCTTCTTTTTTGCCGTCAATGGTGTATCCTACAAAGCGTTTATCCATAAAATAATCTTCACGGTTGTTTTTACCTTTTACCAACAGCCCGTTTGGATAGGTGGTTTTCGTTTTTCTGGTGGGTGTCGAGCCGGAGGTATAGTACGTGTAAATTGATTTTTCTGTAGAGCCAATCATTTCGCAATTAACCGAGCTGTCAATCTCTCCGTTTGAAAAGTATTCCAACTTGGCCGATTCAATTTCATTTTTGTATCGGTATGAAAATGATTTTGAACTGTCTAACGTGCCACTGGAGTAGTATTGCAATATACGTTTTTTATAACTTTCCTTTTTAAGCCATTTGCCATGTTTTATCCCGTTCTCAAAATATCCAAACTCAATGGTGTCTTTGTTCCAATTACTGTTGTATCGATGCAAATAATACCCGTGCTTTACCGTTTTGTCTGATTTTAAAACCTGATATTCAAGATAGGTTTTATCTTTTTGCTTTGGCTTTATCACTATTACTTCTTGCCCCCAAGCAGAAGCGAATGCAAAAAGTAAGGCCATTGTAAGAATGTTTTTCATTAAAAGGTTTTTGCAACGTTAGATATTTTTGGTTAATACTTAAAAGACTAATTTTGGGACAACTAATGCAGAGTGCAGTTATGAAAAAGTTTTTCGTCCTCTATTTTTTATTGTTGATGGGGTTTCATTACTCATTTGCCCAATGGCAATTAGGGTTTGGATATACGCATCAGGCTCCGGTGTGCCGATTTAATGGCAGCATCTATCAGCAGGGTGGCGGAATGTTTTTCAACCTGACCACTTCTTCTTTTCTTCCTCGAAAAAGCAAATACGAATTGAGTGTGGGAGCCTATTTCGATTATTTTGATGCCGGGAAAAAACAATTTGACATTGTGTTGGACGACCCACCAAATGGAGAGGGAAGAATGAGGTTTGGAAACAGCACCACCGGACATAATTTAATTACACGGTTTGGGTATAAAGCCACCGAGAAAATTACTTTTTTTACTGATGGATTGATAGGTCATCGCAAGTTTTACTCCGAAATATTAACGGGCTTAAAGAGCTACGACCCCGCCTACTCAGACAATATGGAAGATGTTTTTTCGCAACGACTGTTTCGATATGGCATCGGTTTTGGAACTCGTATTGGGCTAAAAAAATCATTTGGTTTCGAAATCAGGGCAGATTACACTCGAGGCGGGGAAGCAACCTATTTTAATTTGAAAACAATTAAAGAAACCAATACCTCCATTGAATATGAGAGCGAAACTTGGCCGCACACCGATTTGTTTATGTGGTCGGTAGCCTTCAATTGGAAATTGTACAAACTGCAACGCTCTTCTTATTCATCAGGCAGCAGTCCCAGTAGTCCCACAAACACCTATCAGTCACCGTCAACCACCACAAGCCCTACCAAGACTGATTCGGGAACCACACCCAAAAATCCACCTAAAAAAACAGTTACCCCACAAAAAAAAGCAGAACCCAAAAAGGAGATAAATTGGTAACCCTAACTTTTTAATCGGTAGCTCAATCCGATGTAAAACAACCTATTGTATATGCCGGCTCGGTTCAAAAATTTGATGCCGTTGGCATACAAATCGCCCATGCTGGTAAGGCTAAATGAATGTCGGATGTTAAAATTAAGGTTGTCGGTCAACTCGTATGAAGCACCTAATAAATAGGCAACTTCCAATTTTTTATACCCTGTGCCAGCCACTCGAAATCCATCGTCGAATGTGCTTTTTGTTAAAACCCCAATGCTAAGGCCAGTGTTTATGCGAAGTTTTTGAAGATACTGTATTTTGTAATCTACCCACATCGGAAATTCAACATAGCTCGATTTTATTATAAAAATTGCAGGGATAAAAGCCTTTGGGTCAATCCGTTTTTTGCTTCCCTTTTGAGCATATTGTATGTCAAAGCCAAAGCGTTTGTCGTCATTTAGTTCATGAAAAATGGATATGCCACCAAAAATGCCGGCTTTGTCATATCCGGCCAAATAGTCGCCATCAACCTGACTAAAGGTAAAACCACCATTTACAGAAGCCTTAAAAAACTGGGCATTGGCCAATTGTGCATAACAAGTGAAAGAAAGCAGGGCAAGCAGAGCCGTTAAATTTTTCATAATGATTCAAAAATAAATAAACTTGCAATTCAAAAAATACGACAATGCATATTGCTAATTATAACAAAGACGAAATTGCTTATTTGATGTTGCTTATTTTGGCCGATGCCGATGGAAGTTTTGATCCGCGGGAGGGAAATGTGATTGTTGATTTTATCAAAAATAAATTTCCGGCGGGCAGCGATTTAGAGCAAACGCTCGAAAATTTAAGCTATTTGCGGCGAGATGAGTATGAAAAAAAGCTAAATGAATTGGCCGAAGCATTTTACAAAAAAAGTACACCCGAGGAGCGGGACGAGGTGGTAGAGTTTGCACTTGAAATTGTTGAAGCCGACCGACAAATAGCCATGGAAGAAAATCTTTTGGTGGTTACGCTGTTCGAGGCTTGGGAGATATAATTGGGAAGCAAGCATCGTAAAATGTTGTTTCAAAAGTGAAAACATTCAATATTTAAATTGGCAAAATCAAGCAATTTTCTAAACACATCTCCCATAGCGGTTCTCTCGGCTGCCCAACGATAAATGACTTTGTAATTTCCTTTGTTGTAATTGGAGGGTTTTGCGTATCCTGTTACGGTCAAACTTGAGCCATCAAAACCATTAATTCCATTATCTTCATTAAGACCCCAAAAATCGACATATCCCATCGCATTCATAAATTCTTCCCATTTTTTGAAGTCAATAGGAATGATAGTATCTTTAATAATGGTAGTTTTCATACTTGGGTAATGGTCAACTCCCGTTAAGCGAACGCCAAATGTAAGGCTATCCTCATTCAAACTACCTATAAATATACTTGCCGCTTTATCGCAAAATGCTGCATTATAATTGAATTCAAAGAATACATCATAATCATACCTATTTATATGAGTGAATTCAAAATTATTTCTTTTTATGATTTCTTTTCGACGTCGTAAAATAGCTAAATGGTTTTGACATTCCTTTTTTAGTAGAAGAGTGTCAGACAAATAATATGCTTTGAGAAGTTTGAAGTTAAGATTCAATGTGTCGTTATTGGGCAATGAATCCAAAGCTTGAAAATATTTTGTCAAAATTTGATGTTCATTTTTGTATTCAAATCCATTATTACAACTGCAAAGAATAATAAACAAGAATAGTTGACCGTATTTGAGCATAAATGCGTAACGTAAATAACCGCAAATAAGTACTGAATTTACTTTTGGGAGTTAAATTTCGGAAGGCGTTGATAAACGAAAAAAATTAGTTTTCTTCCAGCTTTAAAATTTCTGCAGCCTTTGCACAGGCCATTTTTTCGGCCAATTTCTTGGAGTAGTTTTGGGCTTGGCATAGTTCTATACCATCCACCTCAAGGGCAATTTTGAATTTTCGGTTATTACCTTCTTCTTTGGTTTCAATAACTCTAAACTCAATATTCTTTTTATTTTTTTGAGCCCATTGGTTTATCATGCTTTTGTAGTTGATGTCTTGATTTTGAATTTCATCCAAATCAATGTACGGCTTTAAAACTTTTCGATACACAAATCTTTTTGAGGCTTTATATCCGCGGTCTATATAGATTGCCCCAACCAGAGCTTCTAAAGCGTTTCCGGCCAACGAATTCATTACGTGTGGGTTTTTGGCAATGATTTGTTCTGTTTCTAAAAAATCATGCAAGCCAAGTTTTTGAGCGATGTAGCTAAGCTGTTTTCGGCTCACTATTTTGCTTCGTATCTCGGTAAGAAAACCTTCGCCTTTAAACGGAAATTTGCGAAAAACCAACTCGGCTACAATCAAATCCAAAACGGCATCGCCAAGATATTCAAGGCGTTCGTTGCTGTCTTTTTGGTCGGTATAAAGAATTTTTTCGGAGGCCGAAAGGTGTCGAAATGCCTTTTTGTACAAGTCAATATTTCTCGGTCGAAAGCCTAATAGCTTTCGCATTCGTTTTTTATAAAGAAGATTTTTTTTGTTGAAAAAAAGCATAAAGCAACGCGTAGTTATGCGTTATACTTTTTCATAATCAAAGAAACATTGTGTCCGCCAAATCCAAAAGTATTACTCAAGGCTGCATTCACTTCTCGTTTTTGAGCTTTGTTAAACGTAAAGTTTAACTTGGCATCCAATTGGTCATCATCCGTAAAATGATTAATGGTTGGAGCAATAATGCCTTTATGAATGGCCAATATGCAGGCCAAAGCCTCAATGGCTCCCGCCGCACCTAACAAATGTCCGGTCATGGATTTTGTAGAACTGATATTCAGGTTATAGGCATGTTCGCCAAATACCGATTGAATGGCCCTGGTTTCAGCAATGTCTCCCAATGGGGTAGAAGTGCCATGAACATTGATGTAGTCAATTTCAGAGGCATTCATTCCTGCATCGTTAAGGGCATTAATCATTGCATTGCTGGCTCCCAAACCTTCTGGGTGTGGGGCAGTAATATGGTGGGCATCTGCCGTGAGGCCGCCTCCCACTATTTCGCAATAAATTTTTGCACCTCTTGCAAGGGCGTGATCCAATGTTTCAAGAATTAGGCATGCAGCACCTTCTCCCAAAACAAATCCATCACGATCTTTATCAAACGGACGACTTGCTGTTTTGGGGTCATCATTTCGCTCGCTCAGTGCTTTCATAGAGTTGAATCCGCCCATTGCCAATTCATTTACACAAGCTTCCGAACCACCTGTTAGAATAACATCCGCTTTGCCTGTTCTAAGATAGGTAAAAGCATCGGTTATGGCATTGTTTGATGAAGCACAAGCACTGACAGCCGTAAAATTAGGGCCTCTAAAGTTGTACTTCATAGAAATGTAACCGCTGGCAATATCCGAAATCATCATAGGAATGAAGAACGGACTGATGCGAGGAGTGCCATCTCCGGCCAAATATTCGCGAGTTTCGGATAGAAGGGTATGAAGCCCACCAATGCCCGAACCCCAAATTACCCCGCATCTATCAGGGTTGTAGGCCGTTTCTGCCAAACCGCTATCGGCCATAGCCTCGCTGGCCACCACCATTGCATAATGGGTGTACGGATCCATACGCCTATGCTCACGCCTGTCAATGTGGTCTTCCACATTAAAGTTTTTGACCTCGCAAGCAAATTTGGTTTTAAATTTTTCGGCATCAAACCGAGTAATAAAATCGGCACCACTAACACCTAATTCAAGGTTTTTCCAATATTCATCTTTGGAATTACCTATAGGTGTTAGTGCTCCGATGCCCGTTACAACAACTCTTTTGAATTGCATGCAACAACCAATTATTTCGTATGTGCCTCGATGTATGAAACAGCCTCTCCAACAGTTTGGATTTTTTCGGCTTGCTCATCGGGAATAGCAATGTTGAATTCTTTTTCGAATTCCATAATCAACTCAACTGTGTCCAACGAATCCGCTCCTAAATCGTTTGTGAAGCTGGCTTCTAATGTAACTTCTGATTTCTCAACACCAAGTTTGTCAACGATGATGTCTGTTACTTTTGATGCAATTTCTGACATTGTTTTAACTTTTTTAGTCTTTTAAAGGTTGCAAAGAACATTTTTTTCAATAAAAAACACAAGTAAAATATTTCAAGGTATTTTTGTTGCCCAAATGTCGGCGAAGCTAAAACGTTATGTTTTAAGAGAAGAAGAGGATTATTTCAGCAATACATTCGGTATTGTCTGTTCAAAACCTTTGGTTGAGCTGGTTTGGAACATCAACAAACAGCTTAGCTTGAGCCTGCAAAGAGATGAGGATATTGAAGGGAGTAGGAACGGAATCGAAGATTTTTGGCCTCTTTTTTTCTTTAGAGATGAAAGTTTGGAAACAGATTATCAGTTGGTTCAGAACAAAGGACTCGAAAATGTGCTGGCTCCAGAATTAAGAAATGCCGATTTTTTTTTAATCGAAACGAATCATAATTTAACCTTCGGCATAAATCAAAAAAACATTAGCTCAGTTAAGTTTGTGGACTTTTGTTTCCCGATTGAGCAAAACAATTTAAAGCCCGAAACAAGAAATTTATTAAAAATATAGGAATCCTTTATGGAAGATGAGAGATTTAACAAAACCAAAATTGTGGCAACCATTGGCCCTGCCACATCAAACATAGAAACTTTGAAAGAAATGATTTTGGCAGGTATGGATGTTTGTCGAATCAATTTCTCGCACGGCACGCACGAGCAACACTTGCAAGTTGCAAAAAATATTAAACTTCTAAACAAAGAATTGGGTAGAAGCATCTCATTGTTGGGTGATTTGCAAGGACCAAAACTCCGGGTGGGAGAGGTAGAAGAAGGCACATTTTTGGAGGATGGAAGTGAGGTATTGATAACTACTGAGGAGTGCATAGGCAATGCCAAAAAGATTTATGTAAACTACACTCAGTTGCCCACCGATATTGAGTTGGGGGAAGAAATTTTGATTGACGATGGAAATATTTATTTGAGTGTTACAGAAAAAATAGACGAAAAGAATTTTAAAGCCACCGTAATTTATGGTGGAGAATTGTCGTCAAAAAAAGGCTTTAACCTGCCAAGTACTAAAGTGAGTCTGCCTAGTTTAACCAAAAAAGATTTGGTGGATTTGGAATTTGCAATCAAAAATCATTTTGATTGGATAGGTCTTTCATTTGTTAGAAGCAGCTCGGATGTAAAAGATTTAAAAGACAAAATAGCAAAATTGGGGGGCAATGCCCGAGTAATAGCCAAAATAGAAAAACCTCAGGCAGTAAAAAAAATTAAAAATATTGTAAAACGAGCCGATGCCATTATGGTGGCCAGAGGCGACTTGGGGGTTGAAATGCCCATGGATCAGGTGCCGGTTATTCAAAAAAACATTGTAGAAAAATGTCTTTGCGAAGGCAAACCGGTGATAATTGCCACCCAAATGATGGAGAGCATGATTAATCATCCAAGGCCCACAAGGGCAGAGGCAAGTGATGTGGCCAATGCCGTGATGGATGGGGCAGATGCCGTTATGCTAAGTGCCGAAACATCGGTTGGAAAATATCCGGTTAGAGCCATTAAGGCCATGCAACAAATATTAAAATCAACCGAAGAGGGCTGGAACATTTACAACCGCGGCAAGCGGCCATCAAAATCATCCGATACTTTTTTGAGCGACGAAATTTGCTATGCCGCCACACAAATAAGCGAACAAATTTCGGCCAAAGCCATTATTTCTTTAACCCAGTCTGGATATACGGCATTTAAAATAGCCAGCTACCGACCCAATTGCAATATTTTTATTTTTACGAGCAACAAAACCATATTTAGATTGCTCAATTTGGTGTGGAATGTACGTGTGTTTTATTACGACAAACTGGAAAGCACAGACAAAACCATAAGCGATGTGTTGGAAATGCTGAAAAGTAGGGACTTGATTAAACAGGGCGATTTGGTGGTGCACACGGCCAGTATGCCTATTTTGAGCAAAGCACGAACAAATTCGTTAAAAATTAGTTTAGTTGAATAAAAGAAACAAATGGATGAAATAGTAAACAGAGTAGCCAACAGCGGTTTGCTGACAATCAATTTGGAAGATTATTATGACCAAACGGAAATAGCCGACTTTGATATGAAAAATCATTTGTTTCAAGGCTTAATCTTGCGTGAAAAGGATTTTAGAGATTTCGTGAAAAATAACGATTGGGAGCAATATAGAGATAAGCATGTTGCACTATTTTGCAGTGCCGATGCCATTGTGCCCACCTGGGCCTATATGTTGGTAGCCAACCGACTTTCGCCAATTGCCAAATCTGTTTTTTTTGGCAATAAAATGCAGCTTCAGCAAAATAGTATGAACCAAAAAATAAATCAAATAGATATAAATGAATACAAAGACCAACGTGTGGTAATAAAGGGTTGCAGCAAATTTGAAGTACCGGTGGGGGCTTATGTGGCCATTACAGAAAGGCTATCTACCGTGGCCAAAAGCATTATGTATGGTGAGCCTTGCAGCACAGTGCCCATCTTTAAAAGAAGTTAAGAATTATTTTACTCCACCTTTGTTTTTCGGAGTCGAATAGCATCAAATTGTTTTCTAAAATACAAACCCAAACCGGAGGTGGTTACATTGGAGATTTGACCCAAATTGGGGTCGTTGGCACGTTTGTAGAAGGTCTTCAGTTTTAATGTACCATCTTTTTTTACTTTAAAAACCAAATCAAAGTTGTAGGAGTTTGTGGCAGCATTTGGGTTGTTGTTATAAGTTCCGCTAAATTCCAGTCGTTCGTTCAAAATCTTTTGCCGTATGGAGAGAATCAATTCGGCCTTTTGTTGGTCAGAAATGCCGCTGGATGGGGTAATGTAGTTTACATCAAGTTCCAAATTTTTGGCGTATTCCGAAATCCAATTATTTAGTTGGTTCGATAAAAAATTGCCGATACTACTATTCACAATGTCTCGGTATCCGTTTGAGTTCCCGACATCAATCCCAAAATTGGATGCAGGTATAAACGAACCAAAGGTGAGCAAAGAAAAAACCTGACGGTTCATTTCATCGGGGTCGGCTTCTACCTTTTTTACCATACTGTTAAACTCGCCCAAGCCACCAAACTGCGATGCGTCCGGAAATTCCCAACCAAACGTAATATCGGGGTTAAACAATTCACCTTTAAGGTTGAGAATTACGTTCATTTTGATGGTGTTGTTGTATCGTTCTTCGTCTTCTACAAGGCCAAGCATGAGGTCTATAGGTTTTGCAGTATTGCGAGCCACTGCGGCTTGTAAATTTATTTTGGCATTATAGGGGTCGCCATTCCATACAATCTGCCCTCCTTCTCTCAAATCAAATTTTTCGCTGGCCAATGTGGGCGAAGAGAATGGGTAAGAACCACTGCTAATTACGTAGGTGCCAAACATATAAAAATCTTCAGTGGCACTGTTGTAGGTCATGTTTATGTTGCCATTGCCTCGACCCGTAATTTTATCATCCAACACCTCATCAAATAATAGCACAAACTCGGCATCATCGGTAACATCCAAATTAAAATTCATTTTTAAAATTTGGTCGTTAGGGGCTTTAGTTACAATAGTTTCCGTAGAATCATTAGTTGGCGGTTTCTTGAATTTGATGTAATCCACCATCTGGTTTTCGGAGGTGTAGTATATCGGAATAACCAGTTTTGTTCCATTGTTTGACTTGCCTTTTATATCAATCACCATATTTTCAAGTGGCCCCTTAAAAGTGGCACTTCCCGTGGCAAAAGCCTTGCCATAAAACACCTCACCGCTGGTTTTGTCGGTGTTTAATACCTGAAGGTTGTTGGCTCTATCAACCGTTAAATCAAACGAAAATTTGTCGAATAAGTTATGATAAATAGTGCCATTCAAAAAGGCTTTGTTGCCAAAATCGTCCACCACATCTACATTTTTAAACGATATTTTGTCGTTTGAAATCTCAAAAAAATCATTGACATGATAGTTGGTGTTCAGATAGTCCACCTTTATACCAACCCCGCGGGCGGTAACCGTTCCCCAAAATTTTGGCTCTTTTAGGTTTCCGGTTATCCTCATTTCGCTGGTAGAAACAGTTCCTCTAAAATCGGAAGCCACACCTTTAAACCACGGCTCAGCAGGCTTTATGCTCGACTCTTTAGCCCACAATTGAAAGTTAAGTACATCAATCTCGTTTCTCAAATCAAGAGTTCCTTTTAGCGTTACATCCTTTAAAAGTCCGTTTGCTATTTCTGCATTTATGTTCATTAGCAGGGGGTCTTGATTGGATGAGGTGGTGATTTTAAAATCACCAATAGTATCATTATTTACGGCAAGGTTGGTTATTTTTAGATTACCCTGAATAATGGGATTGCCAAGTGCCCGAAGAATGCCAACAGAATCATTAGAAACGCCGCCTATAGTATAACCGCTTGATTTGAACAACGGATTAAACTCGTCCAAATGCAGATTTTGGGTATAAATCGTCAATTTGTCGTTTTTGTCGTTTGATGCAATTCCAGAAATTTTAATGGCTTGATTGCCATTTTGAGCTTCAAAATTGGAGATATATAATTTGTCGTTATAGTAATAGCCCTTGTTGTTTACGGGCAATACCCACACCCGATTGTCTAAATAAAATTTACTTTCTTCAAGAGCCAATCGAAGAGTATCTGATTTAAAATCAACCGAACCATACGAGCGAAAAGCTATTAAGTCGGTGGTGTCGGCAATATCCAATGCAAACTCCGCAAAGGTTGGCAACACGTTGGCATTTAGCATAATATAGTTAGTCAACGTTTTTCCGTTCGATGATACTTCCTTTGCATAAGAGTTAAGACCAAGCCATTGGTCGGGTACTTTAATGAGGGTAAAGTCATACTTTTTAAAGGTATAGTGATTGTAGCTCATTGAGTCGAAAAATCCGGTTGTTTTTAGGGTTTTCTCCGAAGAGTTGTAGCTCGCCTTAAACTTTCCTTTGCCCAGCAATATGTTGTATGGGGTCCAATAAGAAATAAGGCTGTTTGGAAAAACTTCAATGTCCGCATCAATAACGGTTGGCGAGGTTACGTTCGGTTTTTCGTAAAAGTCTGGAAACATATTGGCCAAAAATTCTGCATAAATCTGGTTGAAGTTGGATAGTTCAAATTGCCCATTCATGTTGGCATTGAGCATATCCGATTTTAACTTCAACTGCCTTTGGTCGGCCTCAAAAAAGTTAGAAATAAAAATGCTGTCAAACTTTAGTACTCTATTATTTCGGGAGGCTTTAAATTGGCCAATTTGCACGGTTCCTTCCATGTCATTAATGGTTTTGCCTTTCATGGATATGTTTATGTTGCCCGATATTCTGGTGTCGGCAGTGTCTATTTTTAGTTTTTGCAAATCAAAATTTCTAATTTCCGACTCAAAATCAAAAACAGGTTTTTGTTGCTTGAAATCAATTTTACCCTTAAAAGTTAAATCTACGTTAGGGTCTTTAAATTCGGCTATTCCGTCAAATTTTTGATCGGTATAAAGGCCATTTGCTGTTATGTTTTTTATTTCAATTCCGTTTAATTGAATGTTCGATATTTGTCCATCCAACTTGGTTTTCATGTTGGCCAATGTGAGGCCGCTACCTTCTACCAAATCAATATTAAACGATGTTTTTCCAAGTTGATTGTTTCCCAAAAAATCTCCCAAGGCAAAGTTTTCGGCGGTCAGATTGCCCAAATATCGGGCATTTTTATCTTGCAAAAGTTTAAAATTGATGCGTGAGGTAAGGTGTCCCAGCTCGGAGTATAAATCGCCATCGGCTGCAAAATCTGTATAAAAACCAGTGAGATGACCCGAAAATTGAATATTGCCAAATTTTTTTAGGTTATCGGCCAATTTTAAACTCATAACACGCTCTATATCTTGTGGATTGGATGCCAACGATGATAGCTTGAGCTTTACAAAACTTGACCTCCAGTTGGGCAAACCTTTTATGTCCACATCTCCGGCCAAAACACTTTGGTTGCCCACTTTTATGTTAAAGTCTTCAAATTTAAAATTAGATACATAGCCTTTTGCATTGCCCGAAACTGCCAAAACATTGTGTTTGTAGGGTGTTAAATTTTTCGAGAAATACTCAAGGTCGCTGGCAGATACAATCGTGTTTACAAGATTGGTTCTGATATAAACCGAATCAATAAAATGCGAAAAATCAGAAAATCCGGAGTAGTCAAAGGCTAAATAATCTTCGATAGAAGACTGATTTGTTCTGAGCAGCAACTCGCTGAATTGCATACCATTTCGGTGAATAATGGTTTTGGAAACTAATCGGGAAACCGGCAATCCATTTTTTTCTACTGTTGAAAGGTTTTTAATTTTAAAATTGAGCGAATCACCAATAATTTGAAAATCTTTAAACGAGCCATTAATCTGCCTAAAGGCAAAATCATTTTCGTCAAACGTGCGGTCTGTTGGAGGCTCATATCCAGCAATGTAGTATCGAAACTCACCCTGCTCAATTTCGACACTTTTTAAGTCTATCATCCAAACACCCCCGCCGCCGCCACCTTTGCCCAGTTGGGTCAAAAAAGTATAATTAAGACTTGAGTCGCCGTTTTTTCTGTGAAAATCAACCAAAACCTTTTGCATTTTAACTCCGCCCAACGACACTTTTTTGGCAAATCGCTTTATAGATAAAATTCTAAAATCAAAATGTTCAATAAAAATAAGCGAATCTCCATGTTGGTCATCAATCAACAAATCCTCTAATTTGAATTTCCCGTTCCAGCTTATGTTGGCATAACCAATAGATACCTCGGTGTTCAATTTTTTTGAAAGTGTTTTGGTAAGGCGTTGCACCACCTTTGTTTGAATAGAGGGAACACTGATAAGGGCAGAAAGTATAAATAGCAAAAGCACCACGGCCAAAAACAGCCGCAATCCAAATTTTAGTACTTTTGAAAAAACTTTTTTCAAGCGTTCGAAATTAGAAAAACAATAGCCTATATACGATACAAAATAAAACTAAGTGCCTCAAAAACAAGACAAAATAATATTGGCAATAGAGTCATCATGCGACGACACCTCGGCAGCCGTGATGATTAATGGCAAAATATGTTCCAATATAGTGGCTGGGCAGTTGGTGCATGAACAGTATGGAGGAGTGGTGCCTGAGTTGGCCTCTAGAGCCCATCAGCAACATATTGTTCCGGTTGTTGATGCGGCTTTAAAAAATGCCGGAGTAGAAAAAAAGGAACTTTCAGCCATTGCTTTTACCCAGGGGCCAGGGCTTTTAGGCTCGCTCATGGTGGGTGCTTCGTTTGCCAAATCAATGGCTTTGGCACTCCATATACCGCTGATTGCCGTAAACCATTTAGAAGCCCATACCACGGCACATTTTATCGAAAATGAACGGGCAAAATTTCCTTTTTTGTGTCTGCTGGTAAGTGGCGGACACACCCAAATTATTAAAGTAGAATCGGCCAGTTCGTTTGAAATATTGGGCAAAACCCGTGATGATGCTGCGGGCGAGGCCTTTGACAAAACTGGCAAAATGATGGGTTTGCCCTATCCCGCAGGGCCGCATATAGACAGGTTGGCAAAAACCGGAAATCCATTGGCCTTCCAGTTTCCCGATTCGCGTGTGGGAGCATTGGATTTTAGTTTTTCAGGATTAAAAACGGCTGTTTTATATTTTTTAAATGAAAGGAAGGAAGAGAATCCGTTGTTTGTGGAACAAAATTTGAACGACCTGTGTGCATCAATTCAGCACACCATTGTGTCTTATTTACTCAGAAAATTAAAAATGGCAGTAAAAGAAACAGGAATACAGGAAATAGCCATCTCAGGAGGGGTGTCGGCCAACAGTGGGCTGAGAAATGCGGCACGCCAATTGGCAGAAAAAAAAGGATGGAATATACATATTCCGCCTTTGCAGTATTGCACCGACAATGCCGGTATGATTGCCCAACAGGCTTATTTTAAATTAGAAACAAAGACATTTGCAACACTAGAAGTGGTGCCTTTTGCACGATTTGAGGATTAATATGACAAAAAAAATTAGTACGGTTTTGGCCATTTGTTTCGGTTTTTTTACCGCCCAATCACAGGTGGCAGACACCACTACATACAGATTAAATAAGGTAAAAGAGGTGCAATCTTTCGTACATTTTTTGGGCTTCGAGCGGCAGGATACGTGCCTTTTTCAGGTTAGAAACATTGATTCGTTTGGCAAAATTGAAAAGGATTATATCAACTACGGTTGTCAAGGTTGGAACATGACCAACACCACCCATATTACCTATGATTCCTTTCATCAAATAATAAAAATAAGGTATGACGAAAATGACGAAGAAAGCAGCGAAATGAGGTTTGCTTACGACGAGCTTGGCCGAGCAGTGTTGGAGATAAACCAGATTTGGAATCCTTATTCTACATCCATAACCCAATATACGTATTTTGGGCCATTAGGTAGGGAGGATTCCGTATATGTATTGCAGATAATAGACGGCGATTCAAGTCATTTTAAAACGATAAACAGCTACAAGAACGATCTTTTGAAGAAATCGGAAACCTATGAAGGTGCCACCGGAAAAATCATCAGTATGTACACCAAAAAATACGATGAACAGAATCGACCAGTCCGCACAGAAACCTATTTGTTTAGGGAAGATGGCCGAGATGCAATAACCAATATAGTGTATGACAGAAATGGGAGAGTGGGGGAGACCAATGATGAGGTAAGCGAACTTGCCGCACACTTTTTTTACGATGAAAATGGACTTTTGGCATTGACCCATTATTTCAATAGATTTGGTTCGCTTGAGCGTGAAGTTTGGCATAAATACCTTTTTTACGAATAAAATGAACTTCATTTACGTGGCATTGGGAGGAGCTTTGGGAGCCGTTTCGAGGTTCGGAGTTTCGGAGTTGGTAAAAAATCAAACCACCAGCGGGTTTCCCACTGCTACACTTTTGGCCAATTTAATTGGATGTTTGCTAATTGGTGTTTTGTGGAAACTATTGGCAGAAAATGAGATGCTAAATTTGCTCTTGATTGTGGGTTTTTTGGGAGGTTTTACTACCTTTTCGTCATTTGGCTTGGATGGTTATAAATTGATAACGAATGGAAATTGGAGCAGTTTTGCATCCTATTTTCTGATAAGTAATATTGGGGGGCTTTTGCTCGTTTTTGTGGGGACAAGGGCAGTTGAAATGTTTTATAAATAGAGAATACAATGAAAAAACTTTGGATATTTATGGTGTTAATAGGGGTGATGCAAATAGCAAAAGCCGAGTATATATTAATACCGATGGATGAGTCGCAAAAAGACCACTTAAAGGCCTATGGGGTAGCCTATTCTATTTTAGAATTTGACAAAGAAGTGGAGTGGCTGCTCAACTATAAAGGCGGGGCATTTATGACCTACCATTTTGAGCAATTCGAAAAATTGTGTTTGCTGCGAGGTGTAAGTTTTCAAAAAATAAGCGACCAAAAAGCACAACTTATCCGCGATGAGGTTGAAAATCCGGTGGTAAATGCCAGCATTGTAAAACTGCTGACTGCCCCAAAAATTGCCGTTTATTCGCCCAAAACTGCCCAGCCGTGGGATGATGCCGTAACCATGGTGCTGACCTATGCCGAAATACCATACACCACTGTTTTTGACGATGAGGTGCTAAACGGAGAGTTGCCCCTCTACGATTGGTTGCACCTACACCATGAAGATTTTACGGGGCAATACGGCAAATTTTATTCAGCCTACCGCAATGCACCGTGGTATCAAGAGCAGGTAAAAGAAGCAGAGGAAATGGCCGCCAAACATGGCTTTGAAAAAGTGTCGGATTTGAAATTGGCCGTAGTCAAAAAAATTAGAGATTTCACCTTAGGTGGTGGTTTTATGTTTGCCATGTGTTCGGCCACCGATAGCTACGATATAGCATTAGCCGCCGATGGAGTGGATATTTGTGCCGAAATGTTCGACGGCGATGCTGCTGACGCACAAGCCCAAACCAAATTGGACTACGCAAAAACCTTTGCCTTTAAAGATTTTACGCTCGAAATGAACCCGTATGTGTATGAATATTCAAACATCGATGTAAACCCCAATGCACGTCCGGTTTCTGAGCAGAATGATGTATTTGTGTTAAACGAATTTTCAGCCAAGTGGGATGTCGTTCCCACCATATTAACCCAAAATCATTTAAAAGTGATACCCGGATTTATGGGACAAACCACCGCATTCAAAAAAGAATTTGTAAAAAGTACCTGCACCATTTTGGCCGAAAACAAATCCCTCAACGAAGTTCGCTACCTGCATGGCACCATGGGCAAAGGCACCTGGACCTTTTACGGTGGCCACGACCCAGAAGACTACCGGCACATGGTAGAAGAACCGCCAACCGATTTGGCCTTGCACCCAAACTCGGCGGGGTATAGGCTTATTCTAAACAATATTTTGTTTCCATCTGCAAAAAAGGAGAAGCAAAAGACCTAAAAAAACTTCATTTTAAGTGAGACGAATCGGACTCATTGGGAGTCTCTAAATCGTATTGATGCCAATTGTGTGAATGGCTTGACTCCAGTTTGGAGTAGAGTACCTTTAATCATTTGGTCATTAATAAGGTTTAAATACATTTGTAGAAACGTTTTTAAAATGAAAAAAATAGTTCTCCTGCTTGTGATGGGTTTTCTTACCCTATTAACAACAAAAACGTTTGCCACGCACTTAATGGGTGCCGATATAACCTATACCTGCGATTCGGCTTATGCTTATACCGTGAAAATTGTTTATTACAGATATTGTGCAGGCACGGCCATGGCCAATCCATCTGCACAGACCAATGCGGTAAATGTCAAAACTGGTGCGAAGGTTGGGATTACGCTAACCTTGCAAAGTATTGAGGACATTACCCAAGTTTGTTCATCGGTTTCAAAGCCCTGTTACCCGGCAAATACATACTCCAATGCCGGTATGGAGCGACTCACTTACATAGGAAACGTAGATTTACAAAGCAGTAAATATGGAAATATGTTGTCATCGGGCAATTGTGTAGTTCGTATCGAGACAAGCCAATGTTGTCGTAACACCACTATAACCACTGGAGGGGCGAATCAAAATTTTTACACCTACGCAACAATCAATGTATGTTTGGCTCCGGTAAACAACTCTCCTCAATTCATTACCGACCCTGTTGCTTTTTTGTGTTGTAATAAACCCTATTATGGAAATGTAGGTGGCTTTGATAATTTGGATTTTGACTCATTGAGCTATCGGTTTGCACCACCAATTACTGGATATAATCTTTACACTTCTTATAGCGGAAGTTATAGTTACAATAATCCTTTTACAGTTTATTATCCTGGGAGTTTAAAACCACCCTATAATAATCCCTATGCAAGTCCTCCTATCGGCCTATTTTTAGATGAGGAGACAGGAAGATTGGTTTTTACACCTGTAAATTGTTCGGAGGTAACAATTGCCGTTTTAGAAATAACCGAATGGCGAAAAGATTCGATTGGTGTGCCGCAGATAATTGGTGTAACCCGCCGCGATATGCAATACAACATTAGCCAATGCAATGAAAATAATCCGCCCAAAATAAAAACAAATACTATAGTTGATATTGATTTAACCCCATGTCAAAAAGAGGTTTATTGTTTTAATGTAACCACCGAAGATAAGGTTGCACCCATTGGCACATACACCCCTTCGGCCGATACCGTTAAGTTTATTCAATATGATTTGCCCGCCGGAATTACCATGACCGTCACCAATCCGAAAAACATTAATCCAACAGCCAAAATTTGTATTGACCCTACTCAAGTTGATGAAAAACTTATTAAAACAGGATATGTTCAATTTCCTATAACGGTAACGGACAATCATTGCCCTCAACCTGCCATTACAACCGAGATAATTACAGTTTTGATAAAGAATTTTTCCCAGTTTGGAAAGGTTGAAGGTGCTGTTGTGTTGGATATAAATGGGAATTGTCAAAAAGACTCATCAGAAATTAACATAAGCCAACAAAGAAAAGTTTTGGTTACAGGAACATCTACAAACCAATATGTGAATGCAAATGGAACCTATCAGCTTTGTTTAAGATCGGGTTTGGCAAAGGTAAAACTGGCACCAAATCAATGGTTCAACGATGTGTGTGTTGAGGATTCGGTAGTGGTTGTTATAGATAGCACTCACACCATCAATTTTTTTACTCAACTAAAGCCCGGCATTGCAGGATATGTTTTTACCGAAGCGGGAGAATGTAAAACCAATAGTTTTACTCAACCCGTGGCCGGGCAAATGGTGGTGGCTCAGCCCGGAAACCATTATGCCGTTACTGATAAATATGGTTTTTATTTGTTCGACATCGATACGGGCAGTTATAAAATTGCGTTGGTAAACGACACCACACACTGGAAAAGCCGCTGCAAAGACAGCATTTCGGTTCATTTTTCGGCAGGTGAAACCAAATTCGTGGACACTTTTTTTAATTATCATGTTCCGGAACAAAACGTATCGGTCAGCATTGCGTTCAATTCCGGAAAAACCATTAAACGTGGGCATCCTTTTTATGCTCATGTAAAAATTAAAAACAATGGCACATATACCGTTGCCTCCAGCAAAGTCATTTTGTCGGTTGACAGCACGTTGCCCGATTTATACAAAAGTTATTCGGGCTGGAAATACAAAGGTGGCGGCAATTATGAAGTGAATTTTACCAACCTCAACCCGGGCTACACCAATAGCTACTATATGTATCTAACCGCCGACACATCATATCAAGTAGGGGATAGCATTCGGTTTTATGCCGTTACCGATACAGCACAAGATGTAACTCCTGCCGACAATGAATATTTGGTAGATTTGAGAGTGGTTGGCCCACACGACCCCAACAGAAAAACCGCCCAGCCCGACAGTATTTTTACAACCACCGATAGAATGTTGACCTACACGGTTCAGTTTCAAAACGATGGTTCGGCAGCGGCAACCGATGTAATTGTGCGGGATACATTGAGTAATAAATTTGATTTATCCACCCTGCAAATGGAAACAGGAAGTCATAACTTTAGTTATAGTCTTGATGGTAATAAACTATGGGTGCATTTCGAAAACATCAATCTGCCACCCAAAAAAGCGGATTCGCTGAGATGTATGGGTAGTTTTACGTTTAAAATCAAATTGAGAGAAGATATTTTTGAGGAAACATTCATCAAAAATAGGGTAGGAATTTATTTTGATTTTGAAGATGTGGTAATGACCGGTTATCAAATAAATCATTTTAAATCACCTATGGAGTTTGTCGGAAATCCGAAAAAGGTTTATTGCAAAGAAGATACACTAAAGCTTCCGTTTGTGGCTTGGTTTAAACCCATAGCGGACAATATGTTTATTTTGGAAATGACCGATTCTTCAGGAAACCACAACACCTTTTCTGCCATTGATACCCTTTTTTCTACAAGCACCCAAAACACGTTTAAACTATTGGTTTCCGACTATTTTCAACACTCCTCATCCAACTATGCTTTCCGCATAAAATCAACCGATGCAGTGACCCAAAGTTTTGTACAGGCCTATCTAAAAAACATCAATATAGAACTTTTAAATGATGCCAAATTGCAGATTTCGGATACAGAGATTTGTTATGGACAAAAGGTTCAAGTCAAATCGAACGAAGCATATTTTACCAACCGATTGTTTGCAGGCACTCTTAAACTTTTGGAGTCGAACAAGGCCGAATTTGAAAGTGATAGTTTGATGGATGGCATGAATTTGTTCATGGAACACGAGGCAAAATATGGCTGCAAAAGCTACACGGACACGGTGCTGATGACGGTTTGGGCGGTGCCTACTATTTCTATTTTTTCAGATTCAAACACATGTTATGGAAACTCAAAAATTGACTTTTTGCCCACCATACATTTCGGAAAAGGCCGAACAACCACAGACACTTTGTTGTGGAATTTTGGCGATGGAAGTTCGAATGTATCATTTGGTTCCGGTTATCCTTCGCACAATTATGCGGATGGCAACTATTTGATGAAAGTGAGCCTACAAAACGGAATTTGTTTTGACTCAACAAGTCAAAACATAGAAATTGGCATCAACCCAAAAATTACCATCGATTCGTTGGTGGATAATATTTGTCCCGAACAAGAGGTGGTACTCTTTTTTACATCGAACACGCAACACGATATTCAACAAATTGATTGGAATTTTGACAACGGTAAGCACATTTTTAGTAAAACTGTGCCAAAATATAGTTATCCGGAATCCGGCAATTATCAGATTTCGGCTATTTTGAAAGACACGATGGGCTGTTCAGACACATCGTTTGCCGCCATAAACATTGCCATTGCACCCAAAGCCAAAATAATAAACGACAAACTTGCGGCGTGCAGCAACGATGCCCAGTTTTTATTTAAGAAAGAAATTTCGGGAGATATTGTTGGATACAAATGGATTGTTGACAATACTGAATATACCTCCGATTCGTTGGAGACACCTCTTTCGGTGGGAACGCATAATGTGTATTTGGTTGCATTAAGTTCGGGCATTTGCAATGATACTGTGGGCAAAAGTGTGGTGGTTTATCCCTATGAGAAAGCTGAATTTGATTTAGATTCAGACTTATGTTCTAACCAAGAATTGCTTTTGATGTCCAAAAATGTGACAACTACCACTAAATATACATGGCAGTTTTTTGGCAAAAAGATTACAGCCCAGTCTATTCAACATACCCTGCAAGATACCACAGCGGGTACATACAGTGTAAAACTTAATCTTATAACAAAGGATGGCTGTACCGATAGTATTTTTAGGTCATTTGATTTACAAAAAATGCCCAAAGCCGACTTTGAAACGCAAGATGTATGCTTGGGTTATTTGATAGAACTGACCAATTTGAGCAGCGAAATGTCGGATAATTCTGAGGTTGCCATTGTGTGGGGAGACGGAATGAAGCTCGACTATAAGAAACCAAAAAATGATTACAGTCACAGTTATTTGGCTGGTAATTATATCGTTACGTTGTTCGCAAAAACAGACTTTTGTGTTGATTCGATGAGCAAATCTGTTCAGGTTTTTGACCCATCACAGGCCGATTTCGACCACCACCCAGCGGCCACCGATGAGTTATTGATAGAATTTGAAAACCAATCAACCAATGCTGACAGTAGTTTTTGGAAGTTTGGCCAAAATGCGGATGAGGTTTGGAACAATTCGCCGGTTGTTTCGCAAAGGTTTGACCATCCGGGCTATTATTTGGTGCAATTGGTGGCCAAAACGCAGCATGGTTGTGTGGATACGTTGGTAAAGAGAATCATGGTAGAATCGGATTTTAATTTTTTTATACCCAACACATTTTCGCCCGGCAGAACCGACGGTTTAAACGATCATTTTGTGGTTGTTCCATCGGAGTATATCAAAAGCATCGACTTTCAACTAATCAATCGGCTTGGGCAAACAGTGGTGCAGTCAAACAATCCCAACCGTTTGATAGACAAAGAGTTGATGCCTGGCATTTACATGTACAAATCCAAAATTATCGACTTAAATGGCCGAGAATATGAGTATGAAGGGGTGGTGCATATTTGGTAGGATTGATTTACCACAAGAAAAGAGAAAAAAGAAATTGTTGAAAAACTGCAACGAATTGGAGGCACAATGAGTCGTAGAGAGAACGGATTTTTATGAAAATACTACCTTTAATTATGCTGATTTTGCAAAGTTTTTCCATGACTTTGTTCGCTCAAAACAATGGATTTTTGGGTGCAGATATTACCTATACCTGCGATTCGGCTTATAGCTATACTTTCAAAACAGTATTTTACAAAAAATGTGATGGCGATGCATTGCCCAATCCATCCTCAATTACCAAAATTGTAAATCAAACAACCGGATATGCTTATGCAGTAAATATGCAATTGCAGGGCATTGAAGATATAACCATGGTTTGCCCCGATTCCTCAAAACCGTGCGGTGGAGGCTCCAATTTGGCAGGGCAAGAAGCACATACCTATATCTGCAAAATAAACATTATGGATGCCAATTTTGTGCATTTGTTTGATAGCAACAACTGCATATTGCGTTTCGAAGTGGGGTTTTGCTGCCGAGATGATACGGCAGCCACCGGATACAGCGGTAATTTTTACACGTATAGCAGCCTCAATTTTTGTCTTGCACCAAGTAACAGTTCGCCACAGTTTATATTGCCACCTTTGGTGGAGTTGATGTGTTATACTTCTAATTATTTGTCGGTGGACGGTTTTGATTTTATGGATTATGATTCGTTGAGTTATTCAATTGTAAGACCTATGAATGAGAAAAATTTTGAAATACCAATTCCCGAAAATAAACGTCTTTTTTGGCCATTTGAGACGTATCTTCCAAGTATGTTTATTCCTCCTTCACCCTATACAAACCCTAGTGCCAACCCGCCTATTGGATTATATTTAAATAAATTAACGGGACAAATAATTTTTTATCCTACCAAATGTGATGAAAAATCAGTTGTGGTGTTTCAAATTGAGGAGTGGAGAAAAGATGAAAACGGGAAAGCTCATCTAATTGGTGTTACAAGAAGAGATTTAATCTGTCATATTATGCCAAACAATGGAAATCGTTCTCTTTTTGTAAATGGAGTTTCACATAGGTTAATTGAGCAACCCAATACAAAAAATTGCTTCAATTTTCCTGTAGTTGAGAACCCCTACAAAACCCAAACTCAGACATTTTATGATTCAATAAAAATTATTGAAACCCCACTACCCAGCGGGGTAACGCTAACTTATGAAGATGGATTTCATTACCTCAATACTGTCGTAGAAGTATGCATTGATGTTGACAAAATCGACTATCGCGTAAGCGAAACCAATTATTTGAATGTACCCATTTTGGCTATTGACAATTACTGCCCAAAATCATCTTGGACGGCAAATGTGGTTACGTTTGCCTTCGACCCGTTAATTTTTAGAGGCACCATAGCCGGAAATGTTATAATCGACTCCAATGCCAATTGCCAAAAGGATAGCAACGAACAAAATTCGGGCATACAACGCACCCTAAAAATAACCGGGAAAAACTTTCAACACATCATTAAAACCCAAGCCAACGGCCAGTTTAGTGTTGATTTAAAAAAGGGTAAATATTTTATTGAACTGCTTCCACACCCATATTTTATTGACGATTGTAGCACCGATTCCATTTTGATAACCCCGGATAGTATTTTCTCGATAAATCTGTATAGCCGATTTAAGCCAGGTGTTGGCGGTTATGTTTATCGCGATTCGGGCAATTGTGCGAGAGATGGGTTTTCGTTACCCATTCAAAATCAAATCGTTTCGGTTGATTCAGATAAACATATTGGAATTACGGAAAGTTCGGGTTTTTATTTTATACCGCTTGATTCGGGCAATCATAAAATTTCGTTGTTTAATGATACATCACTATTCCAAAGTATCTGCCATGATACCATCTCGGTGGTGTTAAAAGCAGGGGAGGCAAATCTTGACAATCATTTTTTAAATTTTGCGAAGCCAGTAAATGATTTGGAAGTAAACATCGTATTTAATGTTGGTTCAACTGTAAGAAGAGGTTCAGATTTTTGGGGAAATGTAATTGTAAAAAATAATGGCACAAAGCCTGTGACGAATAAAAAGGTTGCACTGTTGGTAGATAATACCTTACCCAATCTTTCAAAAAGTAACTCGGCTTTGAGTCATGTGTATGACTCGATTTACCATATCGAGGTTGGAAATTTGGCCATTTACCAACAAAAAACCTTCAAAGTTTATTTTAATAAAAATTTAAACTATGCTGCCGGAGATACCATATCGATTGAGGTTGAAATGGATACAACAAACGATATTAAAAAGGAAAATAACCATCGCAAAATAAACCTAAGAGTGGTGGCCGCCAAGGATCCAAACATAAAAACGTGCCTGCCTGACAGCGTTTTTACAAGTATCGACAGACAATTAACCTATACTGTACAATTTCAAAACGAAGGAACGGATTATGCCCAAGATATTGTGGTGCGAGACACGCTTTCGGATGATTTTGATTTGTCCACATTAAAAATGCTTGGCAGTAGTCACAATTTTCGTTACACATTGACAAACAATGAGTTGTGGGTGTATTTTGATAATATTAAACTGCCTTCGAAGAAAACCGATTCTATAAACAGTATGGGTAGTTTTAGTTTTAGTATTGCACTAAAAGACCGCATTTTTTATGAAAAACAAGTGCAAAATAGGGTAGGAATTTATTTTGATTATGAAGATGTGGTTTTAACAAACTATCAAATAAATCATTTTAAATCGCCGTTTGAATTTTATAAAATTCCAGAGAAGATTTATTGCCAATCCGACACATTGAAACTTCCTTTTTTGGCTCGTTTTGTTACCCCAATGGGAAATGTGTATGTACTAGAAGTGGCTGATTCCATAAATTTTGAAGGGTTTCATGCAATTGATAGTTTACCAAGCCAAAAGCAATTTGAAGTATTCAAGATTGCAGTTGGTAAATTTTTTACAAACTCGGGCAAATACAGTTTTAGGCTAAAATCGACACCCTCGGCGGCACAAAGTTTCGAAAGTAGCTATCTTGCCAATGTTGAAATGGAAATAATGAAACCAACAAAAATTTTGGTTTCAAATGCGGCAATATGTGCTGGCGAAACATTAGAAATACAGGCATCAAACAATTACTTTCATAATGGGTTATATCAAAACGAAAACCAAATATATTCTGGAAATAGCACCTACACAACAGTTCAAAATCTAAAGAACGGCGATAAACTGTTTTATAAACACATAAGCCAAAACGGTTGTAAAAATTATTCTGACACCGTGAAAATTTTGGTTGATGAGTGGCCACAAGCCGATTTCGACCACCA
Organism: Flavobacteriales bacterium; assembly: GCA_020635395.1. Lineage (NCBI taxonomy): Bacteria > Pseudomonadati > Bacteroidota > Flavobacteriia > Flavobacteriales > Flavobacteriales bacterium. Next base: position 617,264 of record JACJZV010000001.1, read on the forward strand.
CCCTGCGGCCACCGATGAGCTATTGATAGAATTTGAAAACCAATCAACCAATGCCGACAGCAGTTTTTGGAAGTTTGGCCAAAATGCGGATGAGGTTTGGAACAATTCGCCGGTTGTTTCGCAAAGGTTTGACCATCCGGGCTATTATTTGGTGCAATTGGTGGCCAAAACGCAGCATGGTTGTGTGGATACGTTGGTAAAGAGAATCATGGTAGAATCGGATTTTAATTTTTTTATACCCAACACATTTTCGCCCGGCAGAACCGACGGTTTAAACGATCATTTTGTGGTTGTTCCATCGGAGTATATCAAAAGCATCGACTTTCAACTAATCAATCGGCTTGGGCAAACGGTGGTGCAATCAAACAACCCCAACCGTTTGATAGACAAAGAGTTGATGCCCGGCATTTACATGTACAAATCCAAAATTATCGACTTAAATGGCCGAGAATATGAGTATGAAGGGGTGGTGCATATTTGGTAAGTCAAGGTCGAAAGGTAATTTGTGAGATTCTTCGCTGTGTTCTGAATGACGAAAGGAGTTTTCAAAAAAAAATAGGCACTCAAACGAGTGCCTTTTTAGTCAATGTTATACAAAGTTTTACGCTTCCAAGGCTGCCGCACCACCCACAATTTCCAGAATTTCTCCGGTAATGGCGGCTTGACGTGCCTGGTTGTATTTAAGCTTCAGTTTTTCAATCAATTCTCCGGCATTTTCTGTTGCCTTATCCATGGCCACCATTCTGGCACCATGCTCCGATGCTTGAGAATCAAGACAAGCCTTAAACAGTTGTGTTTTTACCGCACGTGGCACCAAATCATACAAAATCTCTGTTTTGCCGGGTTCGAAAATGTAGTCGTTGTTCGCAGATTTTGGTTTATCATGGTTGTATTTCTCCATCTCTACGGGCAACATTTTTTCTACCTGAACATACTGAGTAGCGGCATTTTTGAATTGGTTATAGACAATCCGAACCTCATCAAACTCGCCATTTTTGTATCGGTTGATTATGCCTTCGGCTACATCAAAAGTGCTGGCGGCATCCAATGTTAAAAGGTGAGCCATTTTTGATGTATCGGTTTTAAAATCTCCTTTTTTAAAGGAGTCGTAGGCTTTTTTGCCAAGAAACATCAATTCAAAATCAATGTTATTTTCTTTAAACCGATTGTTAATCAAACCTTTGGTAGCTTTTATTAGGTTTGAGTTAAAAGCTCCACACAAACCGCGGTCGCTCGAAATGATTACGACCAGCACTTTTTTAGGTTCGCGATACTGAAAATAGGCTTTCAGTGTGTCATCATCCTTGGCACTTTCTCCCAAGTTCGACAATATCTCATTTAGCTTGTCGGCATACGGACGCATTTTGGTAATAGCACCCTGAGCCTTTCGCAATTTTGTTGCAGAAACCAATTTCATGGCTTTGGTTATCTGCTGCGTGCTTTGAGTTGTCGATATTCTGTTTCTAACCTCTTTTAAGTTGGCCATAATAGATTATATTATTAAGCTGCGAAATTTTTGGCAACTTCAGCACCTATTTGTTCCAAAGTGTTGGTGATGTCGTCTGTTAACGTTCCGGCACTCAATTGGCTCAATGTTTCTGGGCTTTTCTTTGCCAAAGTTTCAAGATATTCTGTTTCAAAAGCTCTCACTTTATTTACGGGCACATCTCTCAACAAACCTTTTGTTCCCAAATAAATGATGGCTACTTGTTGGCCAACACTTAGAGGAGAATATTGACCTTGTTTCAATATTTCCACGTTTCTTGAACCTTTATCCAACACCGCTTTTGTGGCCGCATCAAGGTCGGAACCAAACTTGGCAAAAGCCTCCAACTCGCGGTATTGGGCTTGGTCAAGTTTAAGTGTTCCTGATGTCTTTTTCATTGATTTTATCTGAGCCGAGCCACCCACACGCGATACAGAAATACCTACGTTAATGGCTGGACGAACACCCGAGTTGAACAAATCACTTTCCAAGAATATCTGACCATCGGTAATAGAAATTACGTTGGTAGGAATATAGGCAGATACGTCACCGGCTTGAGTTTCGATAATTGGCAACGCTGTTAAAGAGCCACCGCCTTTTACCAATGGTTTAAGATTATCCGGCAAATCGTTCATTTGAGAAGCTATCTCGTCAGAACCATTCACTTTTGCCGCTCTTTCTAACAAACGAGAGTGCAAGTAGAAAACGTCTCCGGGGTATGCCTCGCGGCCAGGAGGGCGTTTCAAAAGCAACGATACCTCACGATAAGCAACCGCTTGTTTTGATAAGTCGTCGTAAATAATCAAAGCCGGACGACCTGTGTCGCGGAAATATTCGCCAATAGCAGCACCTGCCATTGGTGCATAAAACTGCATCGGAGCAGGGTCGGCAGCACTTGCAGCCACCACCACTGTATAATCCATTGCTCCTCTTTCGGTCAAGGCTTTTACTACTTGTTTTACGGTAGATGACTTTTGTCCGCAAGCAACGTAGATACAGTAAACGGGCTTCCCTTTGTCGTAAAATTCTTTTTGGTTGATGATGGTATCGATAGCCACAGCAGTTTTTCCTGTTTGACGGTCACCGATAATCAACTCCCGTTGTCCTCTTCCAATTGGAATCATGGCATCAATAGCCTTAATACCTGTTTGAAGAGGCTCTGTTACAGGCTCTCGGTAGATAACACCCGGTGCTTTTCGCTCCAAAGGCATTTCATACACCACACCCTGAATATCTCCTTTACCATCAATAGGTTTTCCAAGAGTGTCAACCACCCGACCCAACATTCCTTCACCTACATTGATAGAAGCGATACGATTTGTACGTTTAACGGTATCTCCTTCCTTAATTTCGGCAGAAGACCCCAACAATACAGCACCCACGTTGTCCTCTTCAAGGTTAAGTACAATCGCGTTTGTGCCGTTTTCAAATTCAATAAGTTCACCTGATCTAACATTGTTAAGTCCGTGAATACGGGCAATACCATCACCCACTTGCAATACTGTTCCTACTTCTTCAAGTTGAACAGCCGACTGAACATTTGAAAGTTGTTCTTTAATAATTGATGAAACCTCATCCGGTCTTATTTGAGCCATAACCTATTAATTGTAAATTAATTGCTTTCTAATTTCTTTTAATTCTTTTGCTACACTCATATCGAGTAGCTTGTCTTCAAATTTGATAACCATGCCGCCCAAAACCGATGGGTCAACAACGTTTTCAATGTGTATTTCTTCATTGGTTACGATGCCCTTAAGGTAGTGTTTCACATTTTGCAGTGTGGCATCATCCAACGAAATAGCTGAACGAACCAATACTTTGGTTACCCCTTTTTGAGCATCAAATTTGGAAATGAAGTCGTCGGCGATATTCACCAACTCATTTTCTCGCTTTTTGTCAACAACCAATTCAATTAATTGCACGGTAAGCGGGTTGGTATCTAAAATCACTTTTTTGATAACCGCCAACTTATCCGAAGCTTTAACAACCGGATTGTTTAATAATTCGCTAAAATCTTTGTTTTGTTTTGCTAAGTCAACAATAGCTTGCATGTCGCTGTAAACAGCGGCATCCGAACCATTGGTTTGAGCCAATTCCAACAAAGATTTTGCGTATCTCGAAGCTACTCTGCTTGACATATTACGATAATTGAACTTGTTTTAAGTGTTCTTCTACTATCTGGGCTTGTTTGTCTTTGTTCGACAATTCAGCTTTCAATACTTTCTCGGCAATATCAATAGATAAGGCTGCAACCTGAGACTTTATGTCGCTCATTGCATTTGCCTTTTCTTTTTCAATTTCGGCACGGGCAGTATTAATCAAACGCTCGCCTTCTGAGGTGGCCGTTTTCTTAGCTTCTGCAATGATGCTTTCTTTTGTCTCGCGAGCTTCTTTTAAAATCTTTTCGCGTTCAGAGCGAGCCTCGGCCAACAATTTTTCATTGTCTGCATTCAATTGGCTCATCTGAGCTTTTGCATCTTCGGCTGCTTTTAACGATTTAGAAATGAAATCGTTTCGCTCGTCTAATGTTTTAAGAATTGGTTTCCACGCAAATTTCTTCAACAAAATCAAAACGATAGCAAATGCCAACGTGGTCCAAAATATAAGACCAACCGGAGCCGCTAATAAATTTAATAAAATCATAAATTTAACTTGTTAATGTTTTGAATAATAAGAAAACCTCGGGAGAAACTTGTTTCTCCCGAAGATATTAAATTTTCTTATTATTGATTCAATACAACCAACAAACAAACGATAACGGCAAATAGTGCAGCACCTTCAATAAGTGCGGCGGCCAAAATCATGTTTGCTCTAATGTCGCCTGATGCTTCTGGTTGGCGGGCGATAGATTCAAGTGCTGAACCGCCAATTCTACCAATACCGATACCGGCACCAACCGCGGCAATACCAGCCCCAACGCCTGCCCATCCATGAGCGGCAACTGCTTCTAACAATACTGTAAGTAATTCCATGTAATTCTAAAAATTATTATGTGTTAAATAAAATTTACAAAATTTAATGATGTGCTTCTTCTACTGCCGAACCAAAGTATAGCGACGACAATAGCGTAAACACATACGCTTGCAAAAATGCAACCAACAACTCTATGGCAAACATAAACACCATAAACAGCACCGAGCCTATGCCCACGCTGTAACCCGCTACCGCACTGCTTTGTCCAAAAATAAAAATCAAAGCGGTAAAGGCTAATATAATGATGTGTCCTGCCGTAATATTGGCCGTGAGACGTATCATTAATACGGCAGGTTTTAATACGATTTGAATAACCTCGATGGGTACTAAAATCAATATTTTTATAATCGCCGGAACGCCATCTGGCCACCAAATATGTTTCCAATAATGCTTGTTTCCGTTGATGTTTGTAATAATCAAAACAAAAATGGCCAAAACCAATGTTACTCCCAACGATCCCATTACGTTGTAACCTCCCAAAAAGCTCATTAAACCTAATAAGTTGGCAATCCAGATAAAGAAGAAAACAGATAATAGAAAGGGTGTGAATTTTCGAGCTTTCGCTTTGCTTCCAATAGATGGAATGATAATTTGCTCTTCAACAAAAATAATAAGAGGTTCTAAAAGAGATTGCAAACCTTTTGGAGCAACCCCATGACCCCGTTTTTTATATGCTCTGCCAACAGATATGAAAAGCCACAAAACTAAAAATGTGGTAAGCAACAGACCAACTACGGTTTTGGTTATCGAAAAATCAAGGGGTTTGGCATTTTCTATAGCTCCTTTTTCATTGTAGGTTAGACCTCCATCGGCATTTTTTTTGTAAATAACCTCATCCACCATTATGTAGTTGCCATGCTCGTATCCATGACCTTTGGCTAAGTGAACGGGGGTGTGATAGAAGTGTGATGAACTAAATATTTTTATACCACCATCAATTAAAATAATTGGTAGAGGAATGGACAAATGATTGGGGTCTTCGGTTTCGGCTTTGAGCGTCATAAAGTGAATTTGGTGTGCATCGGCAATGTGATGCATGATCATTTCTCCAGCATTGAACGTTTCTTTTGCTTCTCCATGTCCCTCTTCTGTATGTTCGGCATTGGCAAAAACATTGAAGAAAGCGAAAATAATCGCAATAAGAGTGATTTTTATGAATCTGAATTGCATTGTAATTTGCTTATTATCAGAGTGTTGAAACATTAATATCCCTTTGTTTTTCGGCTCGCAATTTAGTTACTAAATGAAATAATTCAAACGATGTGAATAATAAATATAAAATTAGAAAGATTACTACCACCAGTTTGTCAGTTATCTCATTGTAAATCAAATATATAACGATAAAAAAAATGCTAAAAATAAATCGTAAACCCATGCTGCCATACAGCAGGCTCATAAAGGTTTTGTTGTTGCTTGTTGTCATGCGGTTATGAAAGGTAGAAATTCCCAAGGTAAGTAGGAAGAAAAAGGCCAGTGATAGCCAATTCCAAACATCAATGGGTTTATTCATGAATGTATGAATGGTAATGATTATTGCAATTGATAGTGCCGTAACCATGATAAGTCCCGGAAAAAATTTTTTAAAAATACCCATGCTTTTTGCGGGTGCAAAGGTGTTTAAAAGCTCAATTTTAACCAAGACTAAATCAGTCTTTTTTTGAACCGATTCTAAAAAGATAAATCATGCTAATAATTACACCCCAAACGGCTCCCAAAAGTGTCAGCCACGGGGTTTTGAGGTTGAGTTTTTTGTCTGCCCACCTACCTGCATAAACCAAGACCAGTATAGTGCCAATCATTTGAAAGGCAATGCCGGAGTATTTTAGATAGTTTTTTGAGGAGCTATTGTCCAATGGCTTCTTTTAATTTGTTTGCCGAGTCAATCGGAATGGCTTTTTTTCCCATTTCGCATTTTCCGTTGAATTCGCCACCTGATTCTACCACTAATTTGTCGGTAACAATATCACCCAAAATGGAGGAGGAGCTTTGAAGGTAAAGAATTTCACTTACTTTTAGGTTCCCTTTTATTTTTCCGCTAATGTCGGCTGACTTAGCTTCAAGGTCTCCCTCGATTTTGCCCGAGGCTCCCAGCACAAGTTTTGAACTGGTTTTTACAGAGCCTATTAAAGTTCCGTCTATCCGAATATCTCCTTTGGAAACTATATTTCCTTCAACCACGGTGTCGGCACCTACCACATTAATGGAGCCAGGTTGAATGGTATTGTGTTCTTTCTTTTTACTTGATAACATATCTACAAAATTAATAAACTGTTAGAACTTTATATAATCTCTTGGATTTACTGCTTGTCCGTTGTTCCATAATTCAAAATGCAAATGTGGCCCCGAAGTTAATTCTCCAGAATTCCCCATAATGGCTATGACCTCGCCGGCATTTACCATGGCTCCCTGCTGTTTTAGTAAAACAGAATTATGTTTGTAAACAGAGATGAAATTGTTGGTGTGTTGCAAAACTATTACATGTCCGGTTTCGGGAGTCCAAGAGCTAAGAACCACGGTTCCGTCGAGTGTGGCTTTTACAGAGGCATTTGAGCTGGAAGTTATGTCAATGGCTTCATGGTTTCTGTGTCTGTCAAACGTATCGGTAACAATTCCCTTTAAAGGTGTAAAGAAATGATTCACGGTGGTGGTGCTTGCAGAACTTGCTTGGTGCTGCATGGAGCCAGATTGACTATTGGATAAAGATGCAAAACGGAAAATGTCGTTATCGGAAGCGGAATGATAGTTGTATGTTTGAGTAAGCGAATCGTTTCCTAAAATAAGTTGGTGTAGAATTCTGTTTTGTCTTTCGGCGGCTTCTAAGTCGGCTTCTAATGAGTCAACAATTTTATAAAGTTTATTAATTTCGGCAGATGTGGTAACAGTACCTCCTGGCATCAGGCTGCGAAGAGGAGTGGCGGGCAAAATAAAAATGGCTATAACAGAGAAAAACACCAACAAACCACTAAACAGCAGCACAAGGTTGAGAGGAGTTAAGGTAATGGTGATTTTCTCTTCTAAACTGCTGTCGTTTCGAATAATCAAACGATAGCGATTTCGCATTTTTGTGGTAAGAAATTCCTTAATTCGAGCCAGATTCATAATATTTGTGGAGATGCGGTGACTAAAAATACGGTAATATAAAATATAATTGCGGTTTCAAAGTTATAACTAAAACACATTTCAGAGCAGAATAGTGATAAAAACTATAATAAATAAACTGGTTTTGGCAGTATGTCTATTGATTGCTGTCTCTCAAGTATCTTATGCTCAAACTAAGCAATCTTGGTTGAAAAAGAACTGGCACAACATGAATGCCCGATACAATGGGCTGTTTCATGCAAAGGAAAAAGTAAAATCTACTGTAAAGAGTTTGTCAGAAAGCCATGTAGATGATTTTACCAAAGTAATAGATGTATTTCCGTGGGGTACGGGTAGCCAACGTGAAGGCGAAAAAGGAACCATGGAAGAGGTTCAAAAAAAATGTACTAAGGTAATTAAAAGGCACCCCAAAAGCCGTTGGGTTGACGATAGTTGGTATGTTATCGGGCTATCACAACTCTATCAAAACAGACCCATACAAGCCATCGAAACCTTTCAATATGTAATTGGCCAATATCCAAACGGTGAGAAAAAATACGATGCCAAATTGGGTATTTTGTTGTCTTACATCATGCAGGAAAAATATTATGATGCCGAGGCTATAATGGCATCTATAAAACAAGATGGAGCGTTTCCAAAACGATTGGAACAACAATTTTATTTGATAGCTAGTGAGATATACATAAAGCAATTTAAGTATTCGCAGGCCATCGAAACCATGACAAAAGCACTGGAATTGACCGGCAAGAAAAACGATAAGGCCAGATATAATTTCATATTGGCTCAATTGTATTTAGAAACCGAACAGATTGAAAAATCAAAAGAAAAATTTATTGCTACAGCCAAATTGAACCCCGTGTATGATTTGGCATTTCAGGCAAACTTGGGTTTGATAAAAACAATTGGCCTATCGTCTGAATCTTCGTTGAAAGCTCCCCGCAAGTATTTAAAGAAGATGTTGAAAGATGATAAAAACATAGATTATCAAGATCAGATTTATTTTGAGCTGGGCAATTTAGAAATGCTCGACAACAACATGGATTTGGCCATAGAGTATTATCAACTTTCGGCACAAAAAAGCACCAAAAACAAAGATCAAAAGGCAAATAGCTACCTAAAATTGGCTACCATTTTCTTTGAAAAAAAGAATTTTGTGCAGTCACAAAAATATTTCGACAGCACCGCCATGTTTGTATCTTCCACCCGCCCGGATTATGAAAATATCAAGGCCAGACAAATTGTGTTGACCGATTTGATTGAAAACTTAGTTACTATTTTTGAGCAGGACAGCCTAATAAAACTTTCAGAACTCTCGAAAGAAGAGTTGGAGAAAAAGATTAACCAGCAAATTGCCAAAGAAGAAGCATTGAAGCAGGCAGAAGAACAACGAAAAAATCAGCAAAACGGAACACCAATTTCATCTGATCCATTCAATACTCCAAACAAGGTGGTAAACAATGCTACCGTTGGAGGGTCTTGGTATTTTTACAACCAATCGGCGGTGGCACGCGGTTCAAATGATTTTCAAAGAAAATGGGGAACACGACCCAAAACCGACCTGTGGAGGTATGCCAGCATGCAACGCGGCATTCAAACCTCAGACACTAAAACCGATGAAGACACAACCGATGGCCCTAAAAACGTGGTAAGTTATGACCCCAATTTAGACCCAAAGACAAAAGAAAAATTGGAAGGTGTGGATGCCGACAAACGAAAATATTATAAAGACATTCCGTTTTCGGATGAGGCAAAAGCCGTGGCATTGGCAAAAATAGAGAAGGCACTTGTGGGAGCGGGCGATATTTATGCAGAGGACTTGAAAGAATATGTTACTGCCAAAAAGTATTATTTAGATTTACTGACTCGTTTTCCTAAAAGCAGTTACAAACCCACCGTTTACTTCAAGTTATACAAAATTGAAACAGAATTGGGCAATAAAGATAAGGCAGCAGAATATGCACAGTTGTTAAAACAGAATTATCCAAACGACCCGCACAGCATTGTTTTGAACAATAGAGAGCAAGCCGAGAAATTGGGTAGCAGCAAGGTTAATAAGATGTATGAGCAAGCGTATAATGCTTATGTATCAGGCAACTATGCAGAAGCAAAAAATGTAATAAACAAGGCCGCCACCGATTTTGCCGGAAATGCGTTGCAGGCCAAGTTTGATTATTTGAGTGCTTTAATAACCGGAAAAACGGAAGGGGAAGTGGCCTACAAGGAGGCCTTGCAAAAGATTGTTGATTTATATCCAGGTTCGGCAGAAGCAAACATGGCCGACTATACGCTGGCATTATTGAAAGAGAAAAAAAGTGGTTTGGGTAGCGAACCACTCCAAACCGCATATACTTTTGAACCAGGGGCAAAACATTATTTTATTTGTATGTACGATGGCGTTGCAGAATCAATGGTGTTGGCGGGGTTTAATGATTACAACAAGAAAAATCACAACTCTGAAAATTTGAGAGTTAATTCTTATGTAATTGGGTCTAAAAATGTAGTTGCCGTTCAGCATTTTGATGATAAAAGTGCTGCCGAAAAATATTACGTCGAGTTTATTAAAAACGACATATTCTACAAAGATTTGGGAATAATAGCCTACGAAAATTACATTATTTCTCAAGACAATTTCCGTATTTTGCTCAAGGAGACGGACGCTGATGCCTATGCACAGTTTTTCGTTCAGAATTATATTGAGTAAAACATGGCAACTTCTAAAAAGAAAACAAAATCATTATCTCTAAACAGACTTTGGAAGTGGTATTTCATCGGACTTGGGCTGTTTTTGGTTTTCATGTTTACTATCAGTTTGGGGTGGTGGGGTAAAATGCCCAACATCAGAACATTAGAAGATCCTCGAACGGCTTTGGCCACCGAAATATACTCGGAAGATGGGGCAATGCTTGGCAAACTTTATCGTAGAGAAGATAGGTCGAACATAAATTACACCGACATACCTCAACACATGGTAGATGCTCTTGTAGCCACCGAAGATGCCCGTTTTTATAGGCATAGTGGCATAGATATTCGGGCGGTGATACGAGCCGTAACCAAATTAGGCCGCGATGGGGGGGGGAGCACCATTAGTCAGCAATTGGCAAAAAATCTTTTTCATGACCCTCCAAAATCAAAGGTGGGAAGAATTATTCAAAAATTTAAAGAATGGATTATTGCCGTAAAACTAGAAAAGAGATATGCCAAGCACGAAATCATTACCATGTATTTCAACACCGTACCTTGGGGCAACAGTTATGGAATAAAATCGGCAGCAAAAACGTATTTTAATAAAGATGTAATAGATTTAAAACCAGAAGAATCTGCCGTGTTGGTGGGCATGCTTAGAGCACCGACCACTTACGACCCCAAACGAAATCCGGACAATGCTAAGCGGGTTAGAAATACTGTTTTAAACCAAAAGGAGAAATATAAATACATAACCGAAAAACAATGCGACAGCCTAAAAGCTTTGAATATAGTGCTGGATTATAATTATACCTCGCACAATTATGGCTCGGCCACCTATTTTAGAGAACAAGTGCATCAATACATGAAAGCGTGGTGCAAGAAAAACGGCTATGACGTGTATGAGGATGGCCTAAAGGTGTACACCACTATTGATAGTAAGATGCAAAAGTATGCCGAAGATGCTGTTGCAAATCACATGAAAAGTCTGCAAGCCAGTCTTTATAAAGAAGTGAAAGACAGCAAAGTAAACCCTTGGCGAGATGAGGAAGTGCTGTGGAAAGAAGATGTAAATTACATACCCAAAAATATTAAAAAAACTGACCAATACAAGCAAGCCAAAGCCGCTGGGAAATCGGATGTGGAGATAGACCGCATAATGAAAACCCCTGTTAAAATGACCATTTTTACTTGGAATGGCACTCGCGACACCATGCTGAGTCCAATCGACTCATTGAAGCATTATAAAATGCTTTTGCACACAGGTTTTATGGCCATGAACCCCAAAACAGGGTTTGTAAAAGCGTGGGTTGGCGGCATAGATTTTAGGCATTTTAAATACGACCATGTAAATAAATATGCCACTCGGCAGGTAGGTTCCACGTTTAAACCGATAGTATATGCCAGAGCCATTGAAGACCAAGTTATTCAACCATGCGAGCTTGTTAGCACTGGGCCCGTAACGTTCGAAACAGAAAACGGACAAATATGGTCGCCTCAAAACTCCAGCCGACCGCCAGGAGACCCATTGCGAATATATGATGGTTTGAAACATTCCGTAAATACCACTACCGCTCGTGTAATGAAACGAATGGAACCCAACTCGCCCAGTAAAGTGAAAGATTTTAGCGACCGTTTGGGCATTGACACCAAAAATTTTATGCCCTACGTTTCTATTTGTCTTGGCACTATGGATATTTCGGTATATGAAATGGTGGGGGCTTATGCAGCTTTTGCCAACAACGGGGTTTGGACAGAGCCAATCTACATTACGCGAATAGAAGATAAAAACGGTAACGTTTTGGAAGAATTTATACCTAAAACTGTGGAGGCCATGAACAAGCAAACGGCATACGTAATGTGCAAAATGTTGCAAAAAGTGCCAGAAGGCGGAACAGCCACAAGGTTGCGGTCTAAATATGGCGTTCCGTTTCCGGTTGGTGGAAAAACAGGGACTACTCAAAATAACAGTGACGGTTGGTTTATGGGCATTTCGCCCGATTTGGTGGCTGGTTGCTGGGTGGGAGCAGAGGATAGACAGGTGCATTTTAGAAGTACTGCATTAGGTCAAGGGGCCAACATGGCATTGCCTATTTATGGTTTGTTTATGAAAAAAGTGTGGGATGATAAAGACATACACATTAGTCATTCAGACTTTGAACGACCGGATATTGAGTTTACCATAGAGACGGATTGCAACCTTTATAAAGCCCCCACAAGTGGCACTGTTCGACCCGATGCAGGTGTGCCCGGCATTGGCCCACGTTAAACCTATTTTACAGTCAAATTGCGTTAGAATATGGTTTCTAATTTAGATTCTGCCAGGTATCTCGCTTTTTAATACGCAAGTCTTTAAGCATAGATGCATCGGGTTTCAACTCAAATGAAAATTGGCGATATGGCCCCGTTGGTACCCACCGGAACACAAAACCCCAGCAATGCAGTTTTCGTGTAAAAACAAAACTGGATACGGTTTCTCGTCGAATAATATCCATGTTCGATTCAAAACCTATTTGCCAATTGGGAGTCAATGTTAGACTTCCTGAAAAATTGAGAGTTTTATTAGGAGAAAGGGCGTTGGTGGCAATACTTTTTTGAAAACCTCCAATATATGAGATACCCACATTCCAAGCCTCACTAAAGTCAACCACATACGGATTGCGTGGCATGGATTTTTCTGTTTTGTCTTTCTTGTTTGCAAACATATTGGATGAAAGGTTGGTACCCAATTGAAGCGAAAAACTGTTAATAGTGCCTAATTTTTTCTCGCTAAAGGCATATTTGTCAATCGAAACAAATTGATTTCTGCCAGTGTCAAATGCAGATAAATAGGGGTTAAGCGTGCTATTTGCCGTCAGGTTTATATACCTGAATAATGTAGTAAAGCCGCTAATAGTTAAATTGCTGAGTTTTAAACTATCGGCAATAAAATTATAGCTTCCGTTTACTCTCAGGTTTTGAATTAATGACACTTTCTGAACAGTGTCTCTATCGGCAATTTTGGTTTTAATTTTCATTTCTAATGAGTTGTTGACACCAAAAATGAGAGCAGCTTGAGCTTTGCCGCTCGGCCCACCCAAAATGCCATTTTCAAAAATGGAATATTCTGTATATCTACCCGTAGTGTCGGACTGCACCGATTGGTAATATCCAAATTTTTGCGAAGTAAAATCAGGGCTAAAGCTCATACCAACCGATGGCTGAACCACGTGCCGAATGGCTTTTATTTTGCCTTTAAAATCTTTCATTCCGTATATGTTGGTGCTGAGCGAAAAGCCGCCATAGTATTTATATGCCCTACTAAATCCATTGTTAAAATCATTAAAAACAGAATCGCCTTGCCATATTTTTTCGGTGGTTTTTAAATACCAAAATTCGTTGTAATTAAAACTTGGAGTGATATTGAAATAGTTTAAAAAACTAAATGAGGTATTGACCGAAATGTCGTGTCGCATGCCACTTTGAATGCTCTCCAAAAAGTTTGGATTAAACTCAATGGTTCGGCCAAAAGCATTAAAAACAGAGTCCTGATTGGTGTTTACCTTACTCATCAATTTTGAGTTGTAGGTAATACCCAAACTGGTTAAACCTTTTGTTTTTTTCGCAAATTCGGCATTTTTAAAAGGCAAAATTCTATTGGCCGATATGCCGATGTCGGGCAGGGTGATGTTCAGACTTCCTGTATTCAACACTTGATCTACCCGCACGGAAGAAGTCATATTTATTTTTCGTTGAAAAAAGCTTCGATTATATGATATACTGCTGTTGGCCGAATTGTTTACCAAGTCGTTAATATCGCTGGCATTATAGCGTTGTTGATTTTTGGTAACATACCGCACGTTGGCGTTAAACGTTCGGTTGGGTTTAGCCTTGGCATCCTGCCGATATATCCACTCAAACAAAAAGTTGTTTTGAACTGCATATTCAGAGGTGTTTTTCTCACCTTCCAAAAATTTGTTGTACTTTAAATTGATGGAGCCATCATATTTATACAGTTTTTTATAACGAGCTGTGGCTCCCAAACCCCAACTGCCACGCAGGTAAATATCGCCTTTAAGCAATACATCAGAATATTGATTCATGGGTAAATAAAAGCCCCAATCGGTGAGGCCATAGCCCCATCTATCTTGATTGGTGTAGCTGCCAACCACCAAACCCTTTGAGCGGTCTTTGTGCAACGGAAAAAACCCAAAAGGCAGCACCAATGGGGTGTTTACGCCTTCTACCACCAAGTTTGCAGGGCCACTCACAACCTGTTTGTCCGGAATTACTTTAAAACGTTTGGCTTCTATCCAAAAATGTGGGTGTTCGGCGTTGCATGTGGTGTAGGTGGCATTTTTTATATACGTGTTGTTCGCAGAGTCTTTAAGCACCTTTTCTCCGCGAATAATGCCGCCCTGTTCGGTAGTAATTACCCCAGTTGAAATACCCTTTTTTGTTTTGAAATTATACCACATCTCATCTGCATTAAAAGGTCTTCCATCAGTGGTAAAAATGGGTTTGCCCACAACCTTTCCACTGCTATCTGGCAATCCCTTTGCATATATTTCGTTGGTTTTAAAACTAAGCTCGATGTAGTCGGCCTCTAATTTCATGTCTTCATAAGTAACAATGGCTTTTTTATAAAGAATAACCTTTTGCTCTTTCATGTCGAGCTTTACCGAGTCGTCGGCATCATACATTACCGGAACTTTAAGCCCGCCTTTGCTTGGTCTTAACCCCACTTTTAGCGAATCTCTGTTTCCTGATACCGTGGTCAGGCTATCTTTCGTTAATGTGTTTAGAGTATCTGATTGTTGGGCAAAGACTTGTGCAGAAAAAAAGACAATAAAAAAAGGCATTAGGATAACTCCGGAGCCGAAAAACCGCAGTAATGAAGCCTCAACAATATTTTTGAACAAAACCATTTAAAGTTGGTGGGTGCAAATTTCGGAATACTTTATTGGTTTTTAGCATATATGTGACTTATGAAAAGCAACAATTTTGTTAAACCTATTGCATTAACGGCCATTTTGTTCATAACAATGGTCAGTGGAAATACTATTCCGTTGGAAGTTGGTAAAATATCGTTAAACACCATTGTGATAGATGCCGGCCACGGAGGGAAAGATCCCGGATGTTTGGCATCTGATAAAATTACCAATGAAAAAGAAATCAGCCTTAAAATTGCCAAAAAACTTGGGAAAATGCTACAAGATAGCATTCCGGGTGTTAAAATAATTTATACTCGAAATAGCGATGTGTTTGTTCCGCTTTGGAAAAGAGCCAGCATAGCCAACGAGGCCAAGGCCGATTTATTCATTTCGGTGCATTGCAATGCACACCAAGAGACCTCGCTGCGGGGTGTAGAAACCTACATAATGGGGTTGCACAAAAACGAAGGAAACTTGGCCGTAAGCAAGCGAGAAAACAATGCTATAACACTCGAGGATAACTACAAAGACAATTCGGAATATGCTGGCTTTGACCCAAACAGCGATGAGGGGCACATTATTTTGAGCCTTTATCAAAATGCGTATAGAAGCCAAAGTTTAAAGTTGGCCGAAAGCATACAAACCAATGTAGAAAAAACCAAAGTCAGCAAAAACTTGGGCGTAAAAGAGGCCGGATTTTTGGTGCTATGGAAAACCGCCATGCCAAGTATTTTGGTAGAAACAGGTTTTTTGACCAACAGCACGGACAAAACCTATTTGGTGAGCGAAACCGGCCAAAACAAAATGGCAACCAGCATATACAAAGCGGTGGCCAACTATAAGGCTACACTCGAAAAGTAATTAACAAATTGCCCTTTTTATCTTCAAGTAAAGCCCTATAGGGCTTAAAATTCTTATTTTTGACCTGTAAATAGTTGAAATTACTTAGATAATGAAAGTTTCAAACGAAACCAAGGTTGGAATAATTGCCGCAGCCGCAATCACTATTTTGATACTTGGGTATAATTTTTTGAAGGGAGATAATGTGTTCTCGAAGAGCAACACCTATTACGGCGTTTATACCGAAGTTGATGGGCTTTTTCGTTCAAATCCTGTGATATTGAGAGGCTACAAGGTTGGCCATGTAAATGCGGTGACGATGGATCATAATACGTTAAAACTAATTGTGGAAGTTAAGATTCCGCAAAGCATAAAGTTGCCCAAAAACTCTTATCTCAAAATTACCAATAGCGACCTCTTGGGCAGCAAAGCGGTGGAGATAATTATGGGCGACACCAATGTTTTTGCCATATCCGGAGACACGCTGCTATCTAAAAAGGATGCCGGAATGGCTCAGGCACTTACCAATGTGCTGTCTCCTTTGTCAGAAAAGGTGGATAATCTGCTAAATAATATCGACACAGCAGTTTCTGGAGTAAGCCTTCAAAAGACACTGGCCGATTTAAGTTCCACATTAAAATCGTTTAAATCAGCTGCCGACAATTTGGATGGCCTAATGATTGGGAAATCAGAAAAATTAAATACTATTCTTGGAAATTTGGCAACAATGAGTGCCGATTTAAAATCGAGTACACCAAAAATAAACGATGTGGTGGCTGGTTTAGAAGGGGTGGTTAAAGAATTGTCGAAAATAAATGCCGAAGAACTCAGCGGCCAATTAACAGAAACCATTACTGAGGTTAAAAAAACGCTGACTGCTGTTCAAGAAGGGCAAGGCACGCTCGGAAAATTGGCTAAAGACGATGAGCTTTGGACAAATTTGAACACTTCGGTAAACGACCTTGATTCATTGGTAAAAGATATGATTGCCTACCCACGCCGATATACGGGAGTGTTTAACAAACAGCGAAAAATAGGCGACAAACAAAAAGAGGTAAACGAAGGAATTGATTTGCCCACAGAAACCAAACCGTAAAACCAGAAGACAAAAAAAAAGATTGGCCAACTGATGACCAATCTTTTCTCAAAAATTCAAAAGTATTGTTAAACAACTTTAACATTAACGGCATTAAGCCCTCTTTTTCCTTCTCTCAATTCAAATTCAACTTTGTCACCATCGGTAATTCGGTTGATTAATCCGGATGAGTGAACAAAGTAATCTTTGCCAGCCTCATCATCCTTAATAAAACCAAATCCTTTAGTTTCATCGAAGAATTTTACAGTTCCTGTATTCATTAAAAAATATTAAAATTAAAGGTGCAAAGGTAAGCCAATATTTGACGGTTGCTTTTTTATTTTTAGGATATTGTCTTTTTTTTGGAGAAACTAATCAATCAAGCGTAAGTAAAATTCCTTTTTTCCGACATCATAAGTGATTTTTAGACGTTCGTTTTCGATGAATTGAAATTGAAAATTAAAAGCATAGGTTGAATCGTCGAAATAGGCATCTTCAAACTCAGCTTGTTCTACAATGGGTTTTGAAATCATTCCAATCCTTAATCTTGTATTTGCACACATATAGGATTCATGGGCATTAATAGCTGCACAGCTATCTTTATTTGTTAAGATACTTGAATGTTCAAGACCTCCAAAACCTATCATAGAATCTTGGAGGAGACCATTTATCATGCAAAATTCTATTGGATGAAGTTGGCTGTATTCTTCATTGTCCAAAACAATATCGAAGTCGGTACATTTTATTGCTCTAATAACGTAATATTTGTTCTGTTTGAATTTTGCCAAAGCCGTGCTTTTGTAGTCAAAATTGGGTGCAAAGAACGTAAGTGTGTCAAAATTTGTTGGATTTATTTCTATGGCAAAAGTGTCTGTGCTCAAACTTATTTTTGTTCCGTTTATGTTCCAATAAATATGTTGCATGTGGTTTTCCCAGTCCTCAATATTTTTAAAATAGAAAAAAGCTTGATTGTTTTGTGCCCTGCACGACAGCCAAGACAGAAAAAAGGTAAATGTTATTATTAATACTTTGGCTCTCATTTCGCACCATTGAATAGTTCAAAATCGACATGAAAATGATCATCGTGCAGTGAATTTATAAGTGGTGTAAGGCTTTGCACAAGGTATATGTTGCTGTTTTTTAGTCGGTTTCCATTTTCGGTGGCAAATAATTCATCTTTGAATTCGGTTTTAATAATGACTTTAGAGATTTTTAAACCGTGCAAACGTGCAACCTTGTCGAGCGTTAAAATTTGTGCCGCCACCAAGTCGAAATCAATGGAAACAGAGGTGTCTTTGTCGTATTGTCCGCTATTGTTAAAATTAAGCAAATAATGGTTTTTGCCCAAACTGTCGAGGGCATAATAGGGTTGGTTTTGTTTGGCTAAGGGTATCATAAAATCAATGCTTAGTCCATTCTGATGAGTTCGATGAGGAGCAATTTCTCCGCCATGTTTGTTTGAACACTCCATAATGCAGAAGTGCCTATTTGGATAGGTGTAGGCAAGTTCGGAATAATATTCCAACACAGAGGCCAACAGTTGGTCATTTAAAAAAGCTCTGCCAGCCAAATAACTCACCGTGTCGAAATAATGGAAATTTTCTCCCTCAAATGGCAATAGTTTGCCGTTTTTTAACGACCCTTTTGAGACTGTTCCGAGTGATTCGCTTTTGGAACTATCTCCTTTATTATGTTCATAATAATTCTCAACAACACTTTTTTTCTTTACGCTATCTTGAGGAATAACTTCCGAATTTTTCTCCTGTTTAGAGGCATCAGCCCATTGACAAGTCATGAATGAAAAAATGATTACCGAAAAAAGAAGTTGTTTCATGAAAACAAATTAATTGCCCAAAACCAATGTAACTGCCAAAAAAGCAACAACCACCAACCCAATGAGTCCGATGGCCAAATGCGTAAAATATATACCACCGGCTGCCACCAATAGGGTAGAAGCCCCAATGGGATACCACCTTGCCGATTTTTGCTGAAATGCTTTTGAAATAAAGAATACCGAAACAGCCATAAGCCCAAATGCTACTATGGTTAAAATATTCGCCCAAGTGTTACGAACTGAACCCTTTTTTGCAGGAAATTCTTGGTTGTTGAGTCCGTTAGCTACGTCTCTGGCGGTTTCACCAATAATTTGTCCAACGGATTTTGCAGGGAAAAATAGGTCTAAAAAGTATGGCATCGACGCAAAAACGAAAAAAGTGATTCCAGCCAAAATCAACGCTTTTTTTCCAATGTCGTGTGGTGTTTCCATACTCAAATTTACAATAAAGGAAACCATTATTGTTATCTAGTAGTGGTTTTTTTAACGTGAAATTTTATTTCCAATGGGTTAAATAATCAGAAATCAACCGCCGAACATAGGTAGTAGATGCAATTATTTTTGGGGTCTTTCCAGATGGCTTCTGATGATTTATCCCAACCACCTTCCTCAACCTTCAAACCAGAGCCATAAAATAATTCAACGCTATCCGTTGGGGTATCGAACCATTCGGGCTTGCTGCCATAATTTTCATATACATGGTGGTTTGCATCGTCAATCACATATTTAGGCAAAGAATCTTTTGGTGTATCAAAGTTTGAGTGAAGTATTTGCTGAAATAATGAATCAGAATAGGAAAACTTCATAAACAAAATCCAAGAATCCCGTATAAAATGGTCTTTTATTTTAATGTCCACAATGTCGTCGGGTAGTGATATGTTGAACCGATTTATAAAATATTTTTTCTGAATATTTCGGTCATCTATATCATTGCTGCGGATGCATCCAACGGTGTTTAGTATTGTGATAATAAACCAAAAAAATACTGTCAGTTTTTTAATTCGAAACATTGTAATAAAAGGTGTTATCCATTGCTCCATTTGGTGTCAACAATTATTAATAACTCTGAAATGTTTTGTATGCAAGTGGCCGAAATTGTTAGGCAACGGGATGTGTTGCTCGGTTCTCAGCTTTTCCCATTTATTCCCAGTTTTCTTTTTTAATAAATGTGTTCATTGTTGTCTCAATCCATTCATATTCACTCAAATTTTTCAACTTATTTATTAATTTGTCGGGTATCCCTTTTTGTCCAATGAATGTGCCAGCAATTTGTCCGGCAATGGAGCAATTGGTGTCGGTATCTCCGCCAATTTCAATGAGTTGCAAATACATTTTTTCGATACCTTTTTCTTTAACTTGGTTTGCCGCCGCAATAGCCAACGGAACAGAGTTTACCACATATCCGTTGTTCCCAATTTGTCCAATTTCTTTAAGACTCTTAATGTCTTTGATTTCAATTAATCGGTCTCTTACTCTTGTGTCTGGAATTTGGTCAATTACCAAATCAATCAAATTTGTTTCTCCTGTCCAATGGCCTTTCAAAATTTCTCTAATTGCAATTATGACACATCTTGCCCCAATGTATGCCTCATCATTGTTGTGCGTGATTTTGCAAATATTTTTGATTTTGGAGTCGGTAATGTTTTCTTTAAATGCAATTGGGGCAATTCGCATGGCTGCTCCGTTTCCGGCTGCATATTCGCCGCTTCTACCCACATAGCTCCAATGTATGCCATGGTTTAATTCTGTTAGAGATTTTAGCGTACTTGCTCCAATTCCGCTAATTTTTCTTTGTTGGTAAAATTTTAAAAACATTTTTGCAATTGACTCCGGATTAGCCTCTTCATCCTCAATCATTGCTTCGATTGTTGCCAAAGTTAATTGTGTATCATCGGTTATTTGCCAAATAGGTTCTTCCGTATTCGGCTTTCCAAAAAGGTATATGGTGTCTTCTTTTTCTTTTACTTTATGTTCAAATCCACTTCCCCATGCATCGCCAATAGCCCCGGCAATAATGCATCCTCTAAATTTTTCAGCTATAGTCATAAATACACCTTAGGTTCTTTTTTTTTTTTTCTTCCCAAATTGCCCTACCGAACTTGTTCAATTCACAAAAAGCCGGAGACACCATATTTTGTTTACCCATATCTAAAATACCACAAATTTTATTAGTTCTTGGCTTATGTTTTAATGGGCAACGATTTTTCGTTATAGGAATGAGTTACTTATCCAGCTTCTTGTCTTCCAAAATACTTTATGTTATTTTTTTCGATTTCAATGTGATAAAGAACGGAGGACTCTGTGCACCAATCTGGTTCAACTAAAAAGGTGTTATCTATTATAAGTACGAAATGACAGAATTTGTTGTCGAAATACAACCTTATCATGTCCTTACAAGCTTCGGGGTCTTTGTATCCTTTGGGAGCGATATTGAAATGATATTTCATTTCGAAGTAATTATTTTTCTCTAAAGAGTCGATGTTTATATCGTTAAGAAAAAGGTTGAGATAGGTTGGTGTTATATCCACAAAATATCTCTTTTTCTTTATCATTATTTGGGTATTGATCGTTTAATACCGAATCAAGTTTGTTGAAAAAATCTTTTTGAAGAATTACGTCTTTAAGTTTTAAGAAATCGGTGCATTTGGCTAAACACGTCTCACGTTCAGCCTTTTTGGGTTTACCATTGAATATTTCGAGTGAGTCTTTATACGGAATGCTGTCATTTAACGTATCCAATACCATTGATTTCTCATCCAACGGATTTCTTTTGTTGTTGGATTTGATACACCCAACGATGGAGGTTAAAAGCAATAATGTGTAAATTAGATTTTTCATGCCACATACATTGGGAATTCATTATCGAATTCCAATTTATCCGATTTTTCACACTCTAAAATCAACTTTTCTTTAAGATTTGACGAAACGTAAATTCTATCAAAATAAAGTTGATAAATTCTGAATCCATCGGATTTCACACGTTTAATATTCTTTAAGTTTAGGTGATTTTTATAAATTATCTCAGAATAATTATTCCAAGTTTCATCTGTGGATTTTCTCCATATTTTTACTTCTTTAATTGAGCTAATTTGGTCTGCAACATATTTGCAAAGAATTTCTGCGATTGAATTATCGACTAAATTTCCGCCTTCTAAAATAGGCTTAAATATTCCGAATTCTGATACCCTGTACATATCATCGCTAATCTTGTCAAGATGCACTTCTTTCCCAAATTTGTTCGGGTCGCATTGATTCTCGAGAGCAAATAAATTTAACAAACCATTCATCAGGAAAAAAAATGTTTCTTACGGAAATATACTACCACTCGGTGTGGATATAATTTTGCTATCAACGGCATCAACAAGATTCTTTCTACTTCGTCCACACGGTTCTAACGAAAGTTGCCGAAGAAAAATCAACCCCGTTAATTTTTGAATTTCCGACAAAACCACCCAATAATCCCAAAACGTTGGCATCGGAATCCAAAACCTCCGTACTCATGTCTGCCCCGCAGGTTCCCGGATTTAGAGTGTAAACGGCACTCCCCTGAAATGAAAACTCTTCGGCTTTTGCATCATTGCAATCCGTTGATTTACTGAAAATTTTGATTCTTTCTTCCACACTTTTTGGGGTGCCTTTTTCAACCTCTACTTTGTTGCAGCCCATAAAGGTTTGGGCAATGAATAATGCAATGCAAATGATAGCCAGTTTTTTCATATTTAATCTAATTACGCTTTTTTTGTGTTTTTGCTTTGATGCTTTCCAAAGGTATTATTTATTCTGAATAATTAGATGTAAAAACGAACTAATGCCTTTGGTAAAGGGCATTTTTTATTTTTTTTACTCCGAAATGATACAAACAAACGACTGCCAAAAAGACTAAAATTTTTCCTAAAAGTCCGACAATTGGATATTTCATATCCATTCCGAATTCGTTGTTAGAAGCCCAACTACTTGGCAAATAATCTCTGTGCAATGTGGTAACAATAAGGGTAAATCGCTCGATGGTAACCACAAAAAGCAGACTTATAATTATTCGAGGTATGAGATGTTTACGTATGAACCGAATTCGATAGGCTTGAGTAAGCAAGAACCAAAACATTGGTTGAATCCACAATGCAAAGGCATATTTACCCGTAAATCGTTCATAATATTCGGCTTTTATAGTTTCGTCTTCCAACCCAAAATAGAAAGCCAAAGCACCAATAAACCAAAATGCCAGCCAGACAAAACCTAAAAAGATGATTAATTGAACCGCACTTTTATCCAATTCTTCTATGGTTTTTTTGTCTTTCAGAAATGCTTTCAATACGAAATATAGTATTGAATAAAAACCGAATCCGACAAAAATGTCAAGCCTAATAAAGTTGGTGGTAAAATTTAATATCTCTTTCAAATTTACTTTTTAAGAATTATTTTTTGTACGTTCCGAGTAGGACGTTAAAAGCACTTCCAATCGATAAAAATACAAATTTTTTTTGAACTTCTGTAGCTGAAAAGTTAAACTTCAACCCCCCACTTTCATATAAATACCTCGTGTGCGGCAGTGCATTTTAATTTCTTTTACTATCTTTCATTTCTTGTGTTGTATTGTTTTGTCTTATTTCAACACTTGTATTTTGCCCTTGCAAAATCGGGCAGTCTTTTGCCAGAATGGTGGCATCTTCCATGTTGTTTGCACAAACCACAATATATCCTGCTAATGACTGTTCGTTGGCAACATAAATTCCATCGCTTATGCTGTTGTCTGATTTTAACACTTTGCCAGTGTGAGGTAAAAATGAATTTCCACCGTTTGCTAATTTTCCTTGGTTTGAAATGTTGTCAATCCATTTCATCCAATTGTCCATGTAGGCTTTTATTTGTTCACGTGTTGGCTGGATTCCACTTGTCAAATTCATTCTAAAGATTAATGTAAATTCTTGCATTTTTTTAATTTTTAATGATGGGCAAAAATGAAACTACTTTTTGTGGGAAACATTGATATAGGTCAAAATCGGTTATTTCGATTTTAGCCTGCTCAAAGTCTCGGGCTGTATGTCGAGAAATGAGGCAAGTGCTTTGTTAGAAAGTTTTTGAATAAGAATTGGGTTGTTTTTCAGCAGTTCATCATATCTCTGTTTTGCGGTGAGAGTTACCAAATTTTCAATCCGTTTATTTTGGAAAGCATAAGCCATTTCAAGTATTTTTTGATAAAATATTTTCCAATTGTCAAACTGCTGATTTAGTTTAAAAAAGTCGGAATGAGAAATTGCCAACAGCTCGGTATCTTCCTGAGCGTCTATACATTCGGTACTCGGTTTTTGAGTGGCAAAGCTTGTTAATGCTGTTCCAATAGTAAAGTCGGTCATAACATAACGTGTTTTTTCTTCGCCAGCTTTGTCCATAAAATAGGTTCTTATGCAACCCTTGTCAACATAATAGAATTCCTTGCAAACGTCACTATCGTGCAATAGAAAACTGTTTTTTTTCACACTTTTGGGTTTGAAATAAGTACAAATTGTATCAAGTTCCTCATCTTTAAATTTGACAATATGAAGTAGTAATTTTTGTAGATTGTCATTCATAATAATACGTTCTGACATAGGTTAGGCATTTGTAAATACACAGTGCGTGCCGCAAAAGACAAACGCTCTCCAAATTTAGCTGAACGGAGCGTGATAACCAATAATGATGTTGGATTCGTTGATGAGGCACTATCCTCGTTTATTGGGAGAGCCGCCAACTCGATTGGCTGCTGTGCTTTTTTGTCATTTATTTTATTGTCCAAGTATAATTGCTTGACCAATCATAAAAATTGTCAATGTCTTTTTTATGTTCTTTCAACCATTTGTCAACGTCTTGATAATCAGAAGTTGCAAATGCAATGTAAGCAAATGTTTCTATTAAATTTTTGTCTTTCATTTCTACGAAATATGGAACATAATATTCCCAATAAAAACCATAATTTTTGTCTTGCATTTCTTTTAAAGAAGAACAAACAGTTTCAAATTTTCTAATGAATTGTTCAATCTCTGTTTTCTTTTTATTTTTCTTGTCGTAGTCCAACGCAGCGTCCATTGATAAAATTAAGTCCGTGATATTAAAATTATTTTCTTTGGCTTTTCCGTCTGCGGTTGTGTCGCAAAGCATAGATGGATTTATGTTGATGTTAATAGAATTTTCACCTGTCTTTTCAACATTTGCTTTAGTTATGCCTTGCAATAGTCCCAAATTTTCATTTGCTCGTTTAGTTTGTGGTTCTATAATTAAAAATCTGCTGAACGCTAAAAGTGCTGGAATTCTTTTGTCTGTTGCATAGAGTAATCTACCCAATGCACTTTGAGAACTTGCGTGATTTGGATTTAGAGATGCAGATTTTTGAAAGCAAATAATTGCTTCGTCATATTTTTTAATGCTTGATAGTGTTATGCCTTTGTTGAAATACAACTGATAGTAATCTGGAAATAGTTTTATGCCTTCGTCATATATTTCAAGTGATTTGTCTGTTTTTTTTAATCCGTCATAAGCGTTTCCGTATGTTACATAAACACTTTTTAGAGCTTTTTCGCCTTGATGTTTTTCTATCGCTGTTTGGCAATTTTCAATAGCTTCATCGTATTTCTGTAACGATAACAACGACATTGCTTTTTCAGCCAATGCTAGTAAATTGTCTTTATCAAGTTGCAATGCTTTGTCATATTTATTGCACCTTCGTAGTCGCCTTTGTCGTGGTAGGCAATACCTTCGTCAACAAGTTTTTCAGCATCTTCTTTTTGCTGTCCGAATAAGGTGTTACAAAGCAAAGAGAACACCAATAATAAAATTGTCTTTTTCATATTTCTTATTTCTTATTTTGTTGTTGTTTCGACTTAACATAGCAGCTAACGGTCGCATGTATTAAACGTTGGGGATTGCGGGCTTCGTCCCTGTCTGCCGTAACAAAAGCTGATGCGGAGCAGAACGCTTGATTTAACCACTTAAACCCCAATGTTTTATACATGATGTGTGTGCCGCAAATGGCAAACACTCTTCAAAAATAGCTGAAAGGAGAGTGATAACCAATAGTGATGTTGGATTAGTTGATGAGGTGTACTCCTCATTTATTGGGAGAGCCGCCTACTCGATTAGCGGTTAGGTCTTCTTTCATATGTCTATTATCAGTATTGCCCAAAATTTGTTTTCATTTTCGTTGGTTGTAATAATATTTTCTCCGTCACGCAATTTATAAAAACTTAGTCTGTCGCTGATATAATGTCCATCATCATCTTGGTCAAGATTGTTTTGTTTGGCCCAAAGTTGTCCGAGTTCAGGTGTCTGGAATGAATACCAAAACCGAATGCCTTTAATTTCTTCGTTTTGAAATTTGTCTGCAAGTAAAGTCAAAGTTTTTACACCAAGCATAAAGGCTTTTTTGTTGTCAGCCGGTTCTACATAACAGTCCACATGAAAATGATTTTCGCTGTCTTCAATTATGGATTGATTTTCCCAGTCCTGTGTAGCTTTGTAAAGTCTGTCAAATAATTTTAAAGTAACACCAAGGTCGGTTATTAAAATTTGGTCGGCAAGAATTTCTTGAACTTTTGTGGGTAAGTCCACCGAAAATGAAAAGTCGTCTGGCAGATTATATTCTGTCAAAAGTTGCTTAAATATTTGGTTGTATGATGTCGTCATAGGCTTACCGCTAACGGTAGTATTTTTAGTAATCATCATATTCTTTCAATGGCTTATATGTTTTGAAACGAATGTAGTTAGCTTTGTTTGTTGTGTCTTCAAATATTATTTTCTCTTTTCCATTCTTGTCAAACTCTCGAACTGTGATACCATCCATTGCCTCAACACTTGCGAATTCTCTTAAACTGTCACCATTAATTCTAAGAAAAACTGTCGAGCTACCGCCATAGACTAAAAATGCGTCAATGCAGTCAAGTTGTTTGTTGTAAAGCATATTTGGATAGTTCTGTGAATTAACCATTGATATTAATTCTTGGTTTTGTTGGTCAAATATAAAAAGTCGCCTTATCTCATTTGCACCTCTGGCAGCAGTCCCTGAAATAAAAGTAATGTCATTAAATCCGTCGTTGTTAAAATCTGAAATGTTGGCTTCAAATCCCATAAGAGAAGTAGTTTCATAGGAATAATTATTTTGTATCATCCATGTTTCTGGGTCTTTAATGGTATTTCTTCCCTTGATGTAGAATTTAACTATTACATAAATGTCATCGTAAACTCTATGTCTTATCAACTGCACTTTGCATTTCCCTTTTTCGCCAATATTTAAACTATCAATAAACGTATCTATAATTTCTGTTTTGCTTATGCCTGTATTTTGACTGTCAACTGAAGCAATTTTATTTTCTACAATTTCTGCTGTATCAGCCTTACCAATATGTTCTTTAGGCTCTTGATTCGAGTTACAAGAGAGTAGAATTGTCAATATTAATAGTGTAAAGAATTTCATCGTGAGGTGTCCTGTAAAATTAGTGCCAACGTTCCGCAAATAGGCACAGCCGCCTAACAAATATAGTGCATTTGGCGGGTGGGTTTATTTGCTGTTATGGTTATTCATTTCTTTAATGCTTCAATCAGCACATCAACCTTATTACTGATATAGTTTTTTCGATTGATCAACTTTGTTCTTTTTAACGGCACAAGCAAAACTTGGGTTGCGTTCAAGTAATTGAGATTATCTGTGCGTTGAAATTCTCCCAAATCAAACCAATCCTCTTTACCATCCCATATCAATTGTATGCAATGGTTATTCTGAGTGTTCGTCCACTGGTAAATTCTGGTTTCAATGCCATCTGTATTGTGGATGTCAGTCACAAGTTTGTAACCCTTATTATACAGTGCCAAGCCTAATTTCTGTTTTGCTTGTTCCTGTGCGTGTTCAATATTTTCTCGAATGTAATTGAGCATTATTTTAATTAATCATAACGGTAAGTATATGCAAAGTAGGCGATTGTGGGCTTCAAACCTATCAAACCGTTGAGAAGTTGAAGCGGGCTACAGCCATTGAATTTACTATTATTTCGCCTATTTTGTATATACATTGTGTGTGCCGCAAATGGCGAACACTCTTCAAAAATAGCTGAAAGGAGAGTGATAACCAATAATGATGTTGGATTAGTTGATGCGGTACACTCTCCTCATTTATGGGGAGAGCCGCCTACTAGATTAGTGGCTGTGCTTTAATTTATGAATGTTATAATTGCTTCTCCATTTTTTGTAGCGTCGGAGTATACTTGTTGTAAGGCCTTAAAGTACTCGTTTAAATATTCGAAGGCTTCATCCCCTTCGTCCCAAATTGTCGGATAAATTTCCAATGTCATCATTCTTTTTGCGTCAAAACTTCTCTTTAATTCCTCTGTCGAGATTTTTGAAATTTGAGCGTTTATTTCTGAAACCTGAATTGGAGTCAAATAATTTGCTGGGCCATAACCTAAATCTTGGTCTTCGTCTATTAATTGTCCGCTGAATAACACCTTTGCAAGCGGATGGTCTAAGTCGTCTATGTTTTTACCCGTTAATAGAAACAAAATGCCTGCCCATGCTTTTTCGACATCTGTTAATTTTGGATCTTCGTAGCCTTTGTCATTATAAATCCTACCATATAGTTTCGAACTGTCGTTAATATATTCTTCGAGTTCAGCGTTTGAAACACGAAGAAGATTTCCAATCATACTCATAATAATTTATTTTGTCTTGTTATGTTGTACAAGGTTGCACCAAACGGATACGGCTTGGCGAAAGCAGGGCTTTGAAAACCATCAGCCGAAGTTAAGCACAAATGTTGAATTACTTCCTTCAGCCCTGCTTTTGCCAAACCGATGTGCCTGTTGCACAACTCAAAAGTAACTCTATTTTTCAACTATTTCAAAAAAGTTGTAATTTTAATCTTTTTATTATCAGCGAGTTAATTGTGTTTTGTTTTTGAGGTAAAATCTAAAATAGCGTTGAGGTAGTTGTGCAACAGCTACCGATGCTACCTGCTGTTTTACTCAATTCCTGTTATTAATTCTTTGTTTTTTTCTGTCAGTTCATTTATAGCGTCCAACATATATTCAAGTCCCGAACTTTTTGGATTGTGTCCTGATAGTGAATATGAGCCGTCTTTCGAACTTTCAATTGCTTTTTCAAGTTGAGCTTTTTCTTTATTCGTCCAATGCTTTCGCCTCATAGTTTCTATGTCGCCAAAATAAAGCTCAATTTTATTTTTCAGTACCAAATACTCTTGTCTATTTATAAAGCCAATTTTATAATCATTCGTAAAACTATCAAATTGCAAATTGTCTTTTAGTGAACGCCCTTTTGTTATAAATGTCCATAATTCAATAAAATCTTTATCCTTGGTAGATGAAACCATTTTATTACTTGCATCATATCGCCAAACACTCATTGTCGGACCAAAAAAATCAAGAATGTCATTGTGCTGGTGTGTTAAGTCGTAGTATATTCCTATAAATTCAGATGTAAGTTCGTCAATAAATTTCTTGTCTAATGTCGCAAAGTCTGCTTGCAAATCTTTGTTTTGATTAAAATACTCTTTTAGCCCTTCGTTCCCAAATGGTTGATTGAATTCCTCCATCGAAGATTTGTCAAAGTCTAAATACCATTGCCTAAAAGTCGAGTAGTTGTCAAACAATAGTTCTTTAAGTCCTTTGTCATAGTTGTTTTTAAAATAGCTTATTCTCTGTCCCATAGTATATCATCCAAAAATAGCAGGTACGATCCCGTATTAGCGGTCGTTTTAATGCCGCTTATGCATTGTAGGGCATAGTTGTTTAATTATTAAAATAGATATATCCATTAAGTGATGTTGCTATCAAAAGCCAAACAAAGTATGGTAGTAAAAGTGCAGACATCACTTTCAACACTGGCCAATAATTGTACAATAAGTATCCTATGAGAAGTGTCAATAATGAAATGACCACTAGAGCAACGGTTATATTGTGTAAATAGAAAAACAGAGGATTCCATGCTACGTTTAACACCCATTGAAGTACATAAAATCCAATAATAAGTTTCTTATTCTCAATACTTGGCCACAGATAAGCCATATATAAAGAAAAGCAAATCATTATTATGATCCAAGCTAAACCAAATACCCACCCAGGAGGAGTCCAAGGAGCCTTGTTGAGTTCTAGATACCAATCTGATGGTACTCCCTTTCCTGTAAAGAGTCCACTGATTCCAAGTGCCCCAAAATTCAACAACAAAAAAATTACGATTCTATTTATCATGTTATTATAATTATGCCCAACGTTTTCGGGCTTTGCGTTCGGGCGGGTTTCGAAGCACAAAACTGTCAATCTGCACTAAACTTGAATAGAAGCATAATGCTCCAAGTTTGCACGTCACCCCGCCTGACGCAAAACCCGTGTGCCTGTTTCACAACTCAAAAGTAACTCTATTTTTCAACTATTTCAAAAAAGTTGCAATTTTAATCTTCTTATTATCAGCGAGTTAATTGTGTTTTGTTTTTGAGGTAAAAATCTAAAATAGCGTTGAGGGTAGTTGTGCAACAGCTACCCGTGTTAGCAGTAGCAATTCTCATCTATCAGTTAGTTTGAGGTCGTTAAGGATTAAATAAACAATGTCTATTCGAGCATTTGCAAAGTCCTTATTGTTTAAGTCAGCCGATTGAATGCAGTTAGCGAAATAATAAACTTTGTCTTTATTCTCAAGATAGCCAACATACCACCCAATATCTTTATTGTCTTGTCCGCCCCAACCAGTTTTTGCTCTAATTACATAATTCAATGTGTCCTTTGCAATCATTATATTTTTAACAATATCCATTGAACGCTTTGAAAAGGGAAGTTGGTTGTCGTGAAGTCGTTTTAAAAAGTCAATTTGTTGTTTGGGAGAAACACGAAGTCCACCAGTAAGCCAAAACTTGTCTATGCCACCTGAAGTGTCAACGTTTCCATAGTTTGCTTTATCAAGCCAGTATTTCATTTGTTGTCCGCCAACTCGTTTTGCAAGTTCTTGATAATACCAAACTGTAGAATTTTTGAAAGCGGTCTTTAAGTCGTGGTCGCTATTCCAGTTTGGGTTTTGTCGGGTTACACTGTCCCAAGGAATTACAAAGTTCTCGTCTTTAATTACTCCTGTCTCAAGTCCGATAAGCGAGTTACAAATTTTATAAGTCGAGGCAGGTGAAAAAGTTTGCTCGAATTGGTCTTTGTTGTAAAAAACATATTTGTCGTCTTGTGGGTCGTAAAGAACGAAAGAACCGCCAACATTAAATTGGTCGTAATATTTTTTAAAGTCGTCACGAATTTCTACCACCTGCTTTTGCTTACAAGCTGTTAGTCCGAGAACCATTAAAGTCAAAATTATTATTGTCTTTTTCACTGTCGTTATATTGTTACTGCTAACGTTTTGCAGCTACCCGAAGGGCGGGGCTTTCGGAGCACTAATCTGTCAAGCTACGATAATGTTTATTTATTGTACAACTGTTCCAATTCCCACTTCAGCCCCCGCTTTTGGCAAGGTGCTGTTAGCACCCGTTTTTATTTCTGTTAATTTGTCAACCAGGTCTTTCGGGAACATATTTAGTTTTCTTAATGCTTTAAACAAGGTCTTAAAATTAATAATTGTGCTTGTGAAAATATTATTATAAACTTCATTCAATATCGTTTTTCCTCGTCTGTTCAATAACCATTTCGGATATAATAAAATTGTCTCACCAACAAATGACACTTCAATTCTTTCTGTTTCAGTCGCTGGGTCGAAATCAGGAAAGTATTTTTTTAATTCAGGTTCTACTATAGATATTATAGCGTCTGCGACTTTCTGTAAAGTTTCAGCAGGAAGCGATTTTAATTTGTATTCTTCGCCTACTGATAGCTTCAAACCCTCAACAGCTGGATTCTTTTCCTTGTCAATTAGTGCGGCATAAACAAGGATTGGATCAGCTAAATAATTTTCAATACTATATCTGTCTATTTTATAGACACCGTCAGATACGGCATTACCAGTGTCTGCGTCAATTAGTCCTTGAACAATATTTACTAATCCTGATTCTTGTAGCTTATTTACCCAATTCTGAACAACATCTTTGCCGCCTGATTTGTCTTTCGTAGATGCTGGAATAAATACTAATGGAATATTTGCATCGATTTGATTTTCTGTTGTAAGTTGATTGTAAGCAAATGAATAAAATGAAACATCATCGTTGTCTTCAACAAGAAAATACTTAGTTCCTTCACCTACATAAACCAATCCTGCTGTCAAGAGTGAAACAGAATGATTTTTTGAAGGGGATTTTCTAATTCGAGGTTCAACTCGTGACATTTCATAAATTGAATTATTGGGTGCAAGAATAACTGTTGAAGGAGAGTGGGTGGTCATTATTACTTGGACTCCAAATTTGTCAACAAGAACATTTTTGATAACATTTAAAAACTGTTGAGACATTGATGGGTGCAGATGAGCATCAGGTTCGTCAAGTAATAATAATTTTGGAAATACTTTTTTTTCTTGGGAGTTGTACAAATAAAACACTAATGAAATAAGTACTTTTTCTCCTGAAGACAAGTCATTAAAATTTATTTCCTCGTTTAATATTTGATGAGTAAGTTTTAATTGAAAGCCATCTCGAATTCCATTGTTTGAAGGGTCATTAACATCAAATGGTAATTTTGATTCTTTAATAATTTCTTTTAAAACAACCCACGGTTTTTCCCCGATTGATTTTTTTATATTTTCTTCCGTTTCGTGTTTAGCCTGCAGTTCTATTTCGGATAACCTGTAATTATAAAAAACTTCACCAATCTTTTGACTTAGTTGGCTTTCCTGCTCAATTAATATCTCAGGAAAATATTCGTAAAATTCTTCTTTCGTTATGACATTGAATTGTTTCCCTGTTTTCTTAATAATTTCTTGGCATGCCCAAAACATTTTAATTTGTCCTTCTTGGTTTCTTTGATAGTTGCCACCTTTAAAGTTATTATAGTAACCATCCATCTGTTGCTGAATGGTAGAAAGATTAACGTGTCCCGTATTTTGTAGTTGCCACTCTCCCTTAAGAAAAGTAACCTCATCTGGTTTGATGGATTTCCCTGTTATAACAACTCTTTCGGTAGTTCCTTGTTTATTGATAATCGTATTATGAATTAAATCTAATAGTTGCGATTTACCAGTTCCATTAGGTCCAGTTATTACAACGAAGTCAGGAATGTCTGTCCAGTTAAAACTTGTAATTGATTTGTATTTTTTGTCGAATTTTATTTCCATAGTTGTCTGTCTTAAAATGGCAGCTAACATCCCTATATGCCCAATACAATAGTCCAATTGTGCATATTTCCATTATCTATGCAACAATACATGCGACGCTGAAGATGTGGCTTCACCGCCAAACTCACACGGTCATGAGTTGTCTCATTCATCTGTCAAAAATATCTTTTTTCATAATAAATCCAAGCCTCTCCTTAATGACTTGTTGGTGGGTATTGCTAATTTTTTAAAGTGATGGTATAAAATTCCAATTTACCCAACTCTATAAAGTCAATCGCACAAATCTTGATAAAGATTAAACGCTTTAAAATCAGCACACTAAATCCGTTATACCCATTTTCAAACGTTTTCAAGTGTTTTTATACGTATCTAAATGTTTTAAAAACCGATGGCACAAAATACCGCCCCAATCTTTGCAGTGTCGGAAATGGTTAAAACCCCACACCGACTTTTTTAAAGTAACATATTAATTTTTTAAACACATGAACACACTAAGAAACAGCGTACGATTGACAGGTCATTTGGGTGCTAACCCTGAGGTAAAAGAAGTAGCGGGCGGTAAAAAAATAGCTCGGTTTACGCTGGCCACCAACGAAACCTACCGCAAACAAGACGGCGAAAAAGTGACCGAAACCACCTGGCATCAGTTGTATGCCTGGGGAAAAACGGCTGAAATTGCCGAAAAATACCTCAAAAAAGGGCAAGAAATAAGCATTGAAGGCAAACTTACCAACCGCACTTGGGAAGACGAAAACGGCCACAAACGCAACATTACCGAAGTGCAGGTAAACGAGGTAATGATGTTTGGCAAAAAGGATTGAGGCTTTTCGATTTTTTTTTGAACCATTAAGGCATTGAGGTAGTTAAGTCTGCGGATAAAATCTTATTGTACCTTAAAGCCTTAATGGTTTAGAACATTTAAGCTTTAAAATTTATTCACTTCCCAATTTAAGCTCCTGCAACCGATTTATCAAGTTTTGGCCAAAAACTCCGGTGGCTATTACCACTCCGGCAGAGTCCACCAAATAGTTTTGAGGCAGGTAGTGGGGCAATTTCATTTGGGTTAATAGCGGACTATCCCATTTGGCAGTGTCTATGGCATGTGTCGGCCATGTTATTCGGTCGTTTCTTATGGCTTTTTGCCACACCAAACTATCGGTATCCAATGCGATGCTCACTATTTCAAAACCGTTTCCGTTTTTAAAGTTGGTGGTTTTGTATTGCTGATAGATGGTGTTTAATTCTCCGTTTTGTATGCGGCATGGCAAACACCACGTACCCCAAAATTCTACCAAAATGAGTTTGCCTTTTATGCTGTCGGAAGCAATTTGATAATGCGTTTTTAGAGATTGAAAATCGAAGGAGTGTTGGTTGTTTTGTGAAAAACTAAATAGCACTAAAAGCGGTATGACTGCCAACTTTTTCATTACAATCTTACAATGTCGGCACCGATAGCATTCAACCGATGCTCGATGTTTTGATAGCCACGGTCTATTTGCTCAATGTTGTGAATGGTGCTGACCCCGTCGGCACTCATGGCGGCAATAAGTAGTGAAACTCCTGCACGAATGTCGGGCGATGTCATTTGTATGCCTTTTAAATTTATGCGTCTGTCAAGCCCCATAACCGTTGCCCGGTGCGGGTCGCACAATATTATTTGAGCACCCATGTCAATTAGGCTATCCACAAAAAATAAGCGGCTTTCAAACATCTTTTGATGTATCAACACATTGCCTTTTGCCTGCGTACACATTACCAAGATAACACTCAACAAGTCAGGCGTTAGGCCAGGCCAAATAGCATCGGCAATGGTCATCATGCTGCCATCTATAAAACTTTCTATTTCGTAGTGTTCATTATTAAACACCCGAATGTCGTCGTTTATTAATTCAAAATGCACACCTAATCGGCGGAAAGTTTCAGGGATTATTCCTAATTCCTTGTATTGCACATTTTTGATGGTTATGTCGGAATTGGTAAGAGCGGCCATGGCCATAAAACTGCCTATTTCAATCATATCGGGCAGCAAAGTGTGCGTGCATCCACCCAAATAATCAACCCCCTCAATGGTTAATAAATTTGAACCTACACCCGAAATTTTGGCTCCCATGCTGTTAAGCATTTTGCACAACTGTTGCAAATAGGGTTCGCAAGCGGCGTTGTATATGGTGGTAGTGCCTTTGGCCATGCTGGCGGCCATCACAATGTTGGCCGTTCCGGTCACCGATGCTTCATCCAGCAGCATATAGGTTCCGGTAAGTTTTTCGGCTTCTATCTCGTAAAAATTCTCATCGGGTAAAAAAGTAAATTTTGCACCCAAATTTTGAAACCCGATAAAGTGGGTGTCCAATCTTCGTCGGCCAATTTTATCACCACCGGGACTTGGGATATAACCTTTGCCAAAACGTGCCAACAAAGGTCCAATAATCATAACCGAACCCCGAATGCTTTTTGCTGTTTTTCTGAATTCGGCTGAGTTTAGATAGTCAAGGTCAATATTGTTTGATTCAAATCGGTAGTCGTTTTCGTTTAATTTTTCTACCGATACACCAAGACCCCGCAACAGTTCAATAAGCCGGTTTACATCTCGAATGTTAGGAATGTTTTTTATAACAATTTCTTCGGGAGAAAGAAGCACAGCCGAAAGCACCTGAAGTGCCTCGTTTTTAGCTCCTTGCGGAATAATTTCGCCTTTAAGTTTTTTGCCTCCGGTTATTTTAAACGTTCCCATTTCTGCCTATCTGCGTTTAAAGTTTTTATTGTTGTTTCGGTTACCCCCGTTGTTGTTATTGTTTTTATTGTTGTTTTTCTTTACTTTATTTTTTGATTTTCCATTTTTGTTTCTAACTCGGTTTACCTCAATATGAATCTGCAAATCATCTTCCGTCAGTTTTAATTGTCCTTTCGACAAGGTTCGCAAATGCTCAATTACGGCTATTTTGTCAAGGTTTTCATCATTCCAGTTTCTTGATGAGTTTACCATAAAACTGGCGATATAGTTGATAAAAGCAGTTTGAATTTCTTTGTCTTTTATGTCTAACGCCTGCTCTACCATTGTTTGTAGATTGCGGCCATAAAAACGAAATTTTATGAGCTCATCTTTATATGGAATTGGTCGTGGCTTTTGCTCAATATGCTCGCGAACAGGCATGTTGTATTCTGTGTCAACATCCAGTTTATAATCGCTGATAATGTATAGGTGATCCCAAAGTTTTTGTTTGTAATCTTCCAATGATTTTACCTCTGGGTTAAGGTTAATCATCACCTGAATCAATGTGTTAGCAAGCTCAGTGCGTTTGGCCTTATCTGGCAAATTGCAAACGTGCGTTACCATTTCTTGAAATGAGCGTCCATACTCAGAAATGGTTAAAGGCTCCATTTGGGTATTATAATCCATGTTGTGTTCCATAGGGCAAAAGTAGCTTTAAAATGGGGGAAATAGATAGTTAGCTGAGCATCGACACAAAATCGTCGAACAAATAGCGAGAATCATGTGGTCCGGGGTTTGCCTCTGGGTGATATTGCACCGCAAACGCTGGTTTGTTTTTTAACCGGATACCTTCCACGGTACCATCATTCAAATTTTTGTGTGTTATCTCGGCCAAATCAGCCACAATGCTGTCGGGGTCAATGGCAAATCCGTGGTTTTGAGAAGTTATTTCACTTCTTCCGGTAACTATGTTTTGAACCGGATGGTTCAATCCTCGGTGTCCGTGGTGCATTTTAAAGGTTCGCATTCCAACGGCTTGAGCCAATATTTGACTACCCAAACAAATGCCAAAGGTCTTTTCGTTGTTGTCCACAATGTCTTTCACCACATCGGTTTCAAAGGCCATAACACCCGGATCACCGGGGCCGTTAGAAAGCATAAACCCATCCGGATTCCATGCTTTCATTTCATTGTATGTGGTTTTGCTCGGAAATACTTTTAAGTAACAATCTCGTTCGGCAAGGCATCGCAAAATGTTGGTTTTTACTCCATAATCAAGCACAGCTACTTTGTATTTGGCATTTGCATCACCATAAAAGTACGGGCTTGTTGTGGTTACTTTCGAACTCAATTCTAAGCCTTCCATAGACGGAACTGTGGCTAATTTTTGTTTTAAAACATCCACATCCAATTCATCAGAACTGATGATGCAATTCATAGCACCCTTGCTTCTGATATGTCGAACTATTTGACGGGTGTCCACATCGGAAATACCAATCAAATTGTTGTCTATCAAATAGTCGTTAAGGCTTAGGTTGGCCATTTTGCGACTAAATTTTTGACTGAATTTTTTGCAAATCAACCCGCTGATTTTAATGCTGTTCGATTCTACGTCTTCCAAGCTGGTGCCATAGTTTCCTATGTGGTCGGTGGTCATTACCACCACTTGGCCGTAGTATGAAGGGTCGGTAAAAACTTCCTGATAGCCCGTCATTCCTGTGTTGAAGCAAATTTCGCCAACGGTAGTGCCTATTTTTCCGATTGCTTTTCCGCTGAAAACGCTACCATCTTCAAGAACTAAGATGGCGGATTGTCCTGTTGTATTGTCCACGTTTTTCTATTTGTGCAAAGGTAATCCAAACACCATGTCGGCCAAAGCGATGTTGAAAAATTGAGGAATCAAATGTTGTCGTATTTTCTCAATAAATTAAGAAATGCTGCCATATCCTTGGGTAAGGCGGCATCAACACTATATTGTTTGCCAAATAATTCAAATTGCAGAGAGTGGGCGTGCAATGCGGCTCGGGTTATCAAGGGTTGCTCTTCGGTTAATTTTTTGAGATTAAAATTCTTTTTAAATGTTCTTAAAAATGGCAGTTGCCCTCCATAGGCCACATCTCCGGCTATTGGGGCATTTTGCGAGGCAAGATGAATTCGGATTTGGTGTAATCTTCCGGTAATGGGTTTTGACTCTATCAAACTGAAATGCTTAAATTGCTCCAAAACTTGAAAGAGGGTTTGAGCAGGTTTGCCATTCAATTTGTCAATTTTTGCTCTGCCTTTAGAACTGACCGAGAGGGGCAGATCCACTTCAAATTTTTCAAAATAATGCCGTCCGTCGGCAATGGCCCAGTAGGTTTTATCCATCTGCCGTTTCTCGAATTTTACAGCTATTTCGCGGTATGTTTCCGCATTTTTAGCAATGAGCAGTATGCCCGACGTTTCCTTATCCAACCGATGACAAAGCTGAGCATCTGCATAATAATTTTGAGCCAATTCTTGTACGCTCATGGCAATCCCGATTCGCTCTTGCAAACTCGACACCATGGGCGGCTTATTGATAATCAGTAGATTTTCATCTTCCTGAATCAAAATGTCTTCAAAACGTTTGATTTTCATTTTTTTAATTTGATAATCAATTCGTTGAGCGATATTTTTGACTGACTTCCATCGGTCATATTTTTTAATTGAACACAGTTTTCGGCCATTTCATTATCGCCCACCACAGCCACCAAATCAAATCCCAACTTGTTAGCATAGTCAAACTGTTTGCCTATCTTTTTTTGATCGGGATACACAACGACTTTAATGCCTTCCTTTCGCAATTCATCAGCCCATCGACTACAAAAAATCATAGCCTTTTCATCGAAATGGCAGAATATAATTTTTTGATTATCTATTTGATTTTGAAATAGTTGAAGAGCATCCATCACATCATATATACGGTCAATACCAAAAGAAATTCCGACACCGGAAACATCCTTTAGTCCAAATATTTCGGTAAGATTGTCGTATCGGCCACCACCGCTCACACTGCCAATTCCACTGTTTTTTATCACAGCTTCAAAAATGCAGCCTGTGTAATAATCAAGTCCACGAGCCAAACTCAAATCAAGCACCACTTGTGATAGATGACTTTCGGCCAATCCAATAAGTTGCCCTAATTCGTGCAAGGCAATTTCTTTTTCCTGGCAATCAACTAATTGATTTTTAATGGTTTCCAATGTGTTTTCAGTTAAAGGAAGTTGAAGCAGCATATTTTTTAGAAGTTCCACTTTGGCGGCATCCACACCTTTTTCGCTTAATTCTTTTCCAACGCCGTCCCAACCAATTTTGTCCAATTTGTCTATGGCCACAGTAAATTCAGTAAAACTACCGGTAAATCCGATGGAAACCGTTACGGCCTCCAACAGTTTTCGGTGGTTTATCCGAACTTCATAATCTTTCAGACCCAACGTTTGAAAAACTTCTTCATAAATTTTAAGAAAATCTGCTTCGCAAAGCAATGATTTGGTGCCAATTACGTCGGCATCGCACTGCCAAAATTCGCGGTATCGGCCTTTTTGTGGTCGGTCCGCACGCCACACAGGTTGTATTTGGTAGCGTTTAAATGGAAATGTTATATCACTTTGATTTTGAACCACATAGCGTGCAAAGGGAACAGTTAGGTCATATCGAAGACCTTTTTCGGCAATGACCCAAGTGAGTTTTTGGGAGTTTTTATTAGCCAAAACTTCAACATCGGCACTTGCCAAAAAATCACCCGAATTCAGAATTTTGAACAAGAGTTTATCCCCTTCTTCCCCATATTTTCCGGTAAGGGTAGTTAGGTTTTCCATGGCCGGAGTTTCGATGGGGTCGAATCCGTATTTTTCATAAACTTTTTTTATCGTATTGATAATGAGGTTTCTGCGAAACATCATTGTCGGAGAAAAATCACGTGTTCCTTTTGGGAGAGCTGCTTTTTGCATGGTGCAAAAATAATTATTGCAAGGCGTTTGGCTTAATGTAGTGATGATAATTTGCCACTTTTTGTTTTAGCATTTCTTCCAATTCTTTAGCCTTTTCGGGGTATTCATTCAGTAGATTTACCACACAATTTGGATCATTTTTTCTATCGTAAAGAAATAATGGTTTCGCATCGTTCATTAGCAAATTCCAATTACCCAAAGTGATGCTATACAACTGATTATCATAGTGACAAACAGGTCTTTCCGACATAGAAAGCATGTCGTTGCCAAGAAGGTTGTAGCCCACACTTCGGTTGTTCATGCTCAAAACAGTCGGAAAAATATCAATCTGCGAAACGGTTTGGTCTATGACCTTCGGGGTTAAAATTTTAGGGGCATAAATCAGCATGGGTATTTCATACTTCCCAGAAAAGGTGCGGAAAGCATGCACAGTGTTTTCGGCACTATGGTCGGCAGTAATAATAAAAATAGTTCGGTCAAACCACGGCTGTTTTTTGCATGAGTCAAGAAAACTTCGCAACGCAAAATCGGTATAGCCAATACTTTCATGAATATCGAGATTTCCTTTTGGAAAAGTGTTTTTGAATTGATCCGGAATGGGGTAGGGGTGATGACTGGTTAGCGTAAATATTCCGGCAATAAATGGTTCTTTTTGTACACTGATTTGGCGTTGAGCAAAATCAAACATGGCATGGTCATAGATACCCCAAAAGCCGTCAATGCCTGATTTGCCGCCGTCATATTCATCTTTTCCAAAATAAAAATCAAGACCGTTGGTTGTTAAAAAGGTTTGAAATCCCATCGAATTATTATCTGCTCCATGAAAAAAAAGTGAGGTGTAACCCTGCTTTTTTAATTCTTGTAAAATAGAGTTTGCCGGTTTTGCAGATAGTGGGCTGTTGATAAACGGCGAGTTACTGAGACGTGGAATTCCACAAAAAATAGCTGGAACAGCATCCATTGATTTTAATCCATTTGCATAAGCATTTGTGAAACATACAGAGCTATCCATCAGTTTGTCAAGGTTCGGGGTGTAGCTTGTGATCCAGTTATGATTAAATGCAGTATATTCTTTACCAAAACTCTCTAAAATAATTATTACGTAGTTATAATTAATTGGCAACGTGTCGATTAGGGTTTGTGAGAAATCATATTTTGGAGCAATGCCTTTGGCAAAGTCAGGAATATTAATGGGGTTTTGATAGGTCTCCAAAAGATAGAGCGGCGTATTCATAGCGAGCGATAAATAGGGTTCGGCAAGATATTGGCCAACATTTGCGGATCGATACGGTTTTTTTTGAAAACCGCGAGCCAAACCAAAAAAGCACAAAATGAATATTGCTAAGTGCCAAAATTTTTGAGTTGCATTTGTAACTTGGTTTATGCGGCGAAGAATTAAGACAAAAGTTACGGAAATAGCAACGAATAAGATAAAAAACGGCCAATAATCTTGTATATAAACCATTGGAGAAATATTGTTGTCTCCCTTCAATTGCCAAAAAATATCGGCACTCAAATGGTTTTTAAGAATAGAAAAATACAAAGCATCAATAATGCCCAAAAGAGCTGTTGTTATTCCAAAAACAGACAAAAGAAGAATTCGTATTCTCGGTTTTTTAAAAAAGAATGTCAGAAGAAAAACGCCACATGTAACATAGGTCGTTGGTATAATGTCGAGCCGAAACCCATAGAAAAAAGAGCTAAAAAGAGGGGAAACAGAAATGGGTTGAAATGCACTAAAATTGGCAAACAAAAAGATAGCCCGCAAACAAAAAAACAATCCCAAAACAAACAATATGCTGAGTAAAAATGCTTTGTTGGATTGCAAGAATTTTCTAACCAAAATAAAAATAAAATATGTCAAAACTATGAAAATAAAATTTACCTTTGCAGTCCTTTAAAAAAAGAAGAGACATGAAGCAAGGTGTGCATCCTGAAAATTACAGAATGGTTGTGTTTAAAGACATGAGTAATGAGCATACATTCATTACAAAATCAACTGTTGATACCAAAGAAACAATTAAATGGGAAGACGGAAACGAATATCCTCTTTATAAATTGGAGATTTCTAACACCTCTCACCCTTTCTTTACCGGAAAAATGAACTTTGTTGATACCGCAGGTAGAATTGACAAGTTCAATAAACGATACGGAAAAAAGAAATAGGCAAATGATAATTTTTGCTGCAAAGCTCTCAATTTGAGGGCTTTGTTTGTTTAAAAAGAATATGAACATAATACTTTTCGATAATAAAAACCGCAATGATTTGTTGCCTCTGGTTTACACCCGACCAGTATGCGAATTGCGGGTGGGTATTTTAACCATTCGCGAAAAATGGGAAAAGTACTTAGGTGACAGTCCGAGCTACAAAACCGAAGAGTATTTACAAACCAAATTTCCACTCGTTTCCGCTGACGACAC
Source organism: Flavobacteriales bacterium (assembly GCA_020635395.1). Classification (NCBI taxonomy): domain Bacteria; kingdom Pseudomonadati; phylum Bacteroidota; class Flavobacteriia; order Flavobacteriales; species Flavobacteriales bacterium. Next base: position 659,491 of record JACJZV010000001.1, read on the forward strand.
TGTATGGATTGATGCATCTGTTTTGCCGAATATTGAAATAGTGCAAGCTGTAAAAACACTTGCACAAAACCAGTCTATTGTTGATGAAAACAATCAATTGTTGGCTTGTAGAGGAGATATACATGATTCGGAAAATTGTGAAAGAATCAGTATCCATACCGATCGAATCCGATTTCCCGAAGATATATTTTCGAAAAATGGGGTGGAACTCGAAAAAGATTTTGACCTATTAACTACAGGAAGAAAATCAAAAGAAATTTCGGGTTCAAACCGAATAATTGGAAACGGAAGAATTTTTTTGGAAGAAACAGCCTCTGTGGAGGGAGCCATTTTAAATGCCACTTCTGGCTCTATCTACGTTGGGCATCATGCCGAAATAATGGAAGGCAGCATTGTTCGTGGAGGTTTGGCTTTGTGTGAACATGCGGCACTCAAATTGGGTTCTAAAATTTATGGGCCTACCACCGTTGGACCTCACTCAAAAGTTGGCGGGGAGGTTATCAATTCTGTTATTTTAGGATATTCCAATAAAGGGCATGATGGATTTTTGGGAAATAGTGTTTTGGGTGAATGGTGCAATATCGGGGCAGACTCCAACAATTCTAACCTAAAAAATAATTATGCCGAGGTGAAACTTTGGGATTATACCACCGAGCGGTTTCGAAATACCAAACTACAGTTTTGTGGTTTGATTATGGCCGATCACAGCAAATGTGGCATCAATACGATGTTTAACACTGGAACTGTCGTTGGCGTTTCTGCCAATATTTTTGGGTCGGGTTTCCCAAGAAATTTTGTCCCTTCATTTGCATGGGGAGGCAGTGCTGGTTTTAGCACCTATCAGCTCAATAAAGCGTTTGAAACCGCCGATTTAGTAATGAAACGGAGAGGTATAGAATTAGACGAAACCGAAAAGAACATTTTAAAACATGTTTTTGAAATGTCCGAAAAATTTAGATTTTGGGAAAAGTAAAATAATAGAATGAGAAAGAGATATGTAGCTGGAAACTGGAAAATGAATACCAACTTGATGGATGGTTTTGATTTGGTATCGGAAGTGTTGGAAAACATAAGTGAGACCGATTTGTCGAATTGTGATGTTGCCGTTTTTGCACCTTTCACACATTTAAAAGTGTTTCAAAATTCGCTAAACGGAAGTGGTATTCGGTTGGGAGCTCAAAACTGTCATCATGAAAAAGAAGGTGCATACACGGGCGAAATATCTGCGGCCATGTTGGCTTCAATTCCAATAAGTTCAGTAATAGTAGGGCATTCGGAACGCCGTCAATATTTTGGAGAAACCAACCAACAAATTGCTCAAAAAATGGAAAGAGCTTTTGAAAACGGACTGGAAGCCATTTATTGTTTTGGAGAAACGCTGAACGAAAGAGAAAGCAATAAACATTTTGAAGTGGTTGAAACCCAAATTCGTGAGGCTTTAACCGGTTTTTCATGGAATGAGTGGTCGAAAATCACGTTGGCCTACGAACCTGTTTGGGCCATTGGAACGGGGAAAACGGCCACTGCCGAACAAGCACAAGAGATACACGCTTTTGTTCGCGGCATTGTCCAATCCATTGCAGGAAAAGAAGTTGCCGATACTATCCGAATTTTATACGGCGGTAGCGTAAAACCAAATAATGCAGCCGAACTTTTTTCAATGCCCGATATTGATGGTGGATTGATTGGAGGAGCTGCACTTGATGCAAAGTCATTTGCGGAGATTGTAGCCGCATAAGTGTTTGTTTAATAGGACACATTATAAAGGTGAGAATCTAATTTTTCCCTTAAAATAAGGGCTTTGGTAGGCTGGGACAATTTTTGAACCTATGCTCAAAACAATTAAATTTGAGCGTATGAAACTGAAAATTTACTCTTTCGCATTTGCATCATTTCTGATTTTATCTGTTGTTTTTTTGGGTTGTAGCTCGGGCAAAAATAGGTTCGAGAAAGGTGAGTACGATGCAGCCACTCAGCAAGCCATTAAGCGATTGCGAAGCAATCCGGATAAAAAAAAGGCGGTAAAATATCTCGATTTGGCCTACAATCATGCAGTTGATTATCATTTGAGCGAAATAGACAGGCTTAAAGCCAGTCAGGATAGATTTAAGTTTGATGATGTAGTTTGGCACTATCAAAAACTCAACGAGCTTTATAATGAAATAATTAAGTGTCCTGGTTGTTTGGAAGTAATTCCAAACCCAAAAATATTTCAAAATGAATTTAATGAATCGAGTTTGGCGGCCAGCAAGGCTCACTTTGAGTATGGCTTGGAGCAGCTGAATTTGAACACCAAATCTGGTGGCCGAGAGGCTTACCGACATTTTACGACGGCTAAAAATTATACTCCAAAATATTCAAAAATAGATGAATATATCTCCCAAGCTCTGTCTTTAGGAACTGTCCGAGTTTTGATAGAGAATATTCCGGTACACAGCCGAAGTTTGGCTCTTACAAATGAGTTTTTTCAAAATCAAATTTCGGAATATGCCAGAGGTCTCAATTATACCTTTGTTGAATTTTACCGGGAGTCGGAATACAACGCGTTGAATGTTGAAATTGACGAAGTAATCGTTATGAAATTTGATGATTTTGTTGTTGGGCAAACTTATATTAAAGAAAAAACGGAAACGATTGAAAAGGATAGCGTGAAAATTGGAACTGTAAAAACCAGTGACGGCGAGCTGCCTGTAATAGGAAAAGCAAAAGCGAAGTTTACAACCTATGAAAAAACACTTACCTCCAGTGGATTGCTTGACTTTCAAATTGTAGATGCGACAAGCGGAGCTACCTTAAGGCAACAAAAATTTCCCGGCACGTTTGTTTGGAAAACTGATTGGGCTTCATACAACGGACAAGAGGAAGCATTAACTGCCGAGCAAATTAAAATGTCGAAACGCACGGAAGCATATCCACCCAGTCCGCAAGACTTGTTTATAGAGTTTACAAGACCTATTTACTCACAACTGGTTCGATCTATTGCCAATTATTATTCTGGCTTAAACTAAAGAATAACACAGGTTTTGTTTTTATGCAATTGAATAATTAAAGAGTTAAACCAGAATTTAAGATAATTTCTTATGATTTGAAAATTCAAATATAAATGTGGGACTATATTAGCCTTACTCAAGCCCCATCCTAAAAGGATGGGGCTTCTGTTTAAAGTACATATTGCATTTTAACCGTGTTCAAATATTTTCCCAATTCCAACGTTCAATTTCAATATAATTAGCGTTAAGAAGCAGAAAAGTGGATCCATAAAAAAAGCCGATTCAATGAATCGGCTTTTTTTTATATTGCAGTATTTTATATTATCTAACTTTCATAAGGTCAATTCTTCTGGCAGGATATTGCAAACCAGGAGAAGCCGAACCTTCAGTATCCATAATGAATCTGTCGCGAGGCACACCATAGTTAGAGTTTAAGTAATCAATAATGGCATTGATTCGTTGCTGAGCCAATTGAGAACCTGATTTACTTCTAACAGAGTAACCAGTCATCAATACATTCAAATCAGGACAAGATTTCATTTTTTCAGCAACACTATACAACACACCAATTGCCTCAGGGCTGATTGTATGACTACCATTGTCAAAAATGATTGCTGGAAGCATTACATCAGAACAGTCGCAGCAGCCGCCGACATCGCCAGAAGTTTTAATAGTTTCACCTCTTGGGTTAACGGCAACACCTTTTTGAGTGTTTAATTCTTCATCTCTATAATCAGGCACACCGTCACCATCAACATCAATCATAATGCCGTTAGCATCAACTTCAGAACCTCTTTCTGAGTCAATTTGTTTGTCTTTATTGTCAGGTACACCATCTTTGTCAAGGTCAACAGTAACCCCAGAACCCCAAACGTACGCATCAGGATCTGTGTCAGGTTCTTTGTCGAAATAATCGGCTACACCGTCATTATCAGTATCTAACAAAAGAAGTTCAACCTTTTCTTGTATCATTACAAGCGTGTCCATAGTTTCATAGATGTTCTCAACAGGGTTCAACCAATCGTAGTGTTCTTTAGAACCATCTTTTCCGCCAAGTTTAATACTTGCTTGGAAGCTTAATAAACCGTAGAAGTCAAAAACACGGTTTCTCCAAATTGGGAAAGAGAATGCATCAATATTATCGCTACGTGTGTAGTGGTTTTTGTACTCCATGCCCAAATCCAACCATCTGTTCACATTTCTTTTAAATCCAACACCAAAAGGAATAGTAAAGTTGGTTCCCTTGTACACAGATATTAAATCAACTACGTTTCCGTTATTATCCAACTTTTGGGTGAAAAAACCTTGGTCTCCCCAAGTGTCCCACATGGCTTGCTCATTAGTTTGATATTGACCATATTGGCCTTTTACATCACTCCAAATGGCACCGAAACCAGTAAAGAAATACATTTGCCATTTACGCAAAGGTCGAATAAACGAAAGATTACCTAAAGTTAAATTGGCAGTAACGTTTAAATCTTTAAACTTGTTATTAAAGTAATAGCTGTCATCCGAAGGGGCTTGATTTCCTGCATTGAAATACTGAGTCCCATCCGAAGTATTGTTTCGGTCTTTCGAACTGTTTCCGCTGATATCATGACCGTCCCGTGAACCACTCAAAGTTCCTATATTTCCATTAACTTTAATTCCAAAGGTTTGAGAAACAGAATACTTGGCGTGTGCTCCAAAAGCAAAATTTGCTTTGAAATGGTCAGCGTCACACATGGTGTGAGTAGGACTCAACTGAATTCCAACAGACCATCGCTTAGAATAGCGAAACTTTCCAAAAAAATCGGTCTGCGACATTGCACTCTGGCTTACAACCAAAGCACCTAAAAGCAACAAAGTTTTTAAATTTTTCATATTAAATTAAATACTGAATATGTAGTAATTTTGGGGCAAAGATAGATATTTAGCTATAAATACCAATTTAATTTTCAAGATAAAGAATATTTATTTTAGAGTTTTTTGTTACGGAGGAGGCGGAAAGAAGGTGTTTTAAACTTGATAAGGATTCGAGTATCGATTTTTGTCTTTCCTGATTGTAATTTTCATGCCAAATTTTCGACTTTATTTTAATAACTTTTTGATAGTCTGAATTCATTTCGATGGAGTTGTCAATCATTGATTTTATTGAGTTTGAGGTTTTTTTGAACACATTTTTCCAATCCGTTTTTATGGATGCATTTAGGTATTGTCGCATTGACTCATCCATAAAAAGAGATTCCATTAAATCATCCAACTCCGAAAGTCTGTTCGAGAGGTTGTTGTATTTTTCATTGTATTTATTGACAAACAACTGACTTAATTTTTCTTTTGAGTAAAAAATTGTCTCAATTGGAATATCTGCATTTCTCAGAAATTCAAGGTTTTTTTTAGTAAAATAAAAGGTTGATGGACGAATAATCAATTTTGGGAATAGGGTTCCAAATTTAAAAAGCAATAGCTTGAGTTCTATCCAATACATGAACTCAGCGGCACCTGCAATGTAGCTAATATTTGGCAAGATGACTTGTTGATACAATGGCCGTAACAAGGCATTTGGGCTAAATTTTTCAGGTTGGTTCAATAAAAAATCATTTATTTCTTCGGTATTATATTTTATTTCAGAACCGACAACCCTAAAATTGTTTTCGTTTTTTTCGAGCCTAAGTCTTTGATTGTCATGTAAAAAGAAAGTATTGGATGGCCTCGTGTTGATTGGTGGTTTTATCTTGTTGGCCTTTAATTCATTTATTGTTGCGTCTATTGCTTCAGAACAATCATGTTTAAAAAGGTCGTTTTTAAAAATGTTTACAAATTGTTTTTTACAAAAGGTATTGTCTCCATCAAAAACAATAATTCCGGTATGCCCATAAAGGGTATGAATAATTTGCCGTGTGGCTTGAGCAAAGGTTTTGCATTGGGTGTATGCTGTTTCGCAAACAGCAATAAAATGAAGATTTTCGGGGGTTTGGTCAATTCGCTGTTTTGCAAAATTTACTAAAGGCAATAAGCTTTGTGGAGCCAAACGACCAACGAAGCCCTTTGATTCTATATCCCAGGTTAATTTTTCATTGTATAAACTGACCGAATTAATCTCTTCAAAATCATGATCTTCGGTGGCCATCCAAAATATCGGAACTGATTCATATTCAGATTGTTGTTCATTGAATTCGTCCGATTCTAAACAAACTGAAAGCAATTTGTGGGCTACAAACATTGGCCCCAAAAAAATATGAATTTGTTGTCCGGTAGTTATGCATACGCAATTTTCATTTTGTAGTTTTACAATGTTCTGATAAACGGGACTCGATTCATTCAAATGAATGTTCGATTGCTCGTATTGTTTAAGAATTTCCTCTACCAAGCCTTTTCTGTAATTCGGGCTAAATTGTGGGTTTTGAACAACCTCTTTTGCATTGTCTGCGTCACTGTTTCGATTTACAAATTGATTCGGAAAATCTTGATTAGACAGATATTTTTTGATTAAATCGCTGAAAAAATCAGTATTGGAATAGTCAATCTCTATCAAATTATGTGTTTGATTTTCAGTCGATTGTTCCATATAAATCAAATTCTTTGGCTGAAGTTATGGTTACTTCTACAAAATCTCCAATTCTAAGATGTTGGTCGGTTTTAATCAAAACTTCATTGTCCACCTCTGGCGAGTCGTGTTCTGTTCTGCCAATAAAATATTGGTCGTCAAAATGATCAATCAAAACCTTATATTTTTTGCCCACTTTAGATTGGTTAAGGTCAAATGAAACTTGTTCCTGAATTTCCATCAGGTTAGAGGCACGTTCTTCTTTCACTTCCATAGGAATGTTATCATCCAAAGAAAAGGCGTGAGTTCCATCTTCATGCGAATATGTGAAAACTCCCAATCGGTCAATTTTGTATTTTTCAACAAAGTCACACAATTCTTCAAAATCCTTTTGAGTTTCGCCAGGATGCCCCACCAACATAGTGGTTCGCAATGCGAGTTCCGGACATTTTTCTCTGATTTGTTCCACCAATTCTACGGTTCTTCGCTTTGAAATGCCTCTCCGCATTGTTTTTAAAACATTTTCCGAAACGTGCTGCAAAGGCATGTCGAGATAGTTGCAAATGTTTGATTTTCGGTTAATTACATCCAAAACATCCATCGGAAACTGAGATGGGTAGGCATAATGTAACCGTATCCAATCTATACCATCTATGTCTGAAAGTCTATCCATCAATTCGGCTAATTTTCGCTCATTGTATAAGTCCAATCCATAATAGGTCGAGTCTTGAGCGATAAGCATAAGTTCTTTACAGCCATTTTTTGCCAAATTTTTTGCCTCTTCAACCAATAATTCCATTGGTTTTGATACATGATTTCCCCGCATTTGCGGAATGGCACAAAAAGAACATGGCCTATTGCAGCCCTCTGATATTTTGAGATATGCGTAATGAAAAGGTGTTGTGGTTATTCGTTCGCCAAGTAAATTTTGTTTGTAATCTGCATTTAGTTTTTGCAGCAATGCCGGTAACTCCATGGTGCCGAAAAAGGCATCAACCTCGGGCATTTCAGCTTGCAGTTCATCTTTGTAACGGTGAGATAAACAGCCTGTTACATATAATTTATCAATATTTCCGATTTCTTTTTGGTTGATGTAATGGAAAATAGTGTCAATCGATTCTTGCTTGGCATTTTCAATAAAACCGCATGTGTTTACCACAATAATATTGGCTTTTCCATCCTCCGCTTGATGGGTAGCTTCAAGATCGTTGGCTTTAAGCTGGGTTAATAAAACTTCGGAGTCAACCAAATTTTTGGAGCATCCCAAAGTAATAATATCCACTTTGTTTTTTCCGAAACTCTTGGTGTGCATGATTAATTCGAGAATAAAGATTCGACAAAATCAGTAGGTTCAAAATATTGTATGTCATTAATACCTTCACCAATGCCAATGTATTTTACAGGAATTTTAAATTGCTCCGAAATACCAATTACCACGCCTCCACGGGCAGTGCCGTCAAGTTTGGTTAAGGCCAGGGCATTAACCTCGGTGGCAGCAGTAAATTGCTTGGCTTGTTCATAAGCATTTTGTCCGGTACTGGCATCAAGAACTAAGAGTACTTCGTGCGGTGCATCGGGTATAACTTTGCTCATAACGCGTTTAATCTTACTCAACTCATTCATAAGATTGACTTTATTATGTAAACGCCCGGCGGTATCAATCAATATTAGGTCAACATCTTGGTCAACCCCTTGTTTAACAGCATCAAAGGCTACCGCCGCAGGATCCGTATTCATTCCTTTTGAAACAATAGGAACGCCCACTCGCTGACTCCAAATAGTTAGTTGGTCAACCGCTGCGGCTCTAAATGTATCACCGGCACCCAGTAGCACTTTTTTGCCTGCATTTTTATACATATTGGCCAGTTTACCAATGGTGGTGGTTTTGCCAACACCATTCACGCCCACCACCATTACCACATAAGGTTTGGCAGAGGCATTCAAATCTTCTTTCTTGTTTTCTGTTAATAGGTGCGAAATTTCATCTTTTAGTAATGAGTTTAACTCCGCAGCACCAATATATTTATCCTTAGAAACACGCTTTTGTAGTCGGTCGATGATATTGAGTGTTGTGTTTACCCCAACATCCGACGAAATCAAAATTTCCTCCAATTCATCGAGAAAATCATCGTCTATCGAACTTTTGCCGACCAATGCTTTTGAGATTTTACTAAAAATGCTGGATTTGGTTTTTTCTAACCCTTGATCCAGTTTTTGTTTTTCCTCAACCGATTTCTCTTTTTTAAAAAAATCAAATAATCCCATGTCTATAAACAAAAAAAGCCTCCTGATGAAACACCTGGAAGCTTAAAAAGATTTTTTAAAAATGTTATTTAAAATATTCCTTTACCGCTTCGGTAGGAATAATCTCTTCTTTAAACGTGTACGCACCGGTCTTTGGAGACTTAACAGCTTTGATAACCTTAGCCCAATCTCTACCTGTTCCGGTTTTAAGTGTTGCAACTACCTTCTTTGCCATGTCTCTTTATTATTTAATTTCTTTATGAACGGTTACTTTCTTTAAAATGGGGTTGTATTTTTTCAACTCCAAACGCTCGGTAGTGTTCTTTTTATTTTTGGTGGTAATGTAGCGAGAAGTGCCGGGCATACCGCTCGTTTTGTGCTCTGTGCACTCCATTATCACTTGAACTCTGTTTCCTTTCTTTGCCATTGCCGATTATATTTTGCCGTTTTTTACAAACCCGTCTAAACAAGCTGTAATGCCTTTTTTGTTAATAGTTCTTAAAGCCGAAGTAGATACTTTTAATGTAATCCAAGCATCTTCTTCTGGGATATAGAATTTTTTAGTGTGAAGATTTGGGTAAAATCTTCGCTTTGTTTTAATATTTGAATGGGAAACATGGTTGCCTTTCAAAGCCTTTTTTCCCGTTAAATCACATACTCTCGACATCGCTTATTTTTTAAGGACTGCAAATTTGAACTTTTTTTTCTTTTTACGCAAAAGAAAGTTAGAGATTTTGATTTTTAATCTAATATCCTGTAAGTGCTTGGTGCTAGCTGGATGGTAGAGCCAACAACAAAGGTATCTGCTCTAGCCCATAGTTCTCTAACCATTATCTGATCAATTACCAAAAACGTGAAGTCGGATTTTGTGATTTCCTCAATATACCTTTTTTCAATGACTTGGGTATTGTCGAAATTATATGCTCTAACGGTGTCATTTTTTGGGATAACCAGAACCCTGAAACTTTTCAATTGAAGTAATGCGTTGTTGTATCGCTCCGGATGCTTTGTGTCAAGCATAATATCAAGTTGCAAAGAATCATGCATTTTTAAATACGATTTTGATATGCAGCAGGAATCTATTTTGTTAATAGTCAGACTTTTTTTTTGGGGGGGGATTTCCCATATGGTCGAAAGAGCTGCAAACAAAAATAATAATCAATAGAATTTCGGCCTGAAATAATGTAATCAAAAATTTCAAATTCAATTTTTATTGCAAAATGTTGGTCAAAGAATGCAATTCGCTACTCAACTACTTTGTAAATCCGAGGCATTAGGTTTTTTGTTTCTTTAGTCTCAATGCTGTTTTCATAAAGTATTTTGGATGCCTTGATTCTATCTATAATTACACGGGTAGAGTCTCCACCGGCAATTATTTTTTCGATTACATTTTTGCCAATGTTTCTGCTATCTGTTTTGAATGTGTAAACACTAGCAGAGCCAGTTTTAGGTGCGATAATCAAACCAAATTCATCAATATTCCAAAGTTCAGAAACAGGATTATTTTCCTTGAATGAGGGGGAAAAATCAATCTGAAGGCTGTTTAAATTTTTCAGATTCTTCAAACTCAATGTCTCACCCTCAAAACCGTTAAGATTAATGTCGATTTTACTTTCCATTTTGGTGGTAGTAAACGACAAGGCAACAATTGCCAACAGAAATAAAAATTTTGATTTCATAGTCTTATAAATAAAGTCAAATGTATGATGAAAACTGTATTGGCAGAAATTTATTGTGTCATATTACACATCAATCTTTGCGTAGCGTGCATGTGCCTCAATAAATTCTCTTCGGGGTGGCACTTCGTCGCCCATCAGCATTGAGAAAATTCTGTCGGCTTCTGCAGCACTATCAAGCGTAACTCGTTTTAGAGTTCTGCGAGCAGGATCCATGGTTGTTTCCCACAACTGCTCAGCGTTCATCTCTCCCAAACCTTTGTATCGTTGCACCGTAACGCTATCGGGTCTATCCCCGCCCAATCTCTTTACCTCCGTGTCTCGCTCGTTGTCGCTCCAGGTATAAACGGCTTCTTTTCCCTTTTTTACTTGATAAAGGGGTGGAGTGGCAATGTATATATATCCGTGGTCTATCAGTTTTTTCATGTATCTGAAAAACAGTGTAAGAATCAACGTTCTAATATGGCTTCCGTCAACATCCGCATCCGTCATGATTATTATTTTGTGATAACGGAGTTTTACGATGTTGAGTTCTTTTTCGTCTTCTTCTGTACCCATGGTTACACCAAGAGCTGTAAACATGTTTTTTATTTCTTCGTTGTCATATATTTTGTGTTCGAGGGCTTTTTCCACGTTTAAAATTTTACCTCGAAGGGGCAAAATGGCTTGAAAAGCTCTGTCTCGGCCTTGTTTTGCCGTTCCCCCTGCCGAGTCGCCCTCTACCAAATATATTTCACATGCCGCCGGATCTTTTTCCGAGCAGTCAGAAAGTTTTCCGGGCAAACCGGCTCCGCTCATAGCACCTTTTCGTTGCACCATTTCGCGGGCTTTTCGTGCTGCATGGCGGGCTTGAGCCGCCAAAACCACTTTGTTTATAATGGCTTTTGCCTGATTCGGATTTTCTTCCAAATAGTTGAGCAGCATTTCACCCACAGCCTGATCAACAGCACCCATTACCTCGCTATTGCCAAGTTTTGTTTTTGTTTGACCCTCAAATTGTGGTTCGGCTACTTTTACAGAAATAACTCCTGTTAAACCTTCTCTAAAGTCTTCCCCACTTATCTCAAATTTTAATTTAGAAAAGAAACCTTCTTTCTCCGCATACGATTTGAGTGTTCTTGTCAAAGCTCTTCTAAATCCGGCTACGTGTGTTCCACCCTCTATGGTGTTAATGTTATTTACATAAGAGTGTAAATTTTCCGTGTAGCTTCCGTTGTATTGAAAAGCAATTTCTACCGGAACGCCAGATTTTTCGCCCTCTGCGTAAATTGGAGTTGGAATAAGAGCCTCACGGGTTCCATCTAAAAATTTTACAAATTCGGTTAAACCACCTTCTGAATGAAATTCTGTTGAGAGATATTCGCCATTATCTTCTTTTTCACGTTTATCGGTCAAAATAAGCCGAATTCCTTTGTTGAGATACGCTAATTCTCGAAGTCGTGAAGCCAGCGTTTCGTAGTTGTAAACGGTGTTTTGAAAAATGGAGTCATCTGGCCAAAAACTCACCGTTGTGCCTCGTTCGTCAGAATCGCCAATAACGTCAACACCAGAAACAGGTTTTCCGATGGAGTATTCTTGTTGATAGATATGACCGTCGCGTTTAATGGTGGCCAACAATTTGGTAGATAGGGCATTAACACAACTAACCCCAACACCGTGCAAACCTCCGGAAACTTTGTATGTGTCTTTGTCAAATTTACCACCGGCATGAAGCACGGTCATAACAACCTCTAAAGCTGACCGTTTTTCTTTAGCGTGCATGGCCACCGGAATCCCACGACCGTTGTCTTCAACGGTTATACTGTTGTCTTCGTTAATAAATACCTTTATGGTGTCGCAATATCCTGCAAGAGCTTCGTCAATGCTGTTGTCAACCACTTCATAAACAAGGTGATGCAAACCCTTCAGGCCAACATCGCCTATATACATTGCAGGTCTTTTTCTTACCGCTTCAAGACCCTCTAAAACCTGTATGTTATCAGCTCCATAATTCGAGCTTTGTTGTTTGTTTTCTGACATTTTTTGAATGTAGGTTAAAAGGGTAAAATTAGGGTTAAAATGCCCGAAAACAGGCACTTTTTTGTCGATGTTATCCACATTCAATAAACGAAAAACGACCTTTTGTGGCTTATATGGTTATTTCTCCTCTGATATTGGAAAGCAGAAGTTTTTCTTGCTCTTTTTTGGTAATTTTTTGGGCCAAAACCCACATCATTTTGGATAGGGCAGCTTCGGTGGTAATGTCGTAGCCTGATATTACACCAATTTCTTTAAAAATGTTGCTGGCTGCATATTTGCCCAAATGAACAGACCCTTGCAAACATTGAGTAATGAACATTACAAAAGTGCCTTGGTCTTTAGCATTTTTTAGAACATCTAAAAACTGGGGCGAACACGGGGCGTTGCCGCTGCCAAACGTTTTAATAATGATTCCATCCACATCGGAGTCTTCAACCAATTTTGTCAAAAGGTCGGTTCTTATTCCCGGAAAAAGAGTCAAAACCAACACATTTGGGTTGAAGTTTGAATTGCAGTTAAATTTTTCTCTGCCATTTTGCCACAATGATTTGGTGTTTACCTTTATGCTTTCTTCAAGCTCTGCCAATGCAGGATAGTTTGGCGATGTGAAACCTTCAAAATCGTTGGTGCTGGCTTTTGTGCATCTGTTTCCTCTAAAAACTTTGTCGTTAAAACAAATTGAAACTTCATTAATTACGGGTAGTCCGAAAGCGGAAGAAGCTGCAATATGGATGGCGTTGCTAAAATTGGTTACCGCATCTGTTCTGGTGTGAGAAATAGGGAGTTGCGAACCTGTAAGCACAATGGGTTTTGTCAGATTTTCGAAAACAAAACTGAGTGCAGAGGCCGTGTAGGCCATTGTGTCTGTGCCGTGTATAATTATGAAACCATCAAAATCATTGTATCTGCGTTCAATTTCAGTAGCCATTTGCTGCCAATGCCCAATGTTAAATTGAGAAGAATCGAGCAGTTGCGAAAATGAGTGGTATTCAAATTCGATATTCTTGGTTTTTGAAAAATAACCGTTTGGTTTTATGGCAGGCATAAAACGCTGAAGTTGCTTCCAGTTTTGAGGTGTTAGCGGGCTTGCGGGGTCTTCCTGATTTTGAGGTGCCATGCCGATGGTTCCGCCTGTGTATAAAATAAAAATGCGGGTATTTTTCACGCTTAATTTCTTTGAGCCGCCAATAAATATAGAACCGACATACGAATGGCCACCCCATTTTCTACCTGATTAAGTATGATAGAATAATCAGAGTCGGCCACTTCTGAGCTAATCTCTACGCCACGGTTTATTGGACCCGGATGAAGTATAATAATTTCCTTTTTTAATTTCTCCAAATGCCGCATGGTAAGGCCATATTGCATACTGTATTCTCTTAAACTCGGGAAATATTTTGTGTCCTGCCGTTCTAATTGAATGCGGAGCATATTGGCAACATCGCACCAATCAATGGCTTTTTGTAGGTCATATTCTACTTTTACCCCCAAGCTGTCGATGTGCTTTGGAATTAAGGTAGGAGGCCCACAAACGGCTACTTCGGCTCCCAACTTTTTGAGGCAGTAGATATTTGAAAGTGCCACACGACTGTGAAGAATATCGCCGACTATAACCACTTTTTTGCCCTTCAAACTACCCATTTTTTCACGAATGGAGTATGCATCTAACAAGGCCTGCGTTGGATGTTCGTGTGTTCCGTCTCCCGCATTTACAATTTGAGCATCTACATTTTTAGCTAAAAATTGAGCCGCCCCCGGTGCAGGATGCCGCATTACCACCATGTCCACTTTCATGGAGAGAATATTGTTTACGGTGTCAATCAGTGTTTCGCCTTTTGATACAGATGAAGACGAACTGGCAAAGTTGACAATATCTGCCGACAACCTTTTTTCGGCAAGTTCAAACGAAATTTTTGTTCTTGTTGAGTTTTCAAAAAACACATTGGCAATGGTAATATCGCGAAGGGAAGGAACTTTTTTTATGGGTCGGGCTAAAATTTTCTTAAAATTATCTGCTGTCTCAAAAATGAGGTTTATGTCATGAGCAGTCAGGTCTTTTATACCCAATAAATGTTTTGTCGAGAGCCTTGTCATTTCTTTTCGGTTTCTATCCAAACTTTTTGTTCGTTCACTAAATCCACAATTACTTTATCGTTGGCTCTGCTATCTACATTAAGTCCAACATAATCTGGCTGAATGGGTAGTTCTCTTTTAAATCTTCGGTCGATAAGGGTTAAAAGCTCTGTTTTGGCAGGTCGCCCAAAATCAGAAAGAGCGTTCAAGGCGGCTCGCACCGACCTGCCAGTATAGAGCACATCATCTACTAAAATAATATGCAAGCCTTCAATAGAAAATTCAATTTCCATGGTATTGGGAAGCAATATTTTTTCGCTTCTTCTAAAATCATCTCGATAAAATGTACTGTCTAACTCACCGTATCTAATATTTTTTATTCCGAAATCATCCGTTAAAATTTGTCTAATTTTTCGTGCCAACGCACTGCCGCGAGGCTGCAATCCAATAATGGCAGAGTGTTCGAAAAGTGTGTGATTTTCGTACAATTCCATAGCCATGCGGTGCAGAACAAACTCCAATTGGGTGCTTTCTATGAGTAGCCTTTTCAACATTTTAACTTCCCAGTTTTTTAATAAGGTCAAATTCTTTTTTCGTTACTTTAGAAACGGATAGCCGGTTGAGCCGAACCATTTCCATGCTTTTGAGTACCGGATGTTCTTTTATTTCTGATAGGGTTATTGTTTTTGATAATTTTTGAATTGGTTTTACATCAACGGCCACCCATGTTTCGTCGTTTATGGTTGGGTCTGGATAGCTTTCTCTTTCAACCTCAGCAATACCTACAATTTCTTTTCCTTCATTGCTGTGGTAAAACAAACATTGATCGCCCAATTTCATATCACGCATATTGTTGCGAGCGGCATAGTTTCGCACACCGTCCCAAAATGTTTTTCCGTCTTTTTCAAACTGCTCCCAACTGTATTTGTGAGGTTCAGATTTAATAAGCCAATAATTCATTTTCTTAATTTTTAAGCAAAAAAAAAATCCCATTCAAAAATGGGATTTTTAGTTAATATATTAAATGTTTTATGCAATCTTAATTTGCTAAGAACTCTTTAAGTTGCTCTGACCAGCCATTTTTCGAGAAAGCGTCAGCTTTGCCAATGGTGGTTTCTAATTCCACTATTTGATCAGCGTTTAAAGCTGCCAACTGGGCATAAGTTGTATAACCCGCTTCATGGATTTTTTTCTCCAATGCAGGGCCAACACCGGCCAATTTTTTCATATCATCAGCACCAGTGTTAGATTTAGCTGCTTTTTCTTTTTTTGGAGCAGGCTCATCAGAAGAAACTTTGTCTGATTTTTCCTTTTCCATTTTAGCCAATTTTGCTTCGGCAGATTTTCTGTTTTCTGCTTCCATCTTGGCTTTAAGTTCTGCTAAACCGTCAAGCTCGCCGAGGGTAGAAACGTCGTTAGACTTGTTCAGTTTCTTAACCATTTTGCTGGCTTGTTTTGCTGATTTTTTCTTGGCCTCATCATCGCCGTCAATGCGGGCTCTTTCTTGCTCTTTCCAAATATCGGTATGAGAAACAATGATTCTTTTTTGATCTTTGTTGAACTCAATGATTCTGAAATTCAAAACCTCATCAACTTTTACCGAAGTTTTATCTTCTTTTTTGATGTGTTTATTAGGAGCAAAACCTTCTACACCATAAGGAAGAGCAATGGTAGCACCCTTGTCGGTCATTTCAGTAACAGTTCCTTCGTGTTCCGAACCTTCGGTGAAAATGCTTTCAAATGTATCCCAAGGATTTTCGTCCAATTGTTTATGACCAAGGCTCAAACGTCTGTTTTCGCGGTCTATTTCAAGAACGATAACCTCTAACTCTTCTCCTTTTTTAGTAAACTCGGCAGGATGCTTAATTTTTTTGCTCCAGCTCAAATCACTTACGTGTACTAAGCCATCAACACCTTCTTCCAATTCTACAAACAAACCGTAGTTGGTAAGATTTCTAACCACACCTTTGTGTTTGCTTTCAATTGGATATTTAGCTTCGATGTTTTCCCATGGGTCAGGAGTAAGTTGTTTTATGCCAAGAGACATTTTGTGTTCATCTTTTTCAAGAGTAAGCACCACAGCTTCTACTTCATCGCCCACTTGCATAAAGTCTTGAGGTGTTCTCAAATGTTGAGACCAAGACATTTCTGAAACGTGAACTAAACCTTCTATACCCGGAGCAACTTCGATAAATGCACCGTAATCGGCCACAGTAACTACTTTACCTTTTACTTTAGACCCAACTTGAATGTCGGCACTCAAATCAGCCCATGGGTGAGGAGTAAGTTGTTTTAAGCCAAGAGAAATTCGTTTTTTATCGTCATCGAAGTCAAGCACCACAACGTTGATTTTTTGGTCAAGTTGCAATACTTCTTCCGGATGGTTGATTCTGCCCCAAGATACGTCAGTAATGTGAAGCAATCCGTCTAAACCACCAAGGTCGATGAACACACCAAAAGAAGTCATGTTTTTAACAACACCTTCAAGCACTTGACCTTTTTCAAGTCTTGAAAGGATTTCTCCTTTTTGGGCTTCAATATCATCTTCGATAAGAGCTTTGTGCGAAATAACAACGTTTTTGAAGGCTTCGTTAATCTTAACAACCTTAAATTCCATTGTTTGACCAACGTATTGGTCGTAGTCGCGAATTGGTTTAACGTCGATTTGAGAACCTGGCAAGAATGCGTCAAGTCCGTTAACATCAACTACCAAACCACCTTTGGTTCTAGATTTTACTAAACCTCGAACAATTTCGCCGGTTTCTTGAGCTTTGGTAACCATATCCCAAGAAGTTTCAGCTAATGCTTTTCTTCTTGAAAGAACTAATTGACCAAGAGCATCTTCTGTTTCCACTACATAAACTTCAACCTCATCGCCAACTTTTAAATCAGGTTGGTTTTTGAACTCTGTTCTACCAACCAAACCATCCGATTTAAAGTTAACATCAACAACCACGTATTTTTTGGTCATTGACACAACTTTACCTTTAATGATTGAACCAGCTTCGATGGTGTTGAACGTTTGAGAATACAATCCCATCAATTCATTTTTGTTAGAATCGTCATACTGTCCAAAGCCTTCTTTGTCCATAGACCAATCAAATGCATTAGCATCGTGAACCGGATTGTCGTTAATTTCGACTTTAGGTCTTCTAACTTCTGCTACTTCGTCTTCCTCATCTTCGTCAGATGTGTTCACAAAGTCTTCGGTAATTGTTTCTGTAATTTCGTTTTGTTCGGTTTGTTCCGCCGTAACATCCTGGGTTTCGGCAGCATCAAGAGATACTTGTTCGTTCTCTAATTCGTTGTTTTGTTCTGTCAAATCAATGTGTCCTCCTTTGAGCGGCGGCAAATTTAAAATTCATAATTGAAAAACCAAAAAGTATTGTTTCTTTTTTTCTTAAAGAAAATTCTAACGAAATATGACATTAAAAATGACTTTGGTTGGTTGCATCTAACATCTCTTATCCTTAAATTTGACACTTTATTTTTGATTATGAAGAAGCATCTAATAGCATTTTTGTCAGGAACAGTTTTGATGGGGGTAAATGTTTTTGCCCAAACACCTGCGGTAAAAGGGGTTCAGTGGAATGAACAAACATCGAAGATTAAGATAGTAAATTTAGATCAGCATGGGAGTGTCCTGAACAATGTAGGCGAGGTTTCTATCCAAAATGGTCAGAAATACTTGGCTAATTCTCTTTATAATAATCAATCATCCGGTATGTTGACGTTTGTTACAGAGACGAACGACCCAACTTTGAGGTTTGCTGTTCACCCAGGAGCTCAGCAAATTGTGTTTGCAAACGCTCAAAACGGAGAGGTAATAAAGACAGTGCCTATTAACGCTTCTATAATGACATCTTTTGCCATTGGCGAGAAAAATAGAATGGGCTTTATCACAGAGGAAGGCAATTTTAATCCCTACGGAAACAACAATGAAGATATTTCAATGGTGGTTTTTGATATGAACACTGGAGGTTTAACGGGGAAAATTAAACTTTCATCTCTTTCCATTACCAGCGGTGTAAACGCTCCTTTTGTGGGCAATGTGACCCCCGTTGATGGCAACGGATTGGCTCAGGATGTATCTTTGAGTAATGTGTGCTATGTTCATAAAACCCAAATGCTTTATTTTGCTTCTAAAGACGTTACTGGCACCAATAAACTATTCAAAATAAATGCCGCCTCGAATGTTATTGAAAGTCAAACAACTATTGATTATGACATTCTGGATTTTGTATATGACAATACAAAAGACAATCTGAAGGTGTTGTTTGTAGAAAAAAGTGGAGAAGAGTCCATCCTTAAAATAGGGGAGATGAGTTTGAAAACACACGAAATTACTGCCCAAAATGAGGTTGTAAATTTAGGTGGAGTGAAAATCATCAATGATGGATTTGTGAAAATTGACGCTCAAAATGAGTTCATCTTTGTTGGTAAAATGATTAACGGCAAAATGAATGTTTATACCTTTGGAAGTGATTTGAATCTTGTTTCGCAGGTAACCAATCAAAATACAGATAGACTTGATTTTGAGTTTCCCTATTCCTTTCAAAATTCTGCTACCATTGCGGATGGCGTGATAAGCATGTACCCTAATCCTGCTACCTCTGAGGTAACAGTAGAATCAGATTTGACAACCGTAACAAATGTTAAAATTATGAACATGCTTGGTGAGGTTGTTAGAGTAATAGAAGTTCAGTCAGGATTGCGAGCAAACACCATTAGCGTTGATGGATTAGTTCCAGGAGCATACACTCTATCTATCGAGTCTGATAAATCTGTTACTGAAAACAAAACTCTTATCATACAGTAATCGATTTTTGACATGCGATGAATCAACTGATAGATACGAGATACTTGAAATATCTAAAACATTTTCTTATACTGCTGTCGGTATTTGCAGTTGGTGGGTTTATGAGTGGTTGTGGCCCCGAACCACCGCCAGAAATTATTGGCCCCGGCAGCAAAGCCGATACCGCACTGGTGGAACGAACAGATTTGCCACCTTTACGAATTCCGGCAGACAACCCCCTTACATTGGCCGGAGTTGACTTAGGAAGACATTTGTTTTACGACCCAATGCTAAGTGGAGATGGCACTCAAGCCTGTGGAACATGCCACAATCAAAAATTTGCTTTTACGGATAATGGCAATCCTGTGAGTCAGGGAATAAGAGGTAGTTTCGGAAAGCGTAATGCAATGACTATCTTTAATTTAATGTGGGTAGATAGCTTTTTCTGGGACAGCCGAGCAAAAACCTTACGACAATTAGCTACGATGCCCATTGAAAATCCCATAGAAATGGATGCACGGATACCTGATGTTTTAGTGAAACTAAACAACTCGGCCATGTATCGGCAAAAATTTAAAGACGCATTTAATACAGACACAATTTTAAAAGAGCATTTAGAGAAAGCACTCGAGCAGTTTTTGTTAAGCATTACCTCTGACAATTCAAAATTTGATAGATCAAATAGAGGAGAAGTAGAACTTACAAGTGCAGAACTAAAAGGTTTCAACGCATTAAAAATAAAAGGGTGTTTTAATTGCCATTCAACATCACTTTTAATTGACAATAAATCGCACAACACGGCTCTGGATCCATACCCTAAGGATTCGGGTAAAATGGGTTTTACAAAACTTACAAAAGATAAATTTAGCTTTAAAACGCCTTCATTAAGAAATATTATGGTGACCGCTCCGTATATGCATGATGGTCGTTTTATGACCATTGACGAGGTAATTCGGTTTTATGAAGAGGTGGGTAATAATCTGAATACTTCCAACAACTCTAATGCACCCAGAGACTTAATGACCATTGCTCCTCGAAACAGAATAACTGAGGAGGAAATGGCCGACATCAAAGCATTTTTGAATACGCTTACAGACGAAAAATTTCTGAATAATCCTAAGTATTCGGATCCATTCTGATGGTTTTTTCTCTCTGAATAATTTCGTGCCAATCATTTCCTTCGGCATATTTCTTTATGATAGCGTTTCTTTCAACCAACACTTTGGTTAAGTATTTTTTTAAGAATAGAATATCTGCGAGTCTTCCCAAAATGCCCAAAGGAGCTTGGTAGTCGAAATAGTCCGTCATCACACAACTTCCATTATTGTCTTCAAAAAGGTGCTTGTGGTAAAGGCTTTTGAAGATTCCTTTTTCCATTTCGTCAACAAAAAAATGCGGAAACTGAAGTTCTGTAATTCTACTGGTAAGATGCTGGTATATTCCAAAATGTTTTGCCTTCCAAGTTACCGTTTCGTTCAAATCAATCAAACCTGAAACAACTCCCGAAATGGCTGTTTCATCCGTATTTGAAGTTGAAATTTGGTGCAAATCAATACTTCTCGATAAATCAAAAACCCGTTCAACGGGAGCTTTAATGATGGTTTGAAGTCTTATGTGCGGCATAAAAACAGTGATAAAACAAATGTCAAAAGTAAAGAAATGGGGAGCAAATAACTTTTTTTAAAAATTCATCCAACCATTTTATCCTTAGCTTCGTATTGGTTTTTCAAAAGAGAATAAAAAATATGAGAAAGATACTTTACATTATTGGAATTATTTGGCTTTTGTTTTTGAGCAATACCCAAGCCAACGCACAATGCGATGCACAGTTTTCCTGGTATATGACCAGTGTTTCCGGACTGTTTTATTTTCAGGATTCTTCCGGAAATCAATATACACAGGAACATTGGGATTTTGGCGATGGAACTCGGGATTCCACATTTGGTTTTGCACAGCATAAATACAATAGTGCCGGAACCTATAAGGTTTGCAGAATTGTTATGGATTCAAAAGTGCCATGTGCAGATACATTTTGTGTTACCGTAGTTTATACCACGGGCTGCGATGCACATTTTTCGAGTTATATAAAAGGAGACTCGGTTTATTTTGTAGATAATTCAACCAAGGCCGCCACCCATATATGGACTTTTGGCGATGGGACAACTTCCACAGCCAAAAATCCGATACACAAGTATAGTTCTTCATTGAGCTGGGCAACGGTTTGTTTACAAATTTATGATAGCACAGCTACGTGTTCAGATCAATATTGTGTAACTATTGCCCTACCAAATGGCAACAATTGCAATGCGGATTTCGATACTTATGTAAGCGGAAGCTCGGTTAGCTTTTACCCCAAAGATTATAGCAGTAAAATATACCGTTGGACCTTTGGCGATGGTGATACATCAAGCAGTTTTAGCCCTTATCATAAATATCAAACAACATCTATTCAGACTTTTAATGTTTGCCATTATGTGAGTGATTCAAGTATGGCTTGCAGTGATTCCGTTTGCAAAACGGTTACGGTTTATCCAGATACGTGCGATGTGAGTTTTACGCTCTCTCAATATAAAAATGTAGTTGCATTAAAAGCAAATTCAAATGTGGCAACCACTCATCATTATTGGACTTTTGGTGATGGGCATTCGGTTAGTGGTGGTGGGGGCAGTGTTACTTACACCTATCAACCCGTCACAACAGCCACCACATATCAGGTGTGTCATTATATAATGGATTCTACGTTGGGTTGCAATGATACTTCTTGTCAATACATAATAGTATATCCAGATAGTTGCAATGCAGCGTTTAGTACGCAAATTAGCGGAAATTCGGTTCGATTTTCGGGAGTATATCAGGCCAATAGGTTTTACTATTGGACTTTTGGAGACGGAGCAACCAGCACAGGCAATAACTCGGTAAGTATTGTACACACTTATTCAAAACAGGGCACATATAATGCATGCCTCACCGTTTGGGATACTACTGGATGTCAAAGTACCTATTGCGATAGTATCGTGGTTGGAGGCTCAGCTACTGGTTGTCAGGCCGATTTCAGCTTTTATGTGATGGATACCATTGCCCATTTCAAAAACATGTCCTCGTCAAACACCACTCAATATTTGTGGAGTTTTGGTGATGGAACTTCTTCGACACAAAAAAATCCGAGTCATCATTACACCTATTTTGGAACATATACTGTTTGCCTTTATGCTTACGATAGTGGATGCGTAGATTCCATCTGCAAGTCGGTAACTATTGACAGTATGAAAAGTTGCACGGCATTTTTTAGAGTAGCGGTTGATACCAATACAAAGTATAAGTTGTACTTAATTAATGGCTCATCCAACAAATCATCACATCAATATTATTGGAATTTTGGAGATGGAGGCACATCAACCCAACGCAATCCAAGCCACCATTACTCAACCTTTGGTAGATACAATGTGTGTCTTACGGTAATAGATTCTTCAGCCAATTGTTATGATACTTATTGCGACACGTTAGGGCTTGATTCGTTGGGAAGGTTACTAAAGGTTGATGGTTTTGATATTGAAGTTCTTGACCAACTGGGTGTTGGCAATAAATTGAATAAAAATAATTTTCGCATCTATCCAAACCCAACCTCAGGGCTGGTTAATATTGAGTTGGTTCAAGGAAAATCAGAAGGGGCAATTGTAAGAATTTATTCAATGAACGGCATTTTGATTTCTGAGGTTGAAATGGAAGCGGATGGAAAAGCGAATTTGGACATAGCCCATCAGCCCGATGGACTGTATTTAATTGAAATATCGGGCAAGCAAGTAATGGTAAGAGAGAAATTTATCAAATTGACTAATTAATTCTATAACCTACAATTAGGAGCGATTCGCCGCAGGCGAATCGCTCTTTTTAGCTTATGTCAATATCCCCAAAGCTCATAAAAGATTGTTTGCAAAACAAAAGGAGGGCTCAAAATGAGCTTTACAATGAGCTTTTTAGTTATTTGATGAACATTTGCATACGATACAAAACCAACTATGATGATGCGGGATCAGCTTTAAACGCAATTTATTTTAAGATATTGAAAGGGTTAGTTGCCATAGATATAAATAAACCATTTTTACCCTGGGTCAAAACCATTGCCATCAGGCACTTAGTGGATGAATATAGACAAAATAAAAAGTATATACCGAATGAGGCTTCAATAAATGATTTGGAGTTTATGGTTGAATCTACCGAAATGGATGTAAACCAAAAATTGAATGCCGAAGATATTTTAAACCTGATAAAACAGTTGCCCGAAACCACCTCGCAGGTATTCAACCTATATGTAATTGATGGATACAAACACAGGGAAATATCAGAAATGCTTGAGGTAAGCGAAGGAACTTCAAAATGGCACTTAAATATGGCCAGAAAACAGTTGCAAGCCATGTTGGCTGCCGAAACAAAACGATTGCAAAACATAAAAGTAGAACTATGAGCAGTTGGGATAAATTAGATGAAATGTTTAAAAAGGGGCATCAACAGGAATACAGCCCGGATGCCGAATTGTGGAATAAGGCCAGTGAACAGTTGGAGGTACTTTATCCGGTTAAAAAGAAAAGGATTATTTATATAGTTGCCGCTTTAGTGGCGTTGGTTTGTGTTGGCTTATGGTGGTCGATGAATAAATTAGATTCTACCAAAAGGAGTGATATTCAAGTAGAAAGTCAAACAGCAGAGGAAAGTAAAGTTGAAAATTTCACTGATTTTAATGATTCAAACACGAATGCAACAACTGAAGAATCAACAAAAAATGCAACTGAAACAATTCAAGAAAAAAGCTTCGCTAAATCATCAAATCCCAAAATAAAATATGAAGAGCCTTTATCAAAAAGGGGCGAATTGGGAATTGACGATTTTGCAAAACAGCTCGAAGAATGGAAGGCAAAACGGAGTTTTGAGACGGGAAAAGGAGGTGAGTTGAGAGGAGAATTGCCAAAAGATAAAAGGGCAATATCAACGGATTATTTAGAGGCAATGTCAGCCAAAAAGGAAATTCAGTTTGAAAGATATGATTGGAAAGGTCAATCGGCAGGATTGAATTCGGTTTACAAGAATTCCAGACAATGGAGATTTTATGTTTCCGCTGAAGCCAACATGTCGGCAACAAATAAAACGCCAACCAGAAGTGTTGAAAGCCAAGAATTTGGAACAACCATGCGTTATTTTAACAAGTGGCAAGAAGTAACGAGTAGGGTAGGTGTTTACAAAAACAAATGGGCGTTGGAGATTGGGGCAGGACTGTCGAAGGTGCAAACCGAATCGGTGGTAAGAAACCAAGTTGTGGGTGAAAAAGTGGATACCACCAATAGATATTTTACATTGGTCAACAGTGAGTATAATGCCAATGGCAGAAAAGTGTGGCTGATAAAAGAAATCGTGGAAACCAGAGTTTCTAAAGACACGGCAAATGCCAAAATAGAATTAACTCAAAAGGCAGAATCGGCAAACTACATTCATCTGCCCGTTTCGGTGGCATACAAGTTTGTAAATAAGAGAACCTTTGGAATTTCGGCTCGTACGGGATTTGATGTTATGTTGTTGACCAATTCAAACATTGTTGGCAACGATTTCAACAAAATCCATACACGATTAAATTCGGGTATGGAAGTGAATGTTAATCGCTTTCATTGGCAACCCTATTTCAGAATTTCAGGGGTTTGGAGTTTGAATTCTATTTATAAACGCGATATTTTGAAACCAACAACCACAATGACTGCTTTTGGGTTGAGGTATGTTTTTTATTGATAGGTTAACAATGAAAAAACAGGAGTGTCAGGGGGTAATAGATTTCGACCTCCCAAAAATTCAAGTTCTATAAGAAAAGAAAATTCAACCACTTGTGCCTCAAGTCGTTGCAGGAGTTTGAACCCTGCCCTGGCAGTGCCGCCCGTGGCAAGCAAATCATCATGTAGCACCACTTTGCTGCCTGGTTTTAAAGCATCTTCGTGAATTTCTATGGTGGCATTGCCATATTCTAAATCGTATTTTTCTTGCAAGGTGTTATAGGGTAGTTTTCCGGCTTTTCTTATGGGGATAAAAGGAATATTTAACCGATTGGCTATAAGCATTCCAAACAAAAAGCCTCTTGATTCAATGCCAACAACTGCGTCTAAATTCAGGTGTTTGTATCTTGTGGCAAATGTGTCGGCAATGTCATTGCATAGTTTATGGTCTTTCAAAACAGGTGTAATGTCTTTAAAAACAATGCCCGGTTTTGGAAAATCAGGCACATCACGAACCACGCTTTCCAATTGCTGCGAAACGGTTTTTATATTCATAACTTATTCAAGTTTAATGTCTAAATGAGAAACCAAACCAACCAAATTTTCTTTAGAAAACAGCGTTTTTTTTAACCTATTTTTCTCGGGAGATAGGATGAAATGGTTTGCAGTTCGGAAGTCTGTTTTTTCTAAAATACTTTGGTCAAAGGTGGCATAAAGCAAATTGCAAGTATCAAAAACAGCATTGGTCAAATCACATTCGGTAAAATCAGTCTCGGTTAAATCACAATTTGTAAAGCTGGTATTTTTTAGCAGGGTTTGATAAAATGAACAACTCTGAAGGTTGCAGTTATTAAATGTTACCGAAAGTCCAAATTTGTTGCACGTATCAAAATGAAGCCCTAACATTTTGCATTGGTCAAACAAAACATCTCGAAAAGTTGCATTAGATATTTTCACGAGACTGAGATTGCAGTTGATAAACGAGCAATCAATAAACTTGAATTCCGAAAAATTCTGATCGCCAAAATTACATTCGGCAAAACGGCAGTTTTCATACTCACCAGCTTGCAGTTCTTTAATGTTTTGATATTGTTGAGCGTCGAAATAATTCATTTTGCAAACTTAATTTCAAAGCACCCAATCAAAGAAATTATTGGTGATAATGCAATTATATTGTTGATTTGGATAGTCGGTTTGCCAACTTTGCCGCGGTTGATTTTTACTTTTACTCCACTTAATCTCAAATGTGTGATAGATCGTTGTTCAATCCAGTCTAAATCTGCACTCGAATATCGTCTCCAGAAATGTTAATACTTGCTCTTCCCTTGTAGTCCATATACTTCAACCATTCATTTATAAAAAAAACTCCCACAAAGCACCCTTTGTCAGGCCGTATTACCATGTCAGAAAAATTGTTGATAAAAGCATATTTTTAGGATTAGTAAAAATAATTAGACTAAAGTTTATGGTTAATCGTATGAATTAACCCTAATTATTCTGGTTACTTTGAATCTTAAACATGGATTTAATAAAAAACGGTCTGCATAAACTTCACTAAATTCGAGCCGTCAATTTTGCATTAGTATGTACAAACTCAAAAATTACATCAACGGACAGTTAGTGGAGCCAATTTCGGGAGAATATTTGGATAATTTTCAACCTTCAACCGGCAAGGTATATAGCCACATTCCTCGTTCTGGAAAGGCAGATGTAGATGAAGCTGTTTCGGCAGCCAAAGCGGCTTTCCCTGCGTGGAGCAGCATGAGAAACGAAGAGCGTTCGGATATTTTGTTGAGGTTGTCTAATTTGATAAATGAAAATTTAGAAACATTGGCCGAGGCCGAAAGCAAAGACAATGGCAAGCCTTTGTGGTTGGCCAGAGAGGTGGATATACCTCGAGCTCGCGATAACTTCGCTTTTTTTGCAACAGCCATAAAGCATTTTGCCAGCGAGAGCCATCGCACCAGCGATAATATTATAAACTACACCACCCGAACGGCCATTGGGGTGGCAGGCTGCATATCTCCATGGAATTTGCCGTTGTATCTTTTCAGCTGGAAAGTAGCTCCGGCGTTGGCTGCCGGCAACACGGTGGTTGCAAAACCCAGCGAGGTAACGCCCATGACGGCCTACAAACTTTCAGAACTCTGCATAGAGGCCGGAATGCCTGCCGGAGTGTTTAACATTGTGCATGGATTGGGCACCGAAACCGGAAATGCCATTGTGGAACACCCCGATGTAACACTTATCTCATTTACTGGTGGAACCACCACTGGGGCTCACATAGCTCGAACAGCGGCTCCAATGTTTAAAAAACTGAGCCTTGAGCTTGGCGGCAAAAACCCAAACATCATTTTTGATGATTGCGATTTTGATAAAATGCTCAAAACCACACTCAATTCATCTTTTGCCAATCAAGGGCAGATTTGTTTGTGCGGTTCTCGCATATATGTGCAAAGAGGCATTTACGAAAAATTTAAAACAGCATTTGTAGAAAAGGTGGCTGCCATGAAGGTTGGAAATCCCAACGAATCAGACAGCCGTTTGGGAGCCATTGTGTCTCAGCCGCATTTTGAAAAAATAAAAAGCTACATTCAGCTTGCTCAAGAAGAAGGAGGAGTGGTGTTGACCGGAGGCGAAGAGGTGAAGCTAACGGGAGAAGAAGCAGGTGGCTGGTATTTGCGGCCAACGGTAATAGAAGGGCTCAACGAGACCTGCCGTACCAATCAAGAAGAAATATTTGGCCCCGTGGTAACTATTCAACCATTTGATACGGAAGAAGAGGCCATAGCATTGGCAAACTCAACGGGATACGGACTTGCATCAACCGTTTGGACAGAAAATTTGAGTCGGGCACATCGGGTAGCCGATCAGTTGAAGGCCGGAATTGTTTGGATAAATTGCTGGCTTGTGAGAGATTTGAGAACACCATTTGGCGGAATGAAAAATTCTGGTGTGGGCAGAGAAGGTGGCTGGGAAGCCCTTCGGTTTTTTACAGAAGCAAAGAATGTTTGTATAAAGTATTGATAAAAAAGTGAAGATTATTCACTTTTCAATTTCCTCCTCAGTTTGTTTATCCAAATCGGGCGTGGCAGAAACTCGTGATAAGAAATGGATGGTTCCTTTTCCTTCACATTGTTTATTGGCCAATACAATACCTAACACTAAGCCAACAAAAGTCAGAAATATGCCGATAATCAACGTGTCGATTGTTTGATTTCCCATGTAGATAAAAGCTCCAATGGCCGCACCAATCAGTGCAGGAGAAAGAACAATAAGCACCCAACCAGCAATTTCAAACACCAGTTCCAAATAGTAAAAACCATCTTTCTTCGTTTCTTTTTTCATATCGTTTATGTTTTTGTATAAATGAAACAACCACTTGATGCTTTAAGAAAGGCAAAATCTTTATTCTAAAAAGAAAACAATAGTACTTACCACACGTGCTTTTTGCAAGTATGGCTCTTTGGGTTTTTCACTGTATCCACCCATGTCTTCATCATAATAATATTGCCCGGCAATGGTAATTTGACCTTGTGAAGCGGTTTTTATTTTTCCCAGTTTTGCCTTCGAATCGTTTGCAAATTGCTCTCCGGCCACACGTGCATTTTTTGTGCTTTCGGCTATTAACTGAGGTTTGATAGAGTTTAATTCAGGGAAGACGTAATTGCTTGAAATATTGGATGTTAAGTCTTTGCTGATTAAATCCAACTCAATTTCCGACACTTTGTCTTCTGTCGTTTTCACATCTTTCGACTGAATTGTTAAACTTTGTGTTATGGTGTATCTATCTATTTTAACTTCTGTTTGTACTCCGTTTATCCACCTTGCCTCGTAATATTTCTGCCGATCATATACATTTATATTGTTAATTTTTAGTTCGTTTTCGTTGTATCCTTTTTTCTTGAGATAAGAAACAATTGAATTCTTCTTCGTTTCTGTACGCTGAATAATATCTTGCAATTCATCTCCCGAAAATGAAAAACTCAACGAAATGGTGGCACTTTCTGCCGTCATATTCATTTCGGCCAATCCTTTTACGGTTACTATTCTATCTTTATCACTAAATGTTTTTAATCCTTTGTAGATAAAAAAACCTAACGAAAGAAGCCCTAACAATATAAAAACGCCAACTCCAATGGATTTTGATAAATCTCTGTTTTCCATAATGTCTTTTTTTTTGTTGTTACTCAAAATGCATTTGAATACATATTTTCTTATTTCGTAATTAAACCCTTTACCATCATTCAATTACCTAGTGCTTCACAATCGATTTTGGACAACAACGAAACCAAAATGATATGTTGTTTTGATAATCAATAAATGGCTCACTTTCTTCAATCATCGTCTTTTTCGGCGTTATGCTGTTCGGATGCAGAATTGTTATTTCCGTTTCTAATTTCTGTGTGTCTTATTTCGCCACCAGTAGTGCCCGTTTGTTTCGCAAAAAACAATGCAATGAAGGCAAAAACTAAGGTGGCTATTGAAACGATGGAAGAAAAGGATTTTTGCTTAATACTTGCCCAAAGACCGAGAAGCGAAATACCTCCCAAAATATATGATAGAAATGCAAAAGTTTCGGCTGTTTCTTCGTGGGTTTCAATAAAATGTTTTGAAACACCGTTTATTTCCTCCACCACTTCTTCTGCTCCTTCGCCCGTGGTCATTGCGGCTATTGCAGCAAACGCACCAAGAATAAAAATCATAAATGCCGTTCGTTTAACAGCTTCTGATTTTGAAACAAAACCCGTAATCATTACGATTACCCCTACCATCGGGAAAATAATAGGTAGATGATTTACCACCAAATGCCAATGTGCTCCGTTCATATTATTGTATTTTAAAATTAACTATTTACACCAATTTGCCATTCGCAATATAGTTTTATTAAGTCACTCGATTTCAAATTTTTTTTGGTAGATTTTAAGATAACTGTTCTGCTCAGGTTGCAAGCTCCTCCTTATGGGGAGAGCCGCCTACTCGTTTGGCAGCTACCCTTCTTTTATCATTTTATAGATATTCGATTGATTAAACTGTTCTCTCCATTTCTCAATTCTATCAGTCTCACTTTCAATTTTTTGAATCTGAAATGATTCCACAAAACCAATTTTTAACCGAATTTCTTTTCCACCTTCATCTAATGGTATTTGAACAAAACAATCATGCTCATCACAAGTAATTTTTGACTTAATTAAAGCTGAATCAATTTTGTTTGACAAGAATTCTTTTCCAAATTCCATTTGATAGGATAGCACTTTTAACGAATCTATTGTATTGTTACTGGTGTATATTGAATCTAATGATTGACGAGACAATTTGTGTTCTCCTAATCGTTTGTATATCTCGTATCTTAACAGGTTTGCCTTTTCATTTACTTGCATAACACAAAGGCCACAGGTGCAATAACCACACGTTTCAGCTTCCGTTATTTGCTTCAATGCTTTTTCGTTTTTTCCCTTAGTAACGTTTTTCTCTGCTTTATCAAGTAACATAAATGAATTCTGACCATAGCTCAACTGATAAAATACTATGAGTGTCACTATGGCGAAGGATCTGAGATATTTTACTTCTATTTTCATTTTTTTAATTTCTAAGACGTTTTAGGGCTTTGTGTTCAGGCAGTTTCGCGGGCCATTGGGGTGATTTAACCAGTGAACCACGGTAGGTGTTGTGAGTTATTTTAACTTCTTAAATACATAATCCCAGTCTTTATAAGTCCAATCATTTTCACCGATAAATTCATGGTCCGCACATTCATAAATTTCATTTACATTGAAAATCTGATTATTTTCTCTTGCTTCATCCCAAAGGTTCATTAGCCCAGATTTATCCTTTATTTTTTCAAACTTATTTTTAACATTTTTAAAACAAACTAAATCTCCAAACTCTGAATTTCCACATGGATGATAATTTGAGTATTTACAGGATATACAGGTTTTAATTTCATAATTTTCAGGGAGCGTCTTTTGCATATCAATCATAAGATATTCAAAATTATACATATTCCTTGCAAATAAATTCTCTCCAAAAACAGTCTTAAAAGTTGCTTCTTTTATAACCAACTCAACACCGTAATCTTTTTTATTTTCAATACTTTTTTCCAATTTTAAAATCAGTTCGCCATTAAAATTATTCTTTAAGTGGCCAATGATTATAGGTATCTCAATTTCTAATTCAAAATTTGTTAACTCATTGTAAGAATTAAATTCAAAATTACCCTTAGTTTCTTTTGTTTCTAATGACTCAAACTCACGTCCTTCAAAGATTGTATTCCTTAATTCTAATCTTAAATTGCTTCCATGCGAAATAACCTCAGATTTGAGCGAACCGAATTTGTCAGTATATTTTACGAGATATTTTTTTAAACACATGCTCTTACTCTTTATTTTTCTGGCATTAACTATACTGTAAAACACGGAGAAGCCAAATCATCTAAACGTACTTTATTTAAAATTCTGTACGAATTTCTCCTCTTCAGTGCATGGTGTAAATATAGTTCGAAAGATAAGAAATTGATTGTCAATTTGATATAAATTATTTCCGTCTGGAACAGGTGCATCTAAATCGGGGAAGCCACTATTCGGCGACGTCGCCAACATTGCTATTATTATCACAAAAGGTCAAGTTAGCACGTGTCCTCCAGTGGTGGAAACAGCCGTATTCTATACCCCAATCCCGATAGCTATCGGGATTGGGGTGAGAGGTACACTCTCATCATTTATGGGGAGAGCCGCCTACTTGATTATGTGCTGTTATTTTTTTATTCATATGGTTTCCAGTTTTTGTCTTTGGGTTCCTTGTAATTTGCAGGTCTTACATTTCGCTTCATTTCTTCATCACAAGCTCCGAACTCAATAAAGTTTTTTTGTGCCTGTCTTAACGAAATTGTGTTTGCTCCACCTTCATAATATGGGTCGTCAAGTTGGATTGGGTCATCTTCCCAAAAGCATACAGGGCAAATATCATAAGTTCCATTTGGTTTCTCCGTAAACGTTTTATGTCCACAACAAGGACAAGCAAATTTTGAATTAACTGTCAATATTAGTAATGCCTTTTCCAATGCATCTTTGTCAAAACCGATTGATGGTCTTGTTGCAACCCAGCGTTCTTTTATATACTCTGGCAATGCGTTTATTGATTGGTCATCATCAATAATAACATAGTTCTGTCCCTCTCCTTTTTTTTCAACCCATTCTTTAATTTCGGTTCCTCTGTCTAATAATTGACTTATTTCTGTTTTGTTATTTAGTTTTGATATTGTTTCAAAATTCAATCCTCTTAATCTAAAAATCTCTTTCCATTTAGTTTCGTCATAATTTATTCTATGAGTTGTTGTCAAAACTATCGAAGCATTTGTCCTTTTGTGAAGGATTAATAAGTTTTCAAGTGCTTTTTTATTTAGTTTCATAAATCCGTCAGAATATATTTCTGCCTGTCGCCAAGTAGGTGTCGTTTCCAAAACTCCGTCTATGTCTAAAAGTATTGTCATTCTGTTTTGTGTCGGTCTTTATAATAGCACATAACTTTTTGCCGCTTGCCGCAGTGGGGGATTTCGAAGCACTTCACTTTCAACCAAGCACAAATGTTGATAGAATCACAGCACTTGATTTAACCACGTCAACCCCCATTGCGGCAAACGACTGTGCCTGTTGCACAACTCAAAAGTAACTCTATTTTTCAACTATTTCAAAAAAGTTGCAATTTTAATCTTCTTATTACCAGCGAGTTAATTGTGTTTTGTTTTTGAGGTAAAAATCTAAAATAGCGTTGAGGGTAGTTGTGCAACAGCTACCCGTGTTAGCGGTAGTGTTTACGTCATGTGTTTAAGGAAAAGTGTAATGGTTTCATATGTCAATTCGTTATCCTTGATTATATAGTTGTCAAACCAGTCGTTGTTACTTAGTGTTTGTGCTACCAACCAAGATTCTTTGCCAAGATATAAAAATCGTTTGCCGCCAACTTGTATTAACCATGAACCAAAATCCTTCTCGTGATAAGATTCTTTTGTAATCACCTTGTCTGTTAGTCGTAATAAGCAAAAGTCGAAAAGAAATTTATTCCAATTGCTTGAAACTTTTCTTTCAATGTCAAACGCATAACTTATAGCCTTGTCAATCGTATTATCAGTTGCATTGTCAACCAATTCTGCTTTTCGCCCAAATTTGTCAGTAAGAGTAACTTTAAAAACTCCGTTCGAAATTTCGTCAATTTTAGTTGTCCAACCTGGTAGTGATTTTGTGTTCATAGTGTCTGTCTAACATTACCGCCAACGGTTTCGGGCTTTGCGTTCGGGCGGGTTTCGGAGCACAAAGTTTCAATTTATTACTAAAGTTTATTAGAAGCACAAAGCTCCATCCCGATAGCTATCGGGATTGCACGTCAACCCGCATGACGCAACCCGTGTTATAGCCAGTTTTTCTATTCATTGGTCAACATTACTATTGTCTTATTTTTTGTCTCTGCACATTTATTTTCTGTCGGCATATTAGTTTTTATTTTCAATATGTCGTCATTTCTTTTAATGCTAAAGTTCATAACATTATAGATTGCGTCATTTAAGTAATATTCAAATAATTTGGTCGTGTCATTTCCATAATTTGCAAAAAATTCAAATCTGTAATTGTCAATCTCAGTCTGATAAACGCTATAAAAAATGTGTTCATTAGGTTCGTTTGAAATTGTTCTCGTCACAATGAGGTTGTTCTGTTCAAAATAGGAACAGCCAACTATGAATAGTAAAAATATCAATGCATATTTTGGTATTTTTTTATTCATATACTTTCGCTCCTTTAAAAATGTCTACAAATGTTGACCAGTCTGGTTTGTCCGCATTTACATTTAGTTTCATATTGTCGTAATAGCCTTGAATGTCTTCAGTAAACGCACCCAACGCTTCCAGAAAATCGGTCAAAGTTTTGTTTTCCCAATTTTCAGGATTGGCTAAAAAGTCTTTGCGTAATAAGCCAAGAAACTTAATGAAATTTTGTCTGTCCGTTACTTTAAAGTCGTTAAGTGTGTCGTTCATAAAATTGGCTATAACGTGCCAGCACTAAATGTTGTGCCACTTTTTTCACTATTTGTTGTCAGTATAAATATACAATTTTATTTCTAATTCCCTGTCTGTCAGGCATAACATTTAGTGCACGTGTGTGCCGCCAATGGCAAACACCCTCCAAGTTTAGTTGAAAGGAGAGTGATAACCAATAGTTATGTTGGATTAGCTAATGAGGTGTACACTCCTCATTTATGGGGAGTTCCGCCTACTCGATTATGGGCTTACAATTCAATTTTCCAAAGACCATTTTTGCCTCCGACAATTACGCTTCCCTTAGGATCGATTGCAAGGTAAAAAGCACTTTCAATGCCAGCAAATAAGTCCTTTGACCTAAAAGTATAATATTCCCCATTACTTGTCCGAATACCGAAGTCTGGATAACCCATCCAACTTGTTGTATACCAAATATTAGATTTTTCATCAATAACTATAGAATTTGGTAATGGAATTACCGTTCCACAGTCTGGTTTTAATTTTTCATTGAAAGATTCAGATTGAATATCCAACCCTAATCCAATAAATGATTTACTAAACCCAGGGTTTTGACCATAATGTGTACTATTATATAGATTAATACAAGGGATATTTATAACAGAATTTTTTTCGAAAACACTTCCAAATTGCTGAATACTGTCAAATGTGAAAGTTTTCCACTCATTATTTTTAATTCTAAGTAATTCAGCTTGTGAGGCTGCATTTATTCCATTACCTTTAGTTGCATAGAATCTGACCCAAACGGAGTTATCACTGGTTATAGTTATTCCATCAAGTCTTTTACCTACTGGTAGTCCATTATTTTCTGTGAATGTTAAAACATCGGAAGCTGAAATTAAACTCAATCCATTTTCCTCCCAGTTGGATCCAGGCTGAGGCTGGGTCGTATGACCTACCCAAACATTGTCAGATTGGTCAACTGCAACATATTTCGTATGGTTATTTAGGAGACCTTCATTTTTTGAAAAGAGTTGCATTGAATTCCAGTCATATCTGCACAAACCCTTGGGAGTAGCCATCCATAATCGTCCTTTGCTGTCTTCATCAACTCCTGTAATAGTGTCTGAAGGTAATCCATCTTCTTTGCCAATATGTAACCATTTTTGTTGGGCAAAATCGAAATAATCTGCACCTTTATTCGTTCCAACCAGAATTGCCCCTGATACCTTGGAAACTGACAGATGATTAATTCGCCCGTTTGCTAAATTATGGGTTAAGTTTTCTTTTTTTTCAAAAATAGAGAAGTCGTTAAAGTTTTTACTATTCCAGCAGCTATCCCAAGTAAATTCGGACACGACAACTAGAGGTTTAGATGGTTCCTCTTTTTCTTTACAAGATAATGCCAAAATAGAAAAAGAGATAACTAAGAATGTAATTGTTTTATTCATATTTCTGTTTTTAGTTCTGACTAACGCAAAATTATGTTTCTGATTACCAAGCAATCACAAAGTATCATTTTTTACCTCTTTTTCAGAGGTTTTTTCGACTTCGTTGGCCTCCAAAATTAATAAAGAAAATTCAGAAATGAGAAATTGAATTAGACTCATTTCGGAATTTTTATTTTTGGATTGCCCATAACGGTGAGTGTACGCGTAGTTTGCACGTTTAGGGCTACACCGTGTGTGTGTGCCGCCAATGGCAAACACCCTCCAGAAAGGAGAGTGATAACCAATAGTTATGTTGGATTAGCTAATGAGGTGTACACTCCTCATTTATGGGGAGAGTCGCCTACTCGTTTGTGTGTAGTTTTTGTTCTTTATATACTTTCGTTATTTCGCTTTTTAATTCATTGTACCTTTTAGGTTCGGTCAGTTTTTTCAGTGAATTAATTGTGATTGAGCTCTGACTTCTTTCATAGTTGTCAAGTCGATATGTTGGTAGAACATAAAAATCCCATTGCTCCATTTTTAAAGGGTCAATTGTTTTTTGGTCTTTGTGTTTTAAATGACAGAACACATAAAGGTCAGCGTGTCTTTTGGGTTCTCCACGTTGCATATTTGTTTCTGCATCCCAATATCTTGCAGGTTTAATTGAAAATGAAATAGTCGAAAAGTTCTTTTGATTCCAACTTTGAATATAAGCGGCAGATTTGACTTCTATTTTTATTCCGTCGATAGTTGTCAAGTCATATGCATCCCATTCATCTCTTAAATTTTCAGGATTTAGTCCAACTGCTGTCCCGACGATAAACTCTGCAAATCTTCCGCGAGTTGCATTGCTCAAAATGTCAGAAACGCTCCAACGCCAAAAGTCCAATAGGTTAAAATTTGTTTCCTTACCATTGTCGGTAAGGGTTTCATTTCCGTTTTTGGGGCTTGCTTTTATTTCTTTGAGTTCGTTCATTTCTAATTACACACGACGGTTCGTATATGGTGTCGTAGCATCCCGCAGGGTGCTATGTATTATATACCATGTGTGTGCCGCAAATGGCAAACACTCTCCAAATTTAGCTGAAAGGAGGGTGATAACCAATAGTTATATCGGATTAGTTGATGAGGTGCACACTCCTCATTCGTGGCGAGAGCCGCCTAATGGATTGTGTGTATTATCTGTTAAAATTCTGTTTTTTGGAATCAGCTGATGCATTACGAGTAAAAATAATACACCTTTAGTAAAACCATTTGGAATAAACTTTACAAACGAGTCGTAAATA
This sequence comes from Flavobacteriales bacterium, assembly GCA_020635395.1. Lineage (NCBI taxonomy): Bacteria > Pseudomonadati > Bacteroidota > Flavobacteriia > Flavobacteriales > Flavobacteriales bacterium. The sequence goes on from JACJZV010000001.1 coordinate 696,269, forward strand.
TCAAATTGAAATCCTAATCCAGCTCCTATTATTAAAGAAATTATTATGGAAGAAATTAAGCAAACAATGCCATAAATGCTACCAAATATTAAAGCTTTTGATAGCGATATTCCGAGATTATCTTTTGAAATATTCCTTACTAACAAATGGGTTACGAAAGCGGTAATTATTAAAAATAAAAACTCTAAAACCATCTCATAGATGAAAAAATAGATATTGAATATTCTAGTCATTTCAAATTCGGTAAATATTAATTTTCTAATCAAATCTATTCCAATTGAGATTAATCCAAAAAACAATATTGCTCTAAAAACCTTTGTCATTCTTTACAGTTTATCTTAGTGTTATGCATACGCTGCGATTACGCATAACGGTATAGGGTAAGAAACGTAGGGCATTTCGAAGCAATTTCCTGTTCACCGAAACGGAACTTGCTAAGAGCCCAAAACTTGCGGAAACCACTGCCCGCCCTATGTTTTATACCCATTGTGCGTGCCGCCAATGGTAAACGCCCTCCAAATTTAGTTGAAAGGAAAGTGATAACCAATAGTTATGTTGGAATAGCTAAATAGGTACACTCTCCTCATTTATGGGGAGAGCCGCCTACTCGATTAGGAGCATCATAATTATGAAATCCAAATCATTTCATTGCTTACAACTCGCCATTTTCCGAGGCGTTTTTTTAATTCAACAACATTTCCAGACGAGCTTAAGTTACCTTCGTAATATCCACAATAAACACTGGCTTTGTTTCCAGACACAATTACTTTTGAAATATTGAATGAAAGAAAATCAATTTCACTTTTTTCTTCGTCTGTCATATTATTGAACATTGAAATGTCCTTTACTTTGGGAGAATTCCTTTTTAGCTTATCCAATACAAATGGTAAGGATTGATTGAGAGAATCGTCTAAACTTAGAAAATAGTAGGTGGCTTTTTCTTTGGTTGCAGATGCGTTTTCTTTAAATAATGCTTTGAATGCAGCAACTTCAATTTTAACCAATGTCGTCTTTGGGATATTGTTATTCTGCAAACCCTCTTTTATATTTCCTGTCTTTTGGCTGAATACTGTGCCAGAAAGAAGTAAGAGAAGTGTCGGAAACACAAGGACTTTGAGTATTAAATTCATTTGATTGCCATTTAAATTATTTCTGTCGCATTCTAGAAAGTCAAATTCTATCTGGTGTTGGTGTAATTGCTCCTAACGTATTCGTGTATGAGTAGTGGCGGATTTTAACCCACTAAACTATCAGATAACATCGACCTTTGATTTATAATTTTATGTTTCTATTAAGCACCAAACCCGCTATTGCAAATGTGCTGTTAGCGGTAGTTTTTCTATTCTGTAAGTTCATAAACAGATATTGTTTTGTTGTCTGCCGTTAAGAAACAACCTGTCCCAACGCTGTATTCGTTTACTTTCAAAATTTCGTCTTTAAAAGCGATTTGTCCATCCGATGAAATTACCGAAAAGCCACCTTCGTCAGAAACTGTGATGAACGAATTCATTGCTCTATTGAAATACATTTTCGAACTAAGGATATTTTTGTCAACAATCTGAATTTTCTTACCTATCTCAACATTGTCCCCGCTGATTTTGAGAAAATGAATTTCACAAGGAGAGTCTGCTGTTGAATTTTCATCTCCTTCGGTAAATGGATTATACGCAATAGCAATAGTATCATTGTCAATCCAACATGTCGCTCTGTTTTCATGTTCCCAACCACCTATTCTCAAATCTGATATTCTATTACTTGTGATAAAATTTTCAATATCATAGACATTATAGCAATCGTATGAACCCCAAGCCCAACCTGCACTCAAAAATTTCTTCTGATTAGGCGAAATAAAAAGTTTGCCAAAAAAATAGTCGTATGGTCTCGGCCAAGGTAATTTGTTGTCCTCAGAATGTTTTTTATAAAAATCAATGTGTCTTTCTTCCGCCCCTTCTTCAATCAAGGATTTTGAAGCAGTCAGGATTTGTCTGGTGTCAAGATTCATGATTTGAATATGATTCCATGCTTCACCAAAAATTAAATGGGGCACTCTTTCTTGATTTTTATAAAGTACTATTGGATAAGTTGAAATGTCAGCGTGATAGTCTTCTCTCCACAAGTGCAAGGCATGATACTTGTTGGGATAATGAACAAAACCATGTCTTTTGAAGTCATTAACTACAACTACAATTTCGTCCATTGTGTAAATTGAAGTCTTTGCTGTTAAGTCAAAACCTCCGTCTGAATATCCAAAATTGCTTTTTACTGAAAATAAATGCTTTCCCTTTTTGTCGTCCAAATTAAACCGAATGACATTACCAGAACTCATCAACATAACAACTTCATTTGACTTTGATAAAGTCGCAGTCATAATAGTTTCGTCAGTGTCAAAAGTGATGTCGTAAATTTTATTTGTTTTCATTCTAATCGTCTATTCGCTTGGTAGCTTTAAAATTACCGCTAACGGTTAGTATATGAAAAGTAGGCGATTTAGAAGCTCTAATTTTTCGGTTAAACACAAATTTTAATGCGAGCCATAACCTATGAATTTATCGCTGTTTCGCCTATTTTTTATATACAGTGTTGTAGTGCGTTTTTATTCATTATTAGTTGTCGTAAACACTTGATAGAAGTATGACAGGTTATCAGGCTCTCCATTTGCAAATCGTTTAAAAGCTTTGGCAATCGGGTCGCAAACAGTTCCGTTTGGTAGTTTAATTACAATTGGCATCATATTTACTCCTTCTGGAAGGTTCGCGTCTTCTTGCTTAATCCACCGTCCATTTGCATTCTCAATCATTACTTGTCCAGAATAGCAACCAGCAACAAAAATTGTCTCAGCAAAATCGTCAACGTTCCATTCTTTACTAAAGTTGTCCAGAAATTGGTCAACAAAATTCAGCGAGTCAACTGAATAATCTAACTCAATTCCTTCGTTTTCTTTAACAGCTCCACTAAAAAACTCACTCAACCCTTTTCCATTTTCAGGGTTTGGTTCTAATTGTAAGTTTAGTCCGCGGTTTGGAAAGACTTGTTTTGGCTTTTCTTCTTTCTTTCCGAAAAGGTTTTTAAATATGCTCATCTGTTTTTTTTAATGCCCTATAACATCCGTATATGCCCAATACAATGTTCCTATTACGCATATTTCCATTATCTACGAAACCAAAACAGGGTTTGAAATTTAATGTATCCGTTTTCATTTTTTTTGGCTTCGTTCCATTCAGTCAAATATAGAAACTTTTTTTAGAAATTATCCAAAATGCCAATAGCACCTTGCGGTTTGTAACAAGGCCAAAGAAAAATGCCATTCTGTCACCATTTTAGGTTAAAAAGTGGTTGGCAAAGTAGTTGATATTGCCCAAACATTAATTCATAATCGGATGAAGAAAAACAAAAAGAAGGAGCAAGAAGAAGTGATGGATAATCAAACGGAAGATACGCAATCGCAAGCCGATGAAACCTCAGCCGAAAAAGCTGAGGTAAACTGGCAAGAAAAAGCGGCCGAGCTAAACGACAAATATTTAAGATTGTATTCGGAGTTTGACAATTTCAGACGTAGAACTGCCAAAGAACGCATAGATTTGATAAAATCTGCCTCCAAAGAAATATTGGAAGATTTGCTGCCCGTGGTGGACGATTTTGACCGAACCATTGACTCGCTTACAAAAACCGCCGATTTGAATGCGTTTGGCGAAGGGGTAAAACTGGTTCAACACAAATTTTTGGGTGTGCTTCAAAAGCAAGGTTTGCAACATTTTGAGGCCACCGGTGAGGCTTTTGATGCCGAGCTACATGAGGCCATAACAAAAATTCCGGCACCTACAGAAGATTTAAAAGGCAAGGTAGTGGACGTGATAGAAAAAGGCTATATGCTTAATGATAAGGTGTTGCGATACGCCAAAGTAGTGGTTGGCGAATAATACAAACATGGCAAAAAGAGATTATTACGAAATTTTAGGTGTTTCTAAATCGGCAACCGATGCCGAGTTGAAAAAGGCTTACCGCAAGTTGGCCATCCAATATCACCCGGATAAAAACCCCGACAACAAAGAGGCGGAGGAGAAGTTTAAAGAAGCAGCCGAGGCCTACGAGGTGTTGAGCAATGCCGACAAGCGAGCCAGATACGACCGTTTTGGCCATCAAGGTGTGGGCGGTGCTGCCGGAGGCGGTTTTGGTGGCGGCATGAGCATGGACGATATTTTTAACCAATTTGGCGACATATTTGGCAGTGGTGGCAGCCCGTTTGAAAGTTTCTTTGGCGGTGGCCGAGGTGGCAGAACCCGACAAGCCGTTGGCAGCAACATCCGCATAAAACTAAAACTCAATCTGGAAGAAATTACAAACGGCGTTGAAAAGAAAATTAAATACACCAAAAAAGTAGTTGCCCCGGGTGTAAAATTCGATACGTGCAAAACCTGCGGTGGCAGAGGGCAGGTAACTCAGGTTACCAATACGTTTTTGGGACAGATGCAAACCGCGTCAACATGTCCTGCCTGTGGTGGTGGTGGTAAAACCATCATTTCTCGCCCGTCGGGTGCCGACCATCATGGGTTAATCAGCGAAGATGTGACAACCACTTTAAACATTCCGGGTGGGGTAGAAGATGGAATGCAGCTTTCGGTGAGCGGAAAAGGAAATGAAATTGGTGGAGGCATTCCGGGTGATTTGATTGTGCTTATTGAGGAGCAACACCACGAAAGTTTAAGACGAGAAGGAAACAACATTGTTTACAATCTGTATATCAGTTTTCCAACGGCAGCACTGGGTGGCGATGTAGAAGTGCCAACAGTAGATGGCCGTGTGCGAATAAAAATTGAGCCAGGTACACACGCCGGAAAAATTCTTCGATTAAAAAATAAGGGGGTTAAAGACATCAATGGCTACGGTCGTGGCGATCAGCTGATTCAGGTAAATGTATGGACACCTGAAAAACTCTCGAACGAAGAGAAAAATATCTTAAAACAATTGGATAATTCGGCCAATTTTAAACCCAATCCATCAAAAGGGGAAAAAGGTTTTTTTGATAGAATGAAGGAATACTTTAGGTAATTTTTTTAGTTCTTAGCTCTTAAAATGCCCTCTTCGTATTTGCCTCGATTGGCAGGATCCATTTTGGCTAACATTTCTACCACTTTGTTTTTTATGGTGGGGCTGGCCTGACTAAAAACCTGAATCATTTCGTCCATTTTGGCATCAAAAAAGATTTTTAAGAAAAAGGCATTTGGCAACGCATCAAAAACAAGTTTTAGTTCCTTTACACTTTCATACACCTCATTTCTTCCTTTTTCTATGTCTGTGCTCATCACATCCAAGCCTTTAATATGGTATCTGTAAAGGGCAGAACGCAAGGGCTTAAAGCGGGGGTCAAGCAGATTGTCTATCAAAAAGTGCCGATTACGGCTGCCATTGCCACTATTAGAAGCCCAGCCAGCATTTGCATCGGCAATGTTTGCCACATTTTTTATGTTTAACGCTTTGTTAAAATAGGGGTCTCCGGCATTTAGCTGGTAGCTGTCAAAATCAAGCCCAACAATAATGTAGGCATAAAAAGCCAAAATGCTGCTTAGGTTTCCCGAATAGGTATTTTCTTGAAATTCGATGGTTTGAAATTGGGTATATTTAAAAGCCACACCGCGGTCGAGGTAGGTAAAAACTTTGGTATTGTAGGTGGAATTAAAAACCGTGCGGCTACTCTGAATATTGATATTTGCCATAAACTGGTCAGAGCTTATCGCTGTAACTTCAAAAACCACATTGCAATCTATTTTTTCGTTGGCGGCCACCTCTCCATTTACCCATTTTTTGTTGTTCATAAATTGGGTAATGGAATTTTTTAAATCGGCCGTAATTTGGTCGCTGGCCTGTTGCCCAGATCGGTCTATTACCTCCACCACGCAGTTCAAATCCTGAGCAAAAAGGGTTTGAAACCCCAAACAGAAAATAGTTATGAATAAGAGTTGTTTTTTCATTAAATACAGGTTCTTGCAAGTTCATTTACAATGTCCTTTGCAACTTCTTTCTTACTTTTCAAATCAAAATTACAAATTTCGCCTGATTTGTGTATGATGGTAATGATGTTAGTATCTTTTGCAAATCCGGCACCCTCGTTTTTGAGCGAATTTAGGACAATAAAATCGAGGTTTTTCTTTTTGAGTTTATTTTGTGCATATTCTATTTCGTTGTTGGTTTCTAAAGCAAACCCCACTAAAAACTGATTTTCTTTTTTCATTTTCCCCAATTCATTGAGCGTATCGGGTGTTTTAACGAGTGATAGCTGCAGGTTATTGGCCGTTTTTTTAATCTTTATGTCAGATTTATTTTCTGGAGTAAAATCGGCAATGGCTGCCGTCAAGATGGCTCCGTTGCAATGGGTGTATGCTTTTGTGCATGCCTCAAACATTTCAATAGCAGTTTCTATTTGAGTCAGATGAATATTTTGTTCAAAATCAAATGTGTGAGAAGTGGGCCCCAAAACCAATTCAACTTCGGCTCCTCTCAAGGCTAATTCGTTGGCTATGGCCAGACCCATTTTTCCGGTGCTGCGGTTGCCTATAAATCGAACGGGGTCTATGGGTTCGTGTGTTGGCCCGGCATTGACTAAAATTTTTTTGCCGATTAAATCTTGGTTTTTGGAAAGATTTTTAATTAAAAATTCTACAATATGATCAGGTTCGGCCATTCGGCCAAGACCAATAAGTCCGCTGGCCAATTCACCTTTTTCATAAGGTATAATTTTTACACCATCGGCTTTTAAAAGGTCAAAATTTCGCATTAAACTTGGATGCTCGGCCATATCCAAATCCATGGCAGGAGATATAAAAACGGGAGATTTCGATGAAAAATAGGTGGCCAACAAAAGATTGTCGCAAATGCCATTGGCCATTTTGGCAATGGTATTGCTGGTGGCAGGTGCAATGAGCATAAAATCTGCCCACAAGGCCAGTTCTACATGGTTTTCCCATTCTCCGGTTTCGTGGTTCTGCAAAGAGGTGTAAACCTTATGTTTGGTAAGGGTAGATAGGGTAAGGGGTCCGATGAAAGATTTGGCCGAGTCGGTCATTACAACCCGCACCTCTGCACCGGCTTTTACCAAATTTCTAATTAAATAAGCGGCTTTGTATGCGGCTATGCCGCCGCATACTCCCACTAAAATTTTTTTATTGTTTAGCATCTTTGCTTGGGTTTCTGAAATAAACCTGTCCGTTCAGGAATTCTTCAGTTGCAAGCAAAGTAGGCTTTGGAAGTGATTCGTAATACTTTGAAATTTCAATTTGCTCGCGGTTTTCAAAAATTTCTTCTAAATTGTCTGTGTCGCTTGCAAATTCTTCCAGCTTTGCGTTTAACTCTTCTTTTACTTTTCCTGATAATTGATTTGCTCTTTTAGAAATGATGGCCACTGCCTCATAAAGGTTGCCAGTGTCTTTGTCTAATTCTCTTGTGTCTCGAGAAATAGTGGTGTTGGGAGCTGTTATATTTTTAATCATTTTGAAAAAAACTTATTCTATTGCTGTTCTGATATTTTTTTTAGTTCTTCAATGGCCAATTTAGATTTCTCCATAAGGTCTTTCACTTTTGGCGTGTATTTGTTTTCTTGTGTTGCCTCTAAAAAATCTTTGGCCGCCACAATGGTGGTTTCATAACGTTCTTCTTGCACGCTTTTTACACTCTGTTTGGCATATCTGTATGCCGACTCTACTTTGTAGTAATGAGCTTTTTCAATTTCCGGTAGGTCGGGGTAGTTTATAATGGCATTTTTAAAAGCGGTGTATGCCGCCAAATAATTCTCCATATTGAAGTAAAGCATGGCTGAGTTGAATGCTTTTTCATGCAATCTCGACCGCAATTCATCGATCAGTTTGTTGCCACTTTCAACAGAGTCGTTGGTGGGGTATCTGTTTATAAAAATTTGAATGGCCTCTATCGCCTGGGTGGTATTGGTTTGATCTAATTCGCTGGCTAAGGCTTGATGATATTGACATCTTGCCGACATGAATGCCGCCTGAGTGGCATATTTGCTGTTTGGGTAGCTTGTAGTAAAGTTAGTAAACAGGTGCTGAGCCATATAAAATTCTTGCATTGCAAACTTTGAATAGGCAAATAGGTAGTAAACCTCTTCGGCTTGTTCTCCCCTAAAATTTCCAATTAAGTTTTCGAGCAAAATAGAAGCTCTGTTGTAGTCTTTCTTTTTATAGTATTTTCTGGCGGCTTCCAGTTTTTGCTCGTTCGTGCCTTTATTCAATATTTTATTGTATTCGCACCCGCTTGATACAAGCAGAACCACAGACAGTATGAATAAGACTCTTCGCATTTTAAAAGTTTGCAAAATTAAGGTTTTAAAACAGTAAGAACAATGGTTTTAACGATATGCAGTAGGTTATGTTACAGCCACTTGCAATTTTTGTTAGAAAACATGACAAAATACTTTGCCCGAAAGCCTCATTTTTTTGAAGCTCGGAATAATAATATTGCCAAATTCTTACCTTTGCCCAAAATTTATTGGTTAATGGATATTTTTGAAAAACTGACATCAAACATGGGCCCGTTGGCTCTGCATGCCGAAGCCGCCAAAGGTTATTACACATTTCCGAAATTGGAAGGAGAAATTGCTCCACGAATGATTTTTAAAGGAAAAGAAAGACTTACCTGGAGTTTGAACAATTACCTTGGTTTGGCAAACCATCCGGAAGTTAGAAAAGCGGATGCGGATGCAGCCGCCGAGTATGGATTAGCCTATCCGATGGGAGCCAGAATGATGTCTGGAAATAGCAATAATCATGAATTGCTTGAGCAAAAACTCAGCGAATTTGTGATGAAAGAAGATACCATGTTGCTCAATTTTGGCTATCAAGGAGTGCTTTCTATCATCGATGCTTTGGTGGACAGACATGATGTGATTGTGTATGATGCCGAGTCTCATGCATGTATTATTGACGGGGTTCGATTGCACCAAGGCAAACGATTTGTCTATGCCCACAACGACATGGAAAATCTTGAAAAACAACTTGGCCGTGCTGCCAGATTGACCGAAGAATCGGGTGGCGGAATATTGGTAATTACCGAAGGTGTTTTTGGAATGTCCGGAAATCAAGGCGACTTGAAAGGTGTTGTAGAATTAAAGAAAAAATTCAACTTCCGACTTTTTGTTGACGATGCCCACGGATTTGGTACACAAGGCGAAACGGGTGCCGGAACAGGCGAAGGACAAGGTGTTCAGGATCAGGTAGATTTATATTTCTCCACTTTTGCAAAATCAATGGCCAGCATTGGTGCATTTGTGAGTGGAAATAAAAAAATAATCGACTATTTGAGATACAACACTCGTTCACAAATTTTTGCAAAATCGCTTCCAATGCCACTGGTTATTGGTGCTTTAAAAAGATTGGAGTTGCTAAAAACCCGACCAGAAATAAAAGCCAACCTTTGGACAATTGTGAATGCCTTGCAAAACGGGTTGCGAGAGCAAGGCTTTAATATCGGAACGACAAAATCATGTGTAACTCCGGTAATATTAAATGGTTCAGTTGATGAGGCATTGCATTTAATTCACGATTTGAGAGAAAACTACAATATTTTCTGTTCTATTGTTGTGTATCCGGTTGTTCCAAAAGGCATTATTATGTTGCGTTTGATTCCGACAGCGGCACATACACTGGAAGATGTAAAAGAAACAATTGCTGCTTTTAGTGCCATAAAGGATAAATTGGGAAGAGGAGAGTATCAAAAATCAGAAGTTGCTGATTTAGCATTGTAATTTTATTGAAAATTTAAAATACAAACCCTGCAATTGCTGATTGCAGGGTTTTTTGTTTTTGGTTGTGTGAACACGCCTGTAGGAACACGCCTCGAGGCGTGTTCACACAGGCGTGTCCCTACAAGGCGTGTTCCCACCAATACAAAAAATGTATCAACCTATGCTAAAATTCCTAAATTTCATATACCTTTGGTTTGGTTAATTTTCTAAAGTATGCTCAAACAATTCCTTGAATATTCCCCCTCCACCCAACGCGGCATTCTTGTTTTGTTTATTCTTCTTTTGGGGGCGATTATTTGGCGGGCGTGGCCAGTAAAATGGCGGAGTATAGATGTTCAATTTACGTATCTCACAGCCATAGATGCCAAGAAAACCGACTATTCCCAAAGAGCTGAAAACGAAATTTCTACAGGAGATTCAAAACAGGAATGGAATCTACACACATTTGACATTAACTACACAAAAGCCATAGATTTTAGAGAAATGGGTTTTTCAAAAGAATTCATTTCACGCTGGTTTTCGAAAAAAGGAGAAATTGGATTTGTCAAAAGTTATGAGCAATTGGTTAATTCAAAGATATGTACATCGGAAGAATTGGATGCAATGAGGCCGTTTTTGGATTTTAGCCGGTATGAAAAACGCAACGGTTTTGCACCAGTCAGCGAACAACAAAATGAACCGCCAAAACTGCAAAATCTGAAAATAAATATTAATACGGCATCCATTGATGAGTTGAAAAAACTCAAAGGAATAGGGGATGGGTTTGCAAACAGAATTGCAAAATATAGAGACAAACTGGGTGGATATCATTCAGTTGGCCAATTGCATGAAGTATATGGCCTGCCCGATTCTGTCTATCAAAACTTGTTGAACAATGTGGTTTGTGATGGAACAATTCAGACAATCAATCTAAATATTATTGGTTCTGCCGAATTATCAAATCATCCGTATGTAAGCCAAAAACTTGCCGAGAGAATAGTCAATTACCGCACACAGCATGGCAAATTCAATTCAAAGGAAGAACTGTTGAAAGTGTATGGAATTGATAAAGTTTGGTTGGATAAAATGAGTCCTTACCTCACGCTATAATTACTTATTCGATTTGTCAAGAAATCATACAATTCCAGTAATGGAGCATTGTTGGCAATAAGTTGTCGGTGTTTTTCCAAGGTAATTTTATCACCCCGAAGAGCAGGGCCGGTTTGAGCATCTTGTGGCGACAGCTCCAATACTTTTTTTGCGGTTTCAACAATGATGGGTTTCAAAACATTGAAGTCTAAGTTGTTTTCGCTCAAAAAAGTTTCCGCTTCAAAAAACAATCTGTTCACAAAATTATTGACCAAAACTGCCGAAAAATGATACTGCAACCTCTCGTGCGAGTTGGCATAAAACACTTTGTTGGAAATAGAATCACCCAATTTTCGCAAAAAATCCAATTTATTCGGGTCGTTGCACTCAATCATAATGGGTACTTCAAACATATTTACAGCCCTGTTTTTGGAGAATGTTTGCAATGGATAAAAGATGCCATAATTTTCGGAACAACCCTTTAAAACCTCAATAGATTGAGAGCCGCATGTATGAACAACGGTGCAACGGTTGTATGGAATTTGCCTAACCACCTCGGCCAAATTTCCATCAGAAACGGCAATAATGCAGATGTCGGCTTCCGGCAAAAGATTGGTAATAAGTGTATCGGAATCTGCACCTACTTTGGCTGCCAATTTTTGGGCATTTTCTTTGGTTCGGCTAATTATTTGAATGATAGAATGCCCCGCCCCATCAAGTGCCGGAGCCAAATGCCAAGCTACATTTCCGGAACCTATAAAAGCAATTTTTAATGCATTCATCGTGTGTTTTCTTTGCGTCGGCGGCTAAACGAAAGGCCAAACCCAACCAACATAACAATGGTGCCAAGCCATACTAAATTGATGTATGGGAAAACAATGGCACGCATCAAAACATATCGTTGAGGTTTTACCCATGTTTGAAAACGGTGTACCATATTTCCGTTGTCATCTTCGCCGGGAGTATATTCAAATTTTACCCCTGCAAATTCGGCAAAGCTCGGTATTGGGTCACCTTTTCCGGTGGAGGAAATAACGAATGTGGGAGTGGCTATCACGGTGCTATCCATTTTGGTAACAGCCAACCGAGCAACGTATAATTCAAATCCTTTTAACGTTTTCAAACTTTCTACCGTATCGGCCAATACCTTTTTTACATCAATCAGTTTTACCATAGATTGGTTGGAAAATATGGTATCGCCTTGCTGCAAGAAATATACAGAGTCTTCCAAAAATTCATTTTCATCAAAATCTGGAACTTGAATAAGATAGGTAAAAACATCGCGGGTCAAATAGTGCTTTGTGTCGGGGTTTGACGAAGCAATGCTTCCGTTTCTAAACTGAACATTTGGTTTTAGGCTAAATGATTTTTTGCGAAGCGTGTCGTAATAGTCAATGCGATAATAGTGGTCAGGTTCTATGGCCGTATCTTTGGCGTAGGTTACCAAATATTCCTGCATTTGGTGTGGTTGATTTTGAAAAAGGGCAATGGTTTCGCGGGTTTCTTGCTTGTTCATTTTATCTCCGTAGGTGTAGATTTGATTTTCGGAGATGACATTCTTTTTGGATGAGCTAACCAAAATACCCATCAACATCAATCCAAAACCAACGTGTGCCACCGAACTGCCTGATAGTTTCCATTTCCAACGAAGTGCTTTGGCCATAAAAATAATGTTGCCCACAATGGCAAAAGTGGCCGAGAAAAGGAAGATTAGATATGAGATATAATTCTTTAAATCAAACTCTTGTTTGTTGTAATGTAAATGAAAAATGAAAATAAAAATGGCCGTTACAAACAGCGAAATGGCAAACGTATAACCAGACCATTTTCCAAAATTTTTGCCGGTTGTTTTTTTATAAGTTAAAAACTGAACCAAGCCCGATAAAACGGCCATTATAATGGCAAACCAAATCTGAAAATTGTTAAAGTGGCTAATAATATCCAGCGGAGCATTAACGGTGCCTGCACCCATTTTTTCAAAAGTTTGCACGCCGGTAAGGTTGGCCAGCCATTTGAAAAATCCTCCAAATTGAGCGGTTATTTTATTAAAAACCGGAATGCTGGTGGTAAATAAAATTTGAACGGCAGAAAGAAACAAAATCAATGAACCGATAAACATCCAAAACTCTCGGCTGTAGCTGCTTTCGTCGTGTGGAGAATGTGGCAAATTTTTAGAAAAATTTCGGGCAAACAATACACCGGAAGTTATTAAGAATACAAGATTTATTCCGGTAAAAAATTTGCCTGCCAAAATATTTAGAACCAATAAAGCAATTATTGTGGAGCCATAAATGATTTTTTCTTTTGATTTTTTGAATGAAAATAAAACAGGTAAAACCAAAAATAGAAGCACAAACACCAACAATTGTTGGGTTAGTCCCAAATCGGTAAAAGAGTGTACAGAGGAGTCGCCCAAAATGCCACTTCTTGTCAAAAAGGATGCGTAAAGCACCAAAATAAAAGCCCCCATAATCAGCACGTACGCCAAACCCAAAGAGTTTCCGGTGCTGCGGTTTATTACCATTACGTGCAGCCCGGCAATAAGCACAAGCCATGGAATTAATGAGGCATTTTCCACCGGATCCCAAGCCCAATATCCACCAAAAGTCAAACTTTCGTATGCCCAAAATGCACCCATTATAATGCCTGCACCCAACACCAATCCCGAGAAAGAGGCCCACGGAAGTGCGGGCTTAACCCATTGTTTGTATTGTTTTGTCCATAATCCTGCAATGGCAAAAGCAAATGGCACCACGGTGCTGGCAAAACCTAAAAACAATGTGGGAGGGTGGATAACCATCCAATAGTTTTGCAGCAATGGGTTTAGGCTATTTCCGTCGGTAATTAAATGTAAATAATCAGCTTTGGCCAATCCAAACTGGTCAAGTTCGGGCATATAAATTACATCTGGATTTACTTCGCGAAGCAACTGAAACGGGCTGCTGCCAAACATAAAATCATTCAAAACAGGTATTTCGATACCCAAAAGCATAGATGCTAAAACGGCTTGGCAGAGCATAATAACAGCCATTACAGGGCTTCGCCATTCCGATTTTTTAAAAGTAAGAGCGGCTCCCAATATGGCAGTCCAAAATAACCAAAGTAAAAAACTTCCTTCCTGACCGCTCCAAAAACTACTTATCATATACCGCAATGGCAGATTGTTGCTCGAGTGCTGCCATGCGTAGTTGTATTCGTACAGATGGTTGTATATAATGTAAAATAGAGTACCCAAAATACCCACAACACTTATAAGGTGAAGGCCAAAAATGCCCTTTGCCAGAGCCACATCTTCCTTTTTTTTGTAATGAGTGTGCCAAGCAAACGCCATGGCTGCCAATAAAGCACTGATAAAGGAAATGATTACGAAACTTCTTCCAAGATGGCCAATCCAAAGGTTTTCGTTGTTAAAAACAATAGTTTCCATCCGGTAATTTTATATCTCAGTAAGCTCTTTTTCGTATTTGCTCGGACATTTCATTTGCATTCCGGTGGCAATAAACTCGTTGTTTTCGTCAAAATGTCCGGTTAGTTTCAATTCTTCCGATCGCTCGAAGCCTTGCGGTTTTTCTTTCAAACATGTTACTTTTCTTACCTCGCCGTTTTGGTCTTTAGCAAAAAAAGTAAATTTTTCTGGGTCAATCTTGGCATTATATTCAATGGGTTGGTCTTTTACCAAAGTTGTTTTTACCGGAAAACTTTTGTTCGGGTGTTTTGATGCTTCTTTAAAAGAAACCACTTCGCTCGATTCTTTATAAGTCAGCAAAAAGGCCGAAAGCCCAATGGCGATAATTATCAATATAACGATTTGTTTATTTTTCATTTTCTTCTCGTTTTGAAACTTTTCTATCCAACATAAAAAGGTAAACAATCAAAAACAGAAAAATGATTGATAAAACAGCGACTACCACGAAATATTTTCCATTGCTGAAAAAAACATCCTGACTTTGAGCAAATGTTTGAGTAGAGCTAATCAAAAGCAAAAACAAGCCAAAGGCCTTAACATATCTATTCATTGACGTATTTATCAAGTTGAAACTCTTTTTTGTGCTTTAGCCAATCCACCCGGGCGGTGAGTTGACCAATCCAAGCAGCCACCAAAACCCAGCCTAATGATATTGGGTAAAACACTTTTCTCAAATTGTTGTCTAAATCATAGTCAGAAAAACCCGAATTGCCACCTGCATTGGGATGCAAAGAATCATCCGCCATAAATTTGGGCAAAAGCTGAATGAGTACAATAAACATAGGGAAGGCAAAAACGTTGTAAACCGCACTAATTCTGCCTGTTTTGTCGTCATCATCTATTGAACTACGCAACACCTGATAGGCAACATAAAGCAAAACACCTACTGCTGCACCTTTCAGTTTGGGGTCGTTTGGCCAGGGTTCTCCCCACGTAAAATTGGCCCAAAACATTCCTGTAGAAACGCCCATAAGGCCAAATAGCAAAGCTGTTTTTGCAAATCCGTTTGCCCAAATATCATCTTTCGCATTTCCTGTTTTTAGGTGTTTTATACTAAAAATAAAGGATACGAGAGCCAGCACCATCATGGCAAACCACATGGGTACGTGAAAGTTTAGATTTCTGATGGTTTCAAACAGAACTATTCGGTATGGAAAGCTAAAATATTGCTGCGAAAGGTGTTGTGGAGCATTGCCGCAGGCCACAACCGAGTCGGCAAAACGTGGATTTTCCGGAAATTGTAATTGCAGAATATCGTTGGCCAAAAATAAACCATCGGTTTCATTTTCGATAAAAACCGACGAGGCAAGCATATTGCCGGAAAGATTAAGGGCAATGGTATCAAACGAAACGGATAGGTGATTTTGGTCGATTATTTTTATGGAACTTGGGCAAATGGGCTTGCCCTGAACTTTGAGCCAAACCTGGGTGTTTCCTGAATTAAAATGCGTGTTGTAACCCTCAATGTTGAGGTTAAATTCTTGATTGCCTGTAACTTTTGTGGGAGAAATTTGGGCAATACCAGGACCCACTTTTGTGGATGTGCCAATAAAAATGCCGTATAGCAATAAAACCGCACCCAACCATTTCCACCAATTTTTTTTGAGCATTGTCATTGAGCGGCAAAAATAGGTTTTAAACAGCACTAAAACACTTTGTAGGCGGGTGTTTGCCCAACAAAAATTAAGAAAGCGTCAATTACAAACTTGAGTAGAGTTTTATTTTACCTTTTCGGCATCAAAACCTACCTCACGTGTGCCATCAATATATTGAGAAATAAAGGCATCATCGATGCCTATTTTGGTTATTTCGGCTCTAAATTTTCGGGCATCATTAAGGTTGGCAAAAAAGCCAATAACATAGCGTTTTCCACCATCTTGGTTTTCGGCTCGGATGGTTCTAATACGCTTGTTAAACTCCTCTGTATTAAGCTCTTTAAAAAAACCAATTTGCACAGCATAAACAGTACCTTTCGGAATTTCGGTGCCACCTAAACTGTTGTATCTCTTTTGAAGTTCCTCCAACGAATCGCGAAGCATAGCAATGGTTTTTTCTGCCGCATTCAGTTCTTGCTGCAGGCTTGCAATGGTTTCATCACGTGTATCCACAGCTTCCTTTTGCTTTGTTTTCATTTTTTGGTAGGAAGCGGGGTCTTTTTTGTACTCTTTAATTTCTTTTTTTAATTTCTTTTTTTCAGATTTTGAAAGGTTTTGAGCCATTACTGCATTGCATGTAAACAGTAAAACAATTAGAGCTAAAGTTGTTTTTAACTTATTCATTTTTAAAAATATAAAAAGTTTTTTTCTTAGTAATGCTACAATAGTAAAGGTCGATTTTGTTAACAAAAAAAGAACTTACAAACGATTTGATTTTAGCATCTATTTTTTTAAACATTCATAACCTTATTAACTTTGCACCGACAAAAAATCATACAATGAATTTTAGAATAGAAAAAGACAGCATAGGAGAGGTAAAAGTACAGGCCGATAAATATTGGGGAGCTCAAACACAACGCTCGCTTGAAAACTTCAAAATAGGCAATCAATTAATGCCAATAGAGATTATACGTGCTTTTGGTGTATTAAAAAAATGTGCTGCCATGACCAACGTGGAGTTGGGCGTTTTAAGTCAAGAAAAATGTGATTTAATAGGCCAAGTATGTGATGAGATAATTGAGGGAAAGCTGAACGACCAGTTTCCGCTTGTTATTTGGCAAACCGGTAGCGGCACACAAAGCAACATGAACGTAAATGAGGTAATTGCAAACCGAGGTCACGTTTTGGCAGGCGGGCAGCTTTCGGATGCAAAAAAAGTACTTCATCCCAATGATGATGTTAATAAATCGCAAAGCAGCAACGATACTTTCCCAACGGCCATGAGTATTGCGGTTTATCAACAAATGGTTGATTTCGCTATTCCAGGCATTCAGGTATTGAGCGATACCTTGAAGAAAAAAGCCAGAGAGTTTAAAGACATCGTAAAAATTGGAAGAACCCATTTTATGGATGCCACACCACTCACGTTGGGTCAAGAATTTTCGGGTTATAGAAGACAATTAGAGCTTAGCATAAAGGCCATTGAAAAAGCCATGGACACTGCCAGCGAATTGGCATTGGGCGGAACGGCTGTTGGCACTGGTTTAAACACGCCCAAAGGCTATGCCGACTTGGTGGCCAAAAAAATAGCTTCCGAAACTGGTTTAGCACTAAAAACAGCTGTCAATAAATTTGAGGCATTAGCTGCCCACGATGCCATGGTAGAACTTCATGGAGCATTAAAGAGAGCTGCCGTTAGCCTTATGAAAATTGGCAACGATATCAGAATGCTCAGCAGCGGCCCCAGAAGCGGAATTGGAGAAATAATTATACCAAGCAACGAGCCGGGCAGCAGCATTATGCCAGGCAAGGTAAACCCAACACAAGCCGAGGCATTAACAATGGTGTGTGCTCAGGTTATGGGCAACGATGTGGCCGTGACAGTAGGCGGCAGTATGGGACATTTTGAGTTAAATGTATTTAAACCGATGATAGCGGCCAATTTACTCCAATCTGCACGCATATTGGGGCAGGCTTGTTTGAGTTTTAATGACAATTGCGTTCAGGGAATTGAGCCAAATTATGCCGAAATAAAAAATAAATTGGATAATTCGTTGATGCTTGTAACAGCATTGAATACACACATTGGCTACGACAATGCGGCCAAAATTGCCAAAAAAGCGTATGCCGATAACAGCACGTTAAAAGAAGCCGCGTTGGCACTTAATTTACTCACTGCCGAGCAATTTGACCAGTGGGTAAGACCCGAGAATATGATTGGAGAGGTGAACATTGATTAGGCATTTCTTATTTATTCTTTTTTTCTTTTCGGCATCGATAAACTTGTTTGCACAACAGGCTATTGCCAAAAAATTTGTTGAAAATTTGACCGAAGGAAAGCTGAGCTTGGCATATCGTTGTTTTGAAAAGGATGTGCAAAAAAGTCTTTCGAAAAGTTCATTTGAAGAAACTGCACAAAAAATAGGCATTATTAAAGCCGATTCTACCGATTACGTTTGCTCCACAGAAACAGAGAATGTGTACGCAGATTTTTATGCTTTTTATGCGGCAGGCAAAAAATCGTATATAAAAATTGTGAACCGCGGTGGAAAAATCATTGGCTTTTGGCTACCCGGTTTGGTGCCTTGTGCATCAAGCTATCAGCAACCTAACTATTCAAACAAGTATCAACATAAAGATACATTTATAACCCTGCCATCTGCCACCGGCAATGTAGAAATATGTCTAACAAAACCGCAAGGTGGTGTGTATGACAAAATTGTTTTGATTGTGTCAGGTTCGGGCAATTCGCCTATTGATGGGTCTTTTGAAAACATAAAAATGTATAAAGACCTCGCCGTAGGTTTGGCTCAAAATGGTATTGCCAGTGTGCGGTTTGAAAAATTTCAACGGCTCGATAAGGCCAAAATCAATTCAGTAACTTTTGATGATGAATACATCAAGGACATAAACCTGGTATTGGAGTTCTTGACTAAACAAAACAAAGAAGTAGTGCTGTTGGGACATAGCCTCGGCGGTCATGCTGTGGTACAATTTTTATCAGACTCAATTGCAGGAGCCGTTTTTATGGCATGCAATAATGAGCCACTGCACCATGCCATTGTTCGGCAAATGGAGTATTTGATGAGCTTAGATGCCCCCGAGCGGCGAGAGCTAAATGCCCAAGAGTTGATAAAACTTAAAAAAGAATCTGAGCGAATTGATTCGGCATTAAACACCCTGCCCGACACAGCCAAAATTTTTGAAATTCCGGTAAGTTATTGGAAATCATTGGGTTCAATTGATTTGGAAAAACTGGTAACACAAAATTTAAGTTTACCCATGTTTTTTATGCAAGGGTCGGCGGATTATAACGTACAAATAGATGATTTTCAGCAATGGATGAAATGGCTTGAAGGTGCTGAAAACGTTAAGTTTATGAGCTATGCCAACCTCGAACATTCATTTACACCTTATCCGGGCAATATGTCAACCCCAATGCACACCATGTATCCCAACAATGTGGATGCTCAGGTTATTTCTGATCTGGTCGGTTTCATTTTAGGCTTATAATTTTTTTTAAAAAGAATACAACCTCGGGTGGCAGAAATTCATCTACGGATAAACACATTACCGACATTATTATGAATTTCAGATTAATTGCATCCCGAGTTTGTTTGATTTCTCTAACCATTATTCTTTGCTCAATATTGTTTGTCCAGAATATTAAGGCACAAGGCAATCACTCGCCAAACAAAAGAAACAAAGCATTGATAATTAATTTTCTTCCATTTCAGGAGATTTGTTGGAGTGCATCCAAAATCAACTTAAAAATAACCAGTGATATAAGCCCCAGCAATGGTATTTGGCAGGCGATTGACTCTGTCGGATACGAATCGGCGGCGGCTTTTAATGCCGCCATGAGTGGAGACGACCTAATGGTTTCGCAAACTCCGTTGCCAAACAATGGAAAATCAAAAACCTATATGCTTAAATATACGGTGGGCGTGGGGGGCGATACAGCATCTATTGTTACACCAATTATCATTCGAGGAAAACCAACAGTAAAAATAAATAGCACACCATTGCAAGGTTACGTCAATAACCCACCTTATGTGCAATGCGAGCTGGATGGCGATATTTCTATGTCGGCAAATATTAAAAATGGCATCTGGTCGTCCGATGTAGTAAATGCATTTGAGGGAAATATACTGCAAATAGGCAAGATTAAAACACTTAACAAGCCGTTCTATATTCGATATACCGGAGTAGATACCTTTGGATGTACGGGCAAAGATTCTGCGTTGATTGAGATTCATGCCAAACAAGTAATTGTGCTGCCACCCGATACGGCCTTTACTTGGTATGCCCCCCAAATGGCAGTAAATTTAAAAGCTACAGTAAAAAATGCTTCGGATTTTACTTGGGTTTATTATCGCCCGAACGGGTACTACGATGACTACAAAGCCCTGAACACAACATTCCATTTTTCGGCCGATGAAGATAGCTTGACCAAGATGTTAATAATTGCAAACACAGCGGTTCGAACAGGAACCTCGAGCAATGTGTGCCCATATATGGAAGCCAGCATGTTCATTACAGTACACCCAGTGCCAAAGGCTTATTTTGATTTGGTGTATGATACCACTCAAAAATGGATAACGGCAAAAGCCCGCAGAAACAATTTTATGCACTATAGGTGGAATGCACCCGGAGTTACAGATACTGGAAAAACGGTTGCGTTTAGCACCTCGGCTTTTACTTCGGAAGAAATTCCAATAAAACTCACTGTATTTAATCATCTGGGCGATTCAGCCTCAGTCACCAACTTCGTCAATTTAAAATCGGGGAAGGTTACGGTTGAAGAAACAAAAATATTACCCATTGAATTATATCCTAACCCCGTGCAGGATGGCTTTTTTATAAAAACCAACGAGACAAAGATTTTAAGTATTTCGGTTTTGGGTGCAGATGGTAAACAAATAAATGTGGGTATGGATGCCAATGGTTTTGTGCGATGCGATTATCTAAAACCGGGGTTTTATTGTTTAGTTGTAAATACCTCAAACGGGAAATACAGCCAACCATTTATAAAGGAATGATGTTCTTTGTGTCCTGCTTCTAATGGATTATGACAAACCTGACACAATAATTACATTTCTTTTTCGATTAGTAGTTTACCCCCTTAATGGTTTTATTGCCGAATGAAAAAAGTCTTAACGTTGTGTGTTTTGTCTTCCTTGAGTTTAATAACGACCAAGGCTATTGCACAAAACATCCTTTTAAGCGACAGTATGGTGGAAGCCATTGTTCAGACACGGCAGGTGCAATCGAAACTGGAAACCGAAAATGAAATTTTGACAATAAAGGTGGAACATTTGAGCTACGATACGGCTCAATTAAAACAAACCATTCGAGATTTAACCACCGAGAAAAATGAACTCGAGAATCAAGTAAATCGGTTTAAAAATGGCATTTTTTTGGGCCTCGGCTTTGGGTTTAACTATTTCTTTAACAATCCGCAAAGCTATTATGTAAAACCCGACAGCACGCTTGGCACGTATGGCCGAACCAACGGAATGAGTTTTATCTTATCCGGGTTTATGGCATACAAAATTTCCGAAAAAAACAGCCTGATATTTAACGTTCCGCTAGGAGATGTAACCAACCGAGACGAGTTTAAAATAGGTCTTTTTAATCAGAAAATGGCCGGAGGCATAGGCTTTGGCCGCAACTTGGGCAATGTGTCTCTAATAGGCATCATCAACATAAGCCCCTATGAGCAGGTGGAATATGAGCTGATAAAAAACGAAAAATTTGAGTACGAGAAATTTACCAAAATAACTCCGGATGATTTGCCATCCACCACCCGCTATAGCCCCAGCATTACCTTTGGTTTTTCGTATAATTTTTTACCCGAAAAGTCGCCATTGAAAATGGGGGAGTATTGAACCCTCACGTTTGCAGCACACCCACATTAAAACGCTCAATGGGCTTTTGATTGGCAATTTCAATGCCTTTGCTTATCCACTGTCGGGTTTTGGTGGGGTCAATAATGGCATCCACCCAAAGACGTGCCGCCGCATATTCGGGAGTGGTTTGGTTGTCGTATCGGGTAATGATTTTGTTTAGCAGAGCCTGCTCATCCTCTGCACTTATTTCTTTTCCTTGTTTGGCCAACGAGGCTTTTTCTATTTGCAAAAGCACTTTGGCCGCCTGTTCGCCACCCATTACAGCTATCTTGGCTGTGGGCCAGGCCACAATCAGTCGGGGGTCGTATGCCTTGCCGCACATGGCATAGTTGCCCGCCCCGTAGCTGTTGCCAATAATGATGGTAAATTTAGGAACGGTGCTGTTGCTCATGGCGTTTACCATTTTAGCACCATCTTTTATTATGCCCCCGTTTTCCGACCGCGAGCCAACCATAAATCCGGTAACATCTTGCAAAAACACCAACGGTATTTTCTTTTGATTGCAGTTCATGATAAAACGAGCAGCTTTATCAGCCGAGTCGCTGTATATAACACCTCCAAATTGCATTTCGCCCTTTTTGGTTTTTACAATTTGACGGTTGTTGGCCACAATGCCCACCGCCCAGCCATCAATACGGCCAAAACCACAGATAATGGTTTTGCCATAATCTTTTTTGTATTGCTCAAAATCGCCATTATCAACAAGGGTTTCAATAAGTTGCAGCGAATTGTATGGTTTTGAGCGGTCGTTTGGCAAAATTCCGAATAGGTCTTTTTGATTGGGTACCGAAAATTTAGCATCTGATTTGTTGAAACCCGCTGTTTCAAAACTACCCACCTTATCCATCAAAAATTTTATTCGGTCGAGGCACGATTTGTCGTCTGGAAATCGGTCGTCGATAACTCCCGAAATTTCGGTTTGCGAAACAGAGCCTCCCAGCGTTTCATTGTCTATATCTTCGCCAATGGCTGCTTTTACCAAATAACTTCCGGCTAAAAAAATAGAGCCCGTTTTGTCCACAATCAGGGCTTCATCGCTCATAATGGGCAAATAGGCACCTCCGGCCACACAACTTCCCATTACCGCCGCAATTTGAATAATGCCTTTGCTGCTCATAATGGCGTTGTTTCTAAAAATGCGGCCAAAATGTTCTTTGTCCGGAAAAATTTCGTCCTGCATGGGCAAATAAACACCCGCACTATCCACCAAATAAATAATGGGCAGATTGTTTTCCATGGCAATTTCCTGAAACCGCAGGTTCTTTTTTCCTGTTATCGGAAACCACGCCCCAGCCTTTACCGTGGCATCGTTAGCCACAATAAGACAGCTTTTGCCGGATACTTTGGTAATGCCGCCTACCACACCTCCGGCCGGGCATCCGCCGTGCTCGACATACATATCAAACCCTGCAAAGTCCCCAATTTCGAGAAAATCGGCATCTTCATCTTTGAGATAATCAATGCGTTCGCGAGCCAACATTTTGCCTTGGCTTTTTTGTTTTGCCGCCGATTTTTCGCCTCCGCCTTTTCGTATTTCCA
This sequence comes from Flavobacteriales bacterium, assembly GCA_020635395.1. Classification (NCBI taxonomy): domain Bacteria; kingdom Pseudomonadati; phylum Bacteroidota; class Flavobacteriia; order Flavobacteriales; species Flavobacteriales bacterium. The sequence continues at coordinate 719,597 of JACJZV010000001.1, forward strand.
ATAAATCGCGGTTTATTTTGGCAAGCAGTTGCTTGTTGAGGTCTTCGTTTTTGTTAAATTCTAATTGCTCCGAATTCATGGTTCAAAACAACTATTTTTTTGCGAAAAATTCGGTTAAAGTTGGAAAACAGTTTTTCATGCTCAGATAGAATGAACGGTAGCATAATATGATTGATACTACCGGTTGAGAAAAAGTCGGGGGCTATAAATGGGTATATGGAAGTGTTGGTTTCAAATCTCTCAAAAAACAATTTATTTATAAAAAAGTAAATACTACCTTTGCCCCCGGCTGACACGACCAGCTCCCTCTGAACTCCCCCAGGGCAGGAATGCAGCAAGGGTAGGAGGTTGTAGCGGTGCGATGTCGGCCTTTTTTTATTTTCTATTTTTGACCCAAAATTAAAAGTTGTATGAAGTTTTTTATTGATACCGCCAATTTAGATCAAATAGCCGAAGCACAAGATTTAGGAATTTTAGACGGAGTGACCACCAACCCAAGCCTGATGGCAAAAGAGGGTATAGTGGGGGAGGCAAATATTCGTAAACACTACAAAGACATTTGCAAAATTGTGGATGGAGATGTGAGTGCAGAAGTTATTAGCACCACGTTTGAAGAAATGATAAAAGAGGGCGAATCGTTGGCCAACATTGATGATAAAATAGTGGTGAAAGTGCCCATGATAAAAGATGGTATCAAGGCCATTCGCTGGTTTACCGATAATGGAATAAGCACCAATTGCACCTTAGTTTTTTCGGCGGGTCAGGCCATATTGGCTGCCAAAGCCGGAGCCACCTATTTGTCTCCGTTTATAGGCCGAGTAGATGATATTAGCTGGGATGGTATGGAGTTGATTCAGCAAATAGCCAATATATATGCTCTGCAAGGGTTTAGCACAGAAATATTAGCTGCCTCCATTCGAAACCCGCTTCATATTGTTAAAGCTGCCGAAGCAGGAGCAGATGTTTGCACTTGCCCACTAAGTTCCATTTTGGGACTATTAAAACATCCATTAACCGATATTGGACTTGAACAATTTTTGGCCGATTATAAAAAATCCGGCAACTAATCAAAGATTTTAAGCGTTATAAAGAGCAATCAGTTTTGGTTGCTCTTTTTTTTATATACTTACACCCGTTTTGAAAAACATAGTCATCATACCCACCTACAACGAAATTGAGAACATCGAAAAGATGGTGCGAACCGTTATGGGACTTGATTTCGACATCGATATTCTGATTGTGGATGATGGCTCGCCTGATGGCACGGCCCAGAAAGTAGTAGAGCTACAAAAGGAGTTTGGCGGGTTGCATATCTTGCAAAGAACGGAAAAGCAAGGCCTTGGCACAGCCTATATACATGGTTTTAAGTGGTGCTTGCAGCACAAATACGACTATGTTTTTGAGATGGACTGCGATTTTTCGCACAATCCGGCTGATTTAAAAAGATTGCACCAAGCCTGCGTAACTGAGCCTGCCGATGTCGCCGTAGGGTCGAGATATGTAAATCATTTGGTAAATGTGGTAAACTGGCCTATGGGAAGGGTGTTGTTGAGCTATTTTGCTTCCATGTACGTTCGATGGGTAACCCGACTAAAAATAATGGATACCACGGCCGGTTTTGTGTGCTATAGAGCTAAAGTGCTGGAAAAAATAAACCTTGATAAAATAAAATTTCGGGGTTATGCCTTTCAAATTGAAATGAAATTTACCGCTGTTCAATACGGATTTACGGTTACCGAAGTGCCAATAATATTTACCGACCGAACCGCCGGAACCTCAAAAATGAGCAAAGGAATTGTTAGAGAGGCTCTTTTTGGAGTTGTTCAGCTCAAAATTCAAAGCATTTTCAGGAAGTATAAATAGGGTGTTCTGTTCCCCATTTTGGATTTGCAAATTCATTGTGAGACAAAATTTTAAAAATGGATTATTTGTTTTAGGTGTATCTAATTGAAAATAAGTGTTTTGTAAATTTTAATTGGTTTGGCTTTGAATTTGATACTACGAAAGTAGAAAGCATGTTAGTTGTCAAGTCGAGTGTAAAGCATCAATATATATTTTTTTGATTGCTACCGCCGTTTAGGTCATTTCACTTTCCTTCTACATGTCATTTTATGGATATTACGTACAATATGAATATTTCATAAGTGTAAAAAATTTTATTTTAATACAAAGCACAGTAATCAATTAGTAGCATAATTAGATTTTAAGGACCCCGTGAGATACGGGGTTCTTTTTTAAGAATTTCAATGTTGCATATTTATTTATAAGTGTAAATAAAATGGCCATAAACGAAAACAAACGTCTTTTGGAATGCAAAATGTCTAAAAACAGGAATTTATTCCCAAAATGAATCAAAGTATATTTTTTATTAATACTAATACGTTTAATTTTTATTTTTTAATACACAGGTAATCAGCGTGTTATGTTCCATTTTTGACTAAATTTTCAAATTGGTACGCTTTTGAATATAAGATTCTTAAGAAAATTTAAAAAAATGAAAAATTACTTTATTCGATTACTTGTGTTAACTGTAATACTTGCGACCCACGTGTCGCTGAGTGCACAGATGGTATTGACCTATTGCGAACCTCGAGGAGCAGGGTATGATGGAGATAACGAGGTTCTTGTGGATGCTTCGGGAAATAAATACCAACTTATTATGACCCAAGACCCAAATTATCCTGTAACCTCGGGAACATCTCCTGGAGGAGATGTTAATTTGGTCTTGGAGAAATATGATGCGTCAAACAATTTGGTGTTTAGTAAATATCTAATCGGAGGAAATGGGAATGATAGGTTGACTGATTTGTATATCAATTATAATGACCGTTTCATTTTGGCCAACAATAAACTATACATCTGTGGGAACACTACCAGTACAAACTTCTATACTACAGATGGCTCTACCTACAAGGGGAATATTGATGCTTTTTTGCAGGTGTATGATTTAAGCGGAAATTTACTTCTTAGCAAGCTCATTGGAACTTCGTATTTAGACTATTCTCCGCACCTTCAGGTAGATACAGATGATATTTACGTTATTTTTAATGAAGCTGATTTCGCTGGTTTGCCCGTCAGTACGGGGGGGGCAGGCATATTCCGCTGGTGGGGATATTTACTATGCCCGCTATTCTCAAACAGGAACATTAAAATATGCCACCTACATTGGTGGAAGCGGCGGTGAATTTAGTATAGGAAGTACGTTGTATAATGATAAACTTTTGATTGCCGGAACCACAACAAGCGATGATTTAGCTACGACTGATGTTAGTGTTTTAAAAGGTACTTCTGATGTTTTCTTCTATTCTGCTCGCAACGACAATACTGTAAACACGCTTCGGTATTTTGGCGGCGATGGACAAGATGTGTCAGAAAACTTTGAGGGGGAAAACGGCAATGGGTATTTAATGATGTCCACCTTTTCGGAGGATTTGCCAACCAGCAATAATATTTCAGGTCAATATCAAAATTATTACTTTGCAAAAGTAAATATCGATGGTGGCCTACTTTATGGGTCGTATTTTGGCTATCAAGGTCTTCAGTGGGCTACGGCCGATTTTAGCGTTCATGACGGTAAAACCTATTTTGCAACAGTTACGCAGCAATCAGGGTTAATTACCACGGATGGTTCGTCATCCGTATCTGGTTATAACACCCCTTTTGTAATGGTGTTAAATGCACAAAACAATATTGAATTTGCTTCCTACTATGGGGCAGGTGGACCAACAGATGAAGATGCTATTTGGTATAGCAAAGAGCCTTTTAAATTTTACAACGGAAACTTCTATTTCTTAGCGTATCTTTTTGAACCTGTTTTGGCCGGAGGGGGGTCTATACTAAAAGCCACAAATCAATATAATCTGCAAGATTATGAACAATACATTCTTAGTATGGCGGTGTATAACAGTTCTACATATCAACTTAAATACAGCGGGCAAATACCCGTTGGAGGGTCTCGAAGCCAGATTGCCGGTTTCTATGACGATAAGATATACATATACTTTATGTCATATTCGGCTTTTCACACTGTACCAGTAAACTTTCTTTCATATTCAACCGTCGGTTATTCAGAGATAAGTATTGGTTATTCAACGCATGCCACTAATACGGTTACTCCTTCATCGCAAACTAAATGTAAACAGGGTTTGGCCGATGTATTGGATGGCAATGAGGTAACGATTGCTGCCGAATCATTTCCACCAATATATACTTATTCCTACTACAGCGGGCAAGATCCACTCTATGTAATGTATTCTGGAATAAAATACCAATGGCAAGAAGCATCGAGTCCCACAGGTCCATGGACGGATATAGCCGTAGGAGTGTTGGAAGATTATTTGCCCTCTATTGGCAATAGCAATGCATATTATCGAAGAATTGCCAAAGGCGTTTCCTTTGCTTCAGTCGGAGATACAAGCAACGTAGTTTCGGTATTGGTAAATGGTTTTACGGCACCCACCGTTGATGCGGGCGGAGTAAAACGAACCTGTCCCAATTCGGCTGTAACCATAGGCGGCAGCCCTACAGCCACAGGCGGTGCAACCCCTTATACCTATTCATGGGATTTAGGTTCTTTCTTATCCAGCACCACAATTGCCAATCCGGTGGCTACAGTTCCTGTAACAACGGTTTTTGAGGTATTGGTAACCGATAATAACGGATGTAAACAGATAGACCAGGTGGTGGTAATGGCACACAAAGCCAATGCAGGCCCCGATAAAGGAGCTTGTTCAGGTGTGGCTACTTTGATAGAGGCAGAACCGGTAGTAGGCTATACAGGAGTGACTTATTCTTGGTCTCCATCTACAGGGTTGAGTGCCACAAACATTGCCCAGCCTATGGCCAATCCGGCTTCAACCACTACCTATACTTTAACCCAAGTGTTGACCAAAAGTGGAGGCGGCACGTGTACTACCACAGATCAAGTAATTGTAACACCCGTATCCATCACCGGTGGATTTGCCGGAGCCGACAAGGTTATATGCAGGGGTTCAACCACTTCATTGGGAGCAAGCCCACAGTCAGGATTTACCTACACATGGGCACCGGGCAATTATTTGACCAGCAACAATGCCTCAACCACAACATTCGATGCAGGAAGCTTCTTCCCAAGTCCCAACCCATTTACCTATTATGTCACAGCCACCAAAGCAGGTTGTACGTTTGTAGATGACGTGGTAGTTTCTGTAATTGATGCAAATGCCGGTGTGGATGGTTGTGGGCCAAGAGTGGTAGGAGTAGGAGATCAAACTCCGAATATTACCGAAACTTGGACATGGACAAAAATTTCAGGAGGAGGCAACTTCTCATCAGGTGCTCCTTTAAATCAGGCAACCTCTAATGTAACGGCTACCCCATCGGGCAGCACCACTTACCAGCTTTCAGCATCTTATGGAGGAACTACATGTACCGATCAGGTAATAGTACCACAATGTGGATGTGTAATGAATATTGCAGTGTCCGCCCCTCACGGATGTCCTAAAACAGCATTTGGCGATACCGTATGGTTAACCGCAAGCGGTGCCAGCATTTTGGATTTGAATCCAAATAACTTTACCTATTCATGGTCGGCCACCGGTGGAGTAGGTCTATCATCAACCACAGGAAGAACCATTTATATAACCAATGGCAACGCAGGAACAGTAACGGTAACAGCTTCAAGCGTGTTGGATCCGGGCTTTAGCTGTAGTGCGTCATTGACGGTAAACGCTCCTGCATGGTCATTGCCCACATTTTCGGCATTGCAAGACACTATTTGTTCAGGAACAACGGTTAGCGTAGGTCAGGCACCGGTATCGGGATACAGCTATTTGTGGTCTGGAGTCGGTTTGAGCAGCACAACAGTAAGCAATCCAACCGTTACCCCAACCGTAACTTCATCGTATTATGTACGAGTAACAGACGCTGCAAACGGTTGTTTTGTTGATAAATCGGCGAATGTAGCGGTTCGGGATGTAGTGGCCGACGCAGGACCTGATTGGTACACCTGTCAAAACGCTATTGTACAATTGGGTACACCAGCCTTGCCAAATTATTCATACTATTGGTTGCCTACATCTACTTGGCAAAACGGCACTTCACAAACCAGTGCACAACCCGAAGTAAGAGTAAGTACAAATATTTCGTATAATGTTTTGGTTACCGACAATGTTACAGGATGTACCAAAAGAGATACCGTTGATATTACCGTAATGAGTACACCAACCATTTATGCAGGTACAGACAAAGTTGCCTGTAAAGGTGGGGCTGGGGTTCAAATAGGCCTCCCAGCTTTGCACAATGTAACCTATAGCTGGAGTCCATCTACAGGATTAAGCTCAAGCAAAGTGGCACAACCTATAGCCAACCCCAATTCAACAACGGTGTACACACTAACGGCAACTTTCCCTGGTTGTGGAGCAACAGCAACCGACCAAGTGGTAGTAACCGTAAGCGATCCTTCGTTCACAATGTCTGATATTCAATACTGCCCAAGTTCAGGGCCGGTGGACATTGGTACGAATGCTCCAACAGGCATGACTTCTTATTCATGGTCGCCTGCACATTTGGTTTCCAATCCGGCAATTAGAAACCCCTCCACCAATGTTGGTCAACCCACAACGTTTACACTTACCGTAACAAATTCCAGCGGATGTGTGGCCTCTGCCTCATTGTTGGTATCACCGAATAATCCTGCACCTATTGCTGGAGAAGATGCAACGATATGTACCGGAGATCAGTTAACATTGGGTTCGGCAAGCAACACTACTGGTACATTCGACTGGAATCCTAAAACCAATTTGTCTTGTGGTTCTTGTGCAGAGCCTGTATTTAGTACGAATTCGGCCGGAACATATAGAATAGTGCTCACACAAACGGTAACGGATAAATTTGGTACTTGTGTCAATTCAGATACTGTAGATATTACGGTTAAAACGTTTACACAACCTACTTTGACAACCAATTATTCAACCTGTTTAGGAAATTCTATTGAAATAGGATATACCCCAACAAGTGGTGTTGATTATTATTGGTCTCCGTCAAACATTGTGAGCGACCCTTACAGCTCAATAACAACGGTGACAACAACTACCAGTGAGCAACTTACTTTGGTTGCCATCAACCCTGACGGTTGTGTAAAAGAGCAATCAACTTTTGTAGCGGTAAGCCCAATTGCGGCACCTACCATTACCATGAGTGATTTGACCCTTTGCTTGAGCGGAGGCACAGGTAATTTTAACCCGTCAATTTCGCCAAGTGGAACATATACTTATCTATGGACACCACCCACAGGATTGAGCAATCCAAACATTCAAAATCCGAATGTTTCGCCAATCACCAGCGGTGTGACAACATACGAATTGACTGCAACAAACCAAGCAAATGGTTGCTTTGGAACGGAAACAGCCAATCTGAATGTCATAAATTGTACACCACTACCGGTAGAGATAATAGCTTTTGATGCCAACTGGAAAGGTCAGGCGGTTGAGGTTGTTTGGAGTACAGCGTCTGAGATGAACAACAGCCACTTTATTGTAGAACGCAGTATTGATGGAGGTTTGACCTATATAGAAATAGGCTTTGTATCAACAGAGGCAGAAAACGGAAATTCAAATTATGTAATCGACTACTCCTTTATAGACATAGATGCCGGCATGATGCCCGGAAACGTGCTATGCTATAAGCTGAAACAAGTGGATTACGATGGCAACTGGGAATATGTTGGAGCGAAATGTTTGAACAAAAATTCAAAAGAAACATTGGATTATGTTTTGTATCCAAATCCTGCCGACGACAAATTGAATATATCGTTTGGTCAAAACACCCGTCAATCGGTGCAGATACGCATAATAAATAGCATTGGTCAAGAAATGTTGAACGAAAACGAATCAATGCCATACACAGATCAGGTATTGAGCATTGATTTGTCAGATTGGCCAAGAGGTATTTATACAGTCGAAATCATGTTTGGCAATCGAATAGAAGCTAAAAAATTAATTGTTCGATAGAACAATTCGAAGAGCACACAATAGATAGTTCGAATAAAGTTAAGCCTCATACTTCGGTATGGGGCTTTCTTTTTTTTAATCCAGAATAACCTGTTGTTTATCAAGATAACATAAAACGAAGAATAGGCTCAATAGGTGACTCTCGAAACATCAACGGCAAAATCGCAGAATGTTTATGCATTTTTTGCAATAAAAAAAAAGTCGGTTCGTTAGTTTTCCACCAAAGAAAGAATCAATAGAAGTAAGAGAAAGATGTATAGCTCTGAGTCTATTTTGAAGAAAAGAAGTCTAATTATGAGAATTTTTTCCAGCATATTGAAATAAAATTGGCTCGTAAATTTCTCAAAAAAGTACATAAGTTATTGATTTTCAATTAATTGATTGTTGGCGTCGATAGATATTGGCGGTGGCATGGAAATTGTAACTACTGCAAAAAAATTCGCGACATGTGTAGAAAATTTATTGATAATTGCGTTAAAACCAAAACGACTTTCCCATTTTTTGTAACCATCTTTCTATTTCTGTTTAGTTTCAACAACAGCTTTGCTCAAATTGTTACTTCGGTAGATGGAGGAAAAGGGTGTACAGGAGAAGTAATTACCGTTTCAGAAAGTACTAAAGATGCCCAAACAGTTACCTGGGATTTAGGTAAAGATGCCACGTTGGACGGATCAAAAGGTACTTCAGAAAGAAATATCATATTCGCTAAGGCCGGAACGTACACCATTACAGCTACGGTTACCGATTCTAAAGGATCAACAAAAACTTATACAACAACCGTAACCGTAGAAAATTGCTGCGATTTTAATGCAGTAATAATTACTTCGGTTGATACCGTTTGTTTGGGTGAATATGTTGCCGTATCCGCTCAAAGTCAAGGAACAGGGTTTGACTACGATTGGAATTTCGGCGGAGGCTCTGCTGCGTCTAATCAAGGAGTTGGACCTCATTATGTTTACTTCAGTACAACTGGTTTGCATACTATAACGCTTACCGTTAATGAAACGTGTAGCTGTAATAAATGTACGGATCAAGTTGCAACAAAGCAAATTTACGTAAAACCTTCACCAGTTATTTCATCCTTAACTTCTACCGCAAGTGGATGTATGTACGTTGGTCAGAACTATAATTTTTTAGTAAATGCAACAAGTGGCAGCACCATTTCATGGTATTCTTCTAATGGCATTATATCATCTTCAAGCAACTCTGCGGCAACCGTAAAATGGAACACTCCGGGTTTACAACAACTTTGTGTGTCAGCAACTTTAGACGGATGTTCAGCAGAATTGTGTGAGAATTTTTCAATCATTACTACTTCGTGCCCAACAGCTGGGTTCAACCTTCCTGATTCTGCCTGTCAAAATCAACCAGTAGTTATTTTAAGCACGGGAAATAATGGATACGGCACAAGCTATAGCTGGAGTTTTACTGGCTCAAATCAATCAAGTGCAAGTACACAAAATGCCAGTGTAGTATTCAATTCTACCGGAATGCAAACTGTAAAACTTGTAGTTTCAAAATGTGGATGTGCAAGTGATTCAATTACCAAAACCATTTATATTAAACCAACACCGGTGGCCAACATTACAGGACCATCTTGTGGCTCTATTGGCCAAACATACAATTTTTCTAATCCGGTTTCTCCTTTGTCAGGAGTTAGCTACACTTGGAGCTTTGGCGGAGGAAATGGAACAAATCCAACACCTGCCACTGCGGCCATTTCGTGGAGTAATTATGGTTCGAAAGAAGTTTGTATAACTGTTTCTAAAAACGGGTGTTCGGCAACAGATTGCAATACAATTATGATTGTAGATTCAATTTGCCCAATTGCCGACTTCAATCTTCCTGACACCGTTTGTCAAGGAGAAGAAATATATGTTAATGCTGTAAATCAAGGTTTTGGAACAAACTACGATTGGACTTTTGAAGGAGGAAATCCACCAAGCGATGATTATATATCATCAGCTGTTTCATTTAGCCAAGTGGGAGATGCTGATGTTAAATTGATAGTGAGTAAATGTGGTTGCGATAACGATTCGCTTACAAAGACCGTTTACGTTAAGCAATCACCAGCTGCGAGTGTTACTGGAGCTAATTTTGGATATGTAGAAACCGTTTATACGTTTTATGCCCCTATAATCAGTGGAGCTTCATACAGTTGGACGGTTGACGGTGGAACTATTGTTGGAACACCTTCAAGCAGCATAAGTGTTAAATGGTCAACCTTAGGCTACAAAAGTGTTTGTGTGAATATAATGAATAGTGGCGGATGTAGCAGCGACGCATGTTTTACAATTGGTATAATAACCAACACTTGTCCGGATGCAATCATTAATGGACCGGTTTCTGGTTGTGTGGGAGATAGTCTTGTTTTTTCTGCCACAGATCAAGGTTGTGGAGTAGATTATTTCTGGAACATTGGCGGAGTTAGCGGAACAGGGTTGTCCAATTCTGTTGTATTTACCGCACCGGGTACATACCAAGTAATGTTGTATATTACTACTTGTGGATGTAATTCATGTCAAAACGATACAGCATATCAAACAATAACAATACATCCAGTGCCAACTGCGTCAATAAATGGCCCAACGGCAGGATTTGTAAATGTTAATTATACGTTCACAACACCTGCTCAAAACGGAGTAACCTTTTCTTGGTCGGCCAATGGCCCAGCATCTCCAGCAACAGGTAGTGGACAAAACTTTACCACATCTTGGAGTACTCAAGGTGCATTCCAAGTATGTTTAGAAGCATCAAATGCTTTAGGTTGTGCAACCACCTCATGTCATGTAATTACGATTTCTGACACCGCTGGCAACGGAGATACATGTGTTGACAAGGCCGTTTTTGAATTGGGAGATTTGGGATTGAACGTTGATTTGGACAATAAAGTAATTTACAATCCAAGTGCAATAGTTGTATTTAATAAGATAGACCCAAACAATGTGGTTATCACACAAGCTACCTCTACATTCTATGTAAGAAATGGGGTAACAGATACAAATTCATACTGGAGTCAAGAACAATACAATACTCAGTCTAAATTGTGCTATCATTTCGACCAATCATTAGATGGAGTATCATTCAGCGTTTTTGATTTGGATTATAATAACACAAGTGATTATAGACTTATGGAGTGTTTTGGAATTGAGGCATACGATGGTGGAGTTGTAGTTCCAATTACCAGTTTAGATTACACATTAGGCAGTTTTGTTGATTACAATTCGAATACCGATTTGTTCTGCAATACAACTGGATTGGTTCCAAACAACTCAAATATAGGAGATGTTGACTTCTTATTAACTAATTCGGTTGACTCAATTTGCATCGAATTTTGGGTTCAAGCCACCGATGGAATACAAGTTGCACCAGAGGGAGATATAGGCATCAGCGATATAGAGCATTGCTATAAAGAGCCTATTTATTGCCTTTCTGCTGATTTGCAATTTAGCGACTTAGGGTTTAACACACCAATTGATGGTCAAACTATTGCTACAGGAAATACATCAGCCAAGTTTGTGCTGGATGATCCGAATCAAATAGTTTTTGATTTTATGACTGACGACAACTATTTGAGATCGGCATTAGATACAACAGCCTTGTGGGTTCAAGATCCAACCGGTGCTCAAAAAAGCCAGGTTTGTATATCGTTCAATCACAACACAAAAGATGTAAGTTTTGATATTTATGATCTTGATTTTAATGACGATACAGATTTTAAATTGTATGAATCTGTAGATGTGTCAGCCTATAATATGGGAAATGTTGCTAGTTTAACATTCATGGATTATACGTTGGGAAGTTCTGTAGATGTAACAGGCAATACCTTCTTTAACAAAGTGGGCATGGTTGGAAGCAATGGCAATGATGGTGATGTAAGTCTTCACTTCTCTTTTAACGTTGACTCTGTTTGTTTGACCTTCTATTCCGAAGGAGAATCATTAAACACAGCAGTACCAAACGCAGATTTGGGTATTAGCGATATTACTGTTTGCGATATTCCAGTTCCGGTTCCAGTAACTTGGATTGGTTTTGTAGCCCAAAAACAGGGAGATAAAGATGTACATTTGTCTTGGACCACTGGAAGCGAAGAGAACAATAGCCACTTCGAGATAGAGCGATCATTTGATGGATACAAATTTGAAAAAGCCTTGCCAGAAGTTTCTGGTGCAGGAACAACCAGTCAAATCAGCAAATATGATGCTTTTGATTTTAACCTTCCTGTTGGTGTAGTTTACTATAGAATTAAACAAGTGGACTTTGATGGCAATTTTGAGTATTCAGAAGTTCAGGCAGTTCAATTCTATGGAGAGAACGAAATGGTGGTTTATCCAAACCCAGCCAGCGACGCTATCAATGTAGAGTTTGAGGCAGGTAAAAATCAGAGAGTAACCATTACCAATTTTGCCGGACAGGTAATAGGAGTTTACCAATTGAACGAGTTCGGAAGATTAAGTATCAGCACTGAGGATTATCCTCATGGAATGTATTTTATAAGAGCAGAAAGTAAATACGGGATTACTACTCAAAAGGTGGTAGTGAACAAATAAGAGCTATTTGTTGACTACAACACTTTCTGAAATTAAAGCCACCGCCCAAAGCGGTGGCTTTTTTGTTGGGGTTGATGATTTTTGGTTTTCATCTTTGAAATCAAATAACATAAATTTGCTAAAAAATTAGGTATGAAAAAAACAACATCGTTATTCGTTTTTCTTCTCATTTTTTTCAATCATACTTTTGGTCAATGGGCTGAGCCTGTTGCAAATATTAATTCAAAAGCAGATCCCAACCTTTCATCTTCACCCGCCTATTTTACAGAGTTGGGTGGATTGGTCTATTTTAGGGCTTTTGACAATGAATTCGGAACAGAACTATGGGTTAGTGATGGAACGGATAGCGGTACCCACTTATTTATAGATCTATTTAAAGGTCAACAATCATCTTTTCCTCAGCAGCTCACGGCTTTTAATGGGAATATTTACTTTACATGCTCAACCGAAAAGAACGGAACTGAATTGTGGAAAACGGATGGAACAATAGCGGGAACATCTCTTGTTCGAGATATTGTTGCTGGGAAGAGCGGCTCTATACCTGCGAATTTATTGGTCGTAGGTAATTTTTTATACTTTTCAGCTTTTGATTCATTAAATGGACGCGAATTATGGAAATCTGATGGTACTTTCAGTGGAACTAAAATTGTGAAGGATATTATTACAGGAAGCAAATCTTCAAGGCCTTCTTGTTTATTTAATTTTCATGATACTCTTTATTTTATGATTCAAGATAGTCTGTCAAATATAAATCTTTGGAAAAGTGACGGTAGTAATGGAGGTACAATTATTTCGACAGCTGATTTTCCAATATATTCAACAGATACTAGAGAATTACATGTTTTGGATTCCTTCTTTTTATTTAAGGGAGTTGATTCAACCGGAGACGTGGAACTTTGGAAATCTGATGGTACAAAATCAGGTACGATACTATTGGTGAACATAAATCCCAATGGTAAATCTTGGCCATCTGGTTTCTGTGAATTTCAGAACTTCATATACTTTGGTGCTACAACAGAAAAGAATGGCTGGGAAATATGGCGAACCGATGGAACATCCGCAAATACAAAGTTATTCAAAGACATATTGCCGGGTGTTGAATCATCGTACGCAAACGAATTTATTACCTTCAATAATATGCTCTTTTTCTCTGCCGGTAAATCAAGCAACCAAGAATTGTGGAAAACCAATGGTAATATTTCTGGAACACAGCTGTTTAAAGAAATCAATCCAAGTGAATTAGGTAGTTCTCCTACCAACTTTCGCATAGCACTTAATAAGTTATGGTTTGCCGCCAACAATGGTGAATTTGGAACAGAACTTTGGATTTCGAATGGAACTGTCGCTGGAACCAATTTGCTTAAAGATATTTACAAGGGTTATACTAATCCTGAACTGCAAAGTGTTCAAATTGTTAAAGATAAAATGATTTTTATTGCAAACGATGGTGACCATGGTTCGGAATTATATATCTCTAATGGGACAGACACGGGGACTCATATTCTAAAAGACCTTCTATCAGGTCAGGGGAGTGGTTTTCCTTATGCTGATTATACAATAGAAGCCCAAAATGGGGTGCTTGCGAAATCTGGGGAATATTATTTTCAGGCGAACGTTGATTCGTTTGGAATCGAGATATGTAAAACGGACGGAACGGAAATAGGAACAAAATTGATTAAAGATATTTCTCTTGGTGAAAATTCTTCATTACCACAGTATATAACTGAGGTGGGAAATCAAATTTTTTTTTCGGCCAATTCATCTGTTGGAACAGAGCTTTGGAAGACTGATGGTACGGATACTGGAACCGTATTGGTCAAAGATATATATCAGAATACCAAATCCTCAGTTCCTCAACACCTCATAGATTTGAACGGGATTCTTCTGTTTACAGCTTTAGAGGCTGCCAGCGGAAGGGAGTTGTGGAGAAGTGATGGTACGGATACAGGAACTCATATTTTAAAGGACATATTTCCGGGAGTTCGGGGGTCGGACATCGCAAAAATTGAAAAAATGGGATCCAGAGTTTTCTTTTTTGCAAGAGACAGTGTATCTGGTTTAGAACTATGGTGCAGCAATGGCACCGATTCAGGAACAAGATTGATTAAAGATATAACTCCAGGTAGTTCCTCAACCAAATATTGGAGCGTTTCAATTATGATGGCAATGGATAGTTGTGTTTATTTTGTTTTGGATGACTCAATACATGGCTATGAATTATGGAAATCTGATGGTACAGAAACTGGAACGTCAATTGTCAAAGACATAAATCCTGGGAAAGATTCTTCTTTACCCTATTTGCTATTTCACCATAATCATATTCTTTACTTCAATGCTTACCACCCAGATTTTGGATATGAACTATGGAGAACGGATGGCACTGATACGGGAACATTTCTGTTGAAAGATATTTACACTGAAATACCTACCAGAAGAGGCTCTTCGGCAGTACAGAAGATGATTTTATTTAAGGATAAGGTTTATTTTGGTGCCTACGATGACATACATGGTTTAGAACTATGGGTAACGGATGGAACGTCTAATGGAACAAATTTGGTTTTTGAATTGGATGAGGGATCTAGGTCTGGATCATTTCCTCTTGCGGTTTATAAAAACAATTTGTATTTGAAGGGTACCAAACTAAATGAAAAATATCAATTATGGAGATTGAATGAAGTTTGCATTGATACGTACGACACGATTACAATAACAGCATGTGACTCTTTTATTTCTCCTAGCTGCAAACAGGTTTGGTTTTCATCGGGTAACTACAACGACACCATAAGAAATGATATTGGTTGCGATTCCATAATCAACATTGAACTTGATTTGATAGTGTCAAACTTTTCTGTCGACACATTAATTGCTTGTGATTCACTTTTGTCTTTAGATGGTTCCAGATTTTTAACACAATCAGGCAGATATAGCTACTTTTACAATAACCAACAGGGGTGCGATTCAATAATTATATGGGATTTAGTCATTGCAAACAAGACAATTAATAGCGTGTCTGTGACAGCTTGCGATAGTTTTAGCCCAGACAATGGTTTGCGTTATTGGAGAAATTCTGGGGTTTTCTTTGATACATTAAATTCAGAGGCAGGATGCGACTCAATAATACAGTATAATTTGAATTTAGGG